>JBMDWN010000212.1:0-8769 GCA_048595275.1 Olivibacter sp. | reverse complement strand
GAGCCGATGCTGCCCGAAGTGAATGCGGTCAAACTGGCTTACGAGGTTGAATTCCCGTTGGTGCCGGTTCTGGTGGAGATGGAAAAAGAAGGCGTGCGGATCGATATAGAGGGATTGAAGGCTTCTTCGCTAAAGATACAGCAGGATATCCTACAGCTGGAAAAGGTGATCTACGAAAAAGCGGGCTTAAATTTCAATATCGCCTCCCCCAAGCAGTTGGGCGAAGTGCTTTTCGATAAGCTTCAGCTGGATGCCAAGGCAAAAAAGACAAAAACGGGGCAATACCAAACCGGTGAAGACGTGTTGCTTGCCCTGGCCAGTAAAAGCGATATCGTACGGGATATCCTCGATTTCCGTCAGCTGCAGAAGCTGAAGTCTACCTATGTAGACGCCTTGCCGCTGATGGTGAACGACCGGACCGGTCGCGTCCACACCTCCTATAACCAGGCGGTGGCCGCTACCGGAAGGCTTAGCTCCAATAATCCGAACCTGCAGAATATTCCCATCCGGACGGAACGGGGTCGGGAGGTGCGGAAGGCCTTCATTGCGCGCAACGAAGATCATATCTTGCTTTCAGCCGACTATTCTCAGATTGAATTGCGGCTCATCGCCGAGATCAGCGGCGACGAGGCCATGCAGGAAGCGTTTCAGCAACAGCTGGATATCCATACGGCCACTGCGGCAAAAGTGTATGGCCTGCCCCTGGACGGCGTGAGCAGCGACCAGCGCAGGAATGCCAAGGCTGTTAACTTCGGCATCATTTACGGACAGTCGGCTTTCGGCCTTTCGCAATCGCTTGGCATCGCCCGGAAAGAAGCAGCGGACATTATCGATCAGTATTTTTATCAGTATCCCGGGATTAAAGCATATATGAACAACACCATCGCCTTTGCCAAAGAACACGGATACGTTGAAACTTTATTGGGGCGGAGGCGTTATCTACGCGACATCAATTCCGCTAATGCAACCGTCCGAGGATTTGCGGAACGAAATGCAATCAACGCACCCATACAAGGCTCTGCGGCAGATATGATCAAAATCGCCATGATCCGGATTCATGAAGAAGTTCAGAAAAAAGGGTTGAAAGGCAAGATGACCATGCAAGTGCACGATGAACTGGTGTTTGACGTCCCGAGGGAAGAAGAAGGGTTGTTTAAGGGAATTATCCGGGAGCAAATGGTAAATGCTATCCCGATGAACGTACCGGTACTGGTGGAGATCGGATCCGGAACAAATTGGTTGGAAGCACATTAATGAACAGTAGAATTAAGACAATAGGCCTTTTGGCCTGTATAGCTATTCTGGGAATGACCCCTGTAAGGGCTCAGGATAGCATGGAGGGTAGTTCGGCAGAGGATCAGGTTTTCTTCGAAAAAGCCGATAGTGGTCGGATGTATTTTTACTTCGACGAGCATTACTTTCTGGTAGACCGGAACTGTGAATTCCGGAAAATCGACCGGCTGGGACGCTACGATGTCGCAAAGAAATCGTTTGATGGCCCTTTCTGGGATTACGGAGACGAAGACCGGGTGCTGCTGGAAGGAAATTACACGGATGGGAAGAAGGATGGTCAGTTTACCGCTTATTTTCCAAACGGCAACGAACAGTGGTCGGTTCTTTTTGAAAACGATAAACCAAGCGGAAGCTGGACGTTTAAATATCCGGACGGGCTCCCCATGCTGGAAATCCGTTACACGGACAGCGATATCCTGGTCTGGAACTTCTGGGACCGGCTTGGGCGCCAGCGCGTGGAAGCTGGTGAAGGACGTTTTGAATTTCCGGTGCGGGTAGAAGGCTATAATGAATACGGCAATACCCACATCAACTATCAGGGTCAGATTAAAGCAGGAAAGCCGGATGGTGTATGGAATCTTTTTTACGTGTACGAGGAGGGCGGACAGGATTACGTTGGGATGGAACGCTTTGCCGAGGGTAAGTTTCAGCGGGGCTACGACGAGCTGGAAGGATCGGCCTACTTAACATCGCGTATCCAGATCGGCCCGAGTATTTATTTTGGTCAGGCGGAAGGGATGGTGGCAAAGGCTTGTACGATCGACGAAAACCAGGACTTCTCCCGATTCATCCTGAATAAGCTGGATAAGGTTTTCGAACCCTACAACGGGTCGAACGTGAAAGTGGGTAAGCTGAAGATGACAGCCGAAGTGCGAAGCACCGGAACGCTCCGTAAGCTGGAAATCGTAGAAGGTTTTGAAGAGAAAGAAATTGATAAGCTGCTGCTGGCGGGTTTACGGAGCATTTCGTACTGGATTCCGTCCTTCAGCGACGGAAAATACATCGACGATACCCTCCACCTGGAGTTCGAGGCGGAACTGAATCCCGAGACGGATCAGGTCCAGTTCCGGAACCTGATCGTTAAACGGGATAATGGTAAGTAATTAAAGTTCGATGTGCTCTCCAATCGGTATTAAGTGGAGGGTTAGCCCTGCGTCCGCAAATTGCCGTATGGCTTCTTCGTGGTCAATCTTAATAGGAGGGAAGGTGTCGTAATGAATGCCGACGATGTTTTTGCAGTTGATGAATTCAGCGGCTTTAATCGCGTCTTCTACATCCATCGTGAAGTGTCCGCCGATTGGAAGAAAAGCCCAGTCGATCTGCTCATCTTTTAGCAACTTCATCTCCAGTGTAAGCGCTGTATCACCGGCGAAATAGATCTTTTTTCCGTCGATACTGAGCAGGTATCCGGCGGGAACACCTGCATAATCCCCTTCCGGCGTGCTGTTGGTATGCAGGGCATAGACCATCTTAGCGGTGCCGAAGGGAAGGCTCAGCGTACCACCGAAATTCATGGCGATCACTTTATCTTCTGAAATGCCCTTTTGCTGCACCCAGGCCGCGGTCTCAACAATGGCGATGACCTGAGCCGATTTCTTCTTCTGAACGACTTCCAGATCCGCCACGTGGTCTTCATGCGCGTGGCTCAGCAGAATGTAATCGGGCTGGACGCTGTCGATATCGATATGACGGGCGAGCTCATTCGGGGTGATAAAAGGGTCGAACAACAGTTCTCCGCTGGAGGTCGATATGGCGATAGCGGACTGGCCGTAATATGTAGCTTTCATATTTACGGTTGTCCAAACATCGAGCCAAGCCCGCCGAGCATGTCTTTGGTAGCGGACTGCATTTCTGCCTGGCTGATTTGCTCCGCCTGCTGCAAGGCCTTGTTTGTTGCCACAACCAGCAATTCTTCCAATGCTTCCCGGTCGCCTTCAGCAAAAAAATCCGGGTCTACCTGAATCGATTTGATCTCCTTGTTGGCCGTTGCGATCACCCGGATCAAACCACCCTCAGCTTCTCCGGTTACCGATACGGAATCCAGCCTCTTTTTGATTTCTTCCACTTGCTGCTGCGCCTGAAATAGTTTGTCAAACATATGCGTTAATTTTTTATTGTTTCTTATTCTGCAATATATTCCCCGCCCGAATAGGCCCCCTGCCGGATCACCGGCATGTCTACGATCTTATAAAGGTCGTCCAGTTTCAGAAGACTTCCGTTGGCCATATTCGTCAGTAACACAATAGTGACATCGTTTTTGAGGTCCCTTACGTAAATGCTTTTGAACCCATGCCACCACCCCGTATGGTAAACAACATGCTCCTTCCCCTGTTCGAAGGTCCGCCAGCCATAGCCATAATTGAAGAGGCTTTTGGAAGAGGGGTTATGGGCCGCATATGCGGAATCCTGCCACGCCTCGTTTAATAATTTACCCTCCCGAAGCGCCTGATCAAACAGGTACAAGTCTTTCACCGTGCTGTAAGCGCCTTTGTCTCCCACCGGTCCGTCATGAAAGTTCTGAACCACAGACCGCCGCCAGACTTTGTCGTGCCCCACCACATCAACCGGTATCTTTTCGTAATCCGCTTTGGAATAAATCGCCGTGTGTTTCATGCCCAGCGGTTGGAAAATGCGTTCCTGCATGAAAACCGTATAGGTCTTCCCGGTAACCTTTTCAAGGATCGCGGCAAGAATCATGAAATTGGAATTGTTGTAGTGGAAGCGGGTATCCGGTTTAGCGTAAGGGGCGGGTTTTTTTTCAGCCAGCAGTTCCATCACATCTGTATTGGTCATGCCTGTCGACTTGTTCGGCCAGAGGTCGTCCGTAAAATAAACATAATTGATCAAACCGGACCGATGCGAAAGCAGCTGACGTATGGTGATGCCCTCATAGGGGAAGTCCGGAAAGAAGTCTCTGACCTCGTCATCGAGTTTCAGTTTTCCCTCCTCCGCCAGCATCAGGATCGCCGTTGCTGTCAGCGGTTTGGTAACGGAAGCCAGTTCGAACTGGGAGTCAATATTCAGGCTGTCCTTCCGCAGGTAGTCGGCCCACCCAAAACTGTTCTCGTAAATGATCTTACCTTTTTTTGCCACCAGCACATTGCCGTTGAAGGCGGACCGCTGATGCAGCTTTTTCATGAAAGCATCGATCTCCCGATCCGCGTCTTTTGCATCGTATAGCAGACGGATGCTGTCTGTTTTTTCCCGTTCCCGGACTTCTTTCGCCTCCCGTTCCTGTGCTGATGTACAGCTCAGAAGCACAAAGCCGGTATAGGCCATAAATAAATATAGGGGTCTCAAAATACTCCTGTTTGTTTTGGTGTTTGCGTCAGCTTTAAGAATAAGCGAAGTTGGCGATTTTATGTCGTAAATACCACCTTTTCGGCAAATTTCGTGTAAGTTTGTCTCCTGTCATCAATACAGAATTTTATGTCATACCGGATCGAACACGATACCATGGGCGAGGTGAAAGTGCCTGCTGATAAATACTGGGGAGCACAAACGGAACGCTCACACGAAAATTTCAAAATCGGCCCTGAAGGATCTATGCCGAAGGAAATTATCGAAGCCTTTGCTTATCTTAAAAAAGCAGCCGCCTACACCAATACGGATGCTGGAATTCTCCCCTCGGAAAAGCGTGACTTGATCGCTAAGGTGTGTGATGAAATCCTGCAGGGTGAACTGGGGGATCAGTTTCCGCTGGTAATCTGGCAGACGGGATCTGGTACGCAGTCTAATATGAACGTCAATGAAGTGGTGGCCAACCGGGCGCATGTCCTGCAGGGCAACAAGCTCGGAGAAGGCAAGACCTTCATTCACCCGAACGACGATGTAAACAAGTCACAATCGTCTAACGATACTTATCCTACGGCCATGCATATTGCGGCTTATAAAATGCTGCTGGAGCGCACCATTCCGGGGATTGAAAAACTTCGGGACACCCTGAAAAGCAAATCGGAACAGTTTATGGATGTGGTCAAGATCGGTCGTACCCACCTGATGGATGCGACTCCGCTGACCGTCGGACAGGAGTTTTCCGGTTACGTAGCGCAGCTGAATTTCGGAATCAAGGCGCTGAAAAACACCCTGCCACACCTTTCTGAACTGGCCTTAGGCGGTACGGCTGTCGGAACGGGGATCAATACACCAAAGGGTTATTCGGAAAATGTTGCCAAATACATTGCTGAATTCACGGGTCTACCCCTGAAAACCGCTGAAAATAAATTTGAGTCGCTTGCCGCACACGACGCCATTGTGGAAAGCCACGGAGCACTGAAGCAGATCGGCGTTTCACTTATGAAGATTGCCAACGACATCCGTTTACTGGCTTCCGGTCCGCGGGCCGGAATCGGGGAACTCCTCATCCCGGAGAACGAACCGGGATCCTCGATCATGCCGGGTAAGGTCAACCCTACCCAATGCGAGGCGATGACCATGGTAGCGGCCCAGGTAATGGGCAATGATGTAGCCATCAGCATCGGCGGATCAAACGGGCACTTCGAGCTGAACGTCTTCAAACCTTTAATGGCAGCCAACTTCCTGCAATCCGCCCGGCTGATCGGCGATGCCTGTGTATCGTTCAACGATCATTGCGCTATCGGTATCGAACCGAACAAAGAAGGGATCAAAAAACACCTGGAAAATTCCCTGATGCTGGTTACGGCACTTAATCCGCACATCGGCTATGAGAATGCGGCGAAAATAGCCAAGAAAGCACACAAGGAAGGTACTTCCTTGCGCGAAGCTGCGCTGGCGCTGGAGATGCTTTCCGGAGAGGATTTCGATAAATGGGTGCGCCCGGACGATATGATCGGAGGCCTGAAGTAAGCTGGATTTCATGCGGTCGTATTTTTTGGCGTTCATAGGACTGCTTCTTTTTGCAGGCGCCTGCCGGTTCAACCCAAATGTGCAGGGAGAAGGTACACCCTTTCTCCACGGCGTATGGGAGCAGGTCGCCTTTCCAAATGAAAACGAATTGCTGCATTATACGTATCATAAGTTTCGCTTTGTGTGCGACTCGGTTTATATCGAAATGGATACGCATTCCACTGTACGCAACGTGGTCGATTCCTGCTATCAGGACGGACACTGGAAAGAGTACGCCAAAGGTTTATACCTCTTCCGGTCGGACTCCCTTTTTATCGAGGCGGATTATACCAATGAAGCCGGACGGCAGAAGCTCAAAGGTTGCCATGGAACCGGTCAGTATCTGGCTTCTTTCCGGGTTGACCGTTTATCGGAGGACTCCGTTCGTCTTCGCCTGCCTTACGACCAATCGTTCATCACCTTATCCTTAAAAAACCGGATCACCTGCCAGCCGAAAGCGCGCTAGTCTTATGCATCAAGTTCTGAAATCTACAAGCGCCCTCTCTCTGTTGTTGCTGATGCTCACGCTCCGGCCGATCGCCGCACAGGATAAGCCCGGAAGTCTTTACGACCGCTTTATGGAAGGTCGGCTCATGCAAAGCAGGCTGGTCCAAAAATTCATCTCTTCGGAGAAGGACAGCACCAGGTCTCCTGGTTTTATTGTCCTTCCTGCCTTCTCTTACGGGCCGGAGACCGGATTTGTGTTTGGCGTCCAGGGTGTTTACAACTTCTATACCGACCGGGAAGACCTCCGTATACGGACGTCGACGATCAATCTGCAAGCTACGCTTTCTACGGAAAGCCAGGTGAATACGAAACTCACGTCCGACATCTGGACGAACGGAAACAAAAACCATTACGTAGCAGAGCTCCGTTACCGCGACTTCCCATTTTACTTTTATGGCCTGGGCCACGAGACGCTGCAAGCGGATCGCGGACTGCTGACGCAGCAGATGTTCCGGCTGCGCTTTGACTATGAGCGCATGCTGCTTCCGGACTATTTTGTCGGCATCACCAACATTTTCGAATATTACGATTACTTCCATAAGCCGGAAGATGGGGGTATCTTCCCGCAAATCCCGCTTTCGGGTAGAAGCGGCGGGCGCTACTGGGCCATTGGCCTGGATCAAGCTTACGATAGCCGGAATAACATCAACTACACCACAAAAGGCTATCTGCTCAAAGGTGCCCTGAGCTACGCACCGGATATCTGGGGAGGGGAGAACTTCAACGGATTCATTGCGAACATCAACCTACGGGCTTTCTTTCCGATCAATGACGAGATGACCCTTGGACTTAACGCTACCTACGATGAAGTGTTTGGGCGCGTTCCCTTTTATATGCTGCCGCAGCTGGGGAGTGACGAAAGCATGCGGGGTTATTACCAGGGGCGTTACCGGGACCGGCGACTCCTGACATCTCAGGCCGAATTCCGTTACCGCTTTCACCCGAGGCTCGGTGTTGCGGCCTTCGCGGGGGCGGGCGGAGTATATGGCGACGTCAGCAAGCTGGCGCTGGACAACATCAAGCCCACCTATGGGGCAGGACTTCGTTATTTCTTCGACATCGAACACAATACCAGTCTTCGCCTGGATTACGGGGTAGGCCAACGCATCCCCGGCGAACCCCGTCAGGCCAGTTTCTATATTTCTCTGGGAGAAGCCTTTTAAACCTGTTGAAAGGCGATCGGCTTAAAAACGGATGCGGAAGTGCTCTTTCGCCTGATCTTTCTTGAAAAACACAAGGCCTATATAAAAGAGATCTACGGTGACGGTCACGTCCGGATGTTCTTTGATGCGTTCCCATACCCGCTTCATGCCCTCACTCCAATAAATGTCATCGAAAATAAACAGGCTGGATTCTGTTGCTTTGGGGAGCGCCTGAATGAAATAATTCCAGGTTGCGTCTTCGCGGTGGTTACCATCCACGAAGAACAGATCGACCGGATCTTCGCCGCTCAGCAGCTGAGGAAGCCGGTCATCAAAATTGCCTGTATGCAGTTCCGCACGATCAACGCCTAAACGGTTCAGGGTGCGACGGGCAATCGATGCCGTCTGCGGACAACCTTCTACCGTGTCCAGGTGAGCCCCTGGAGCTGCCTTCGACAGGTAGGCGGACGTGATGCCCAGGCAAGTGCCGAGTTCAATGATCCGGCGGGGTTGAAAATGATGGGCGAGACGCGCCAGCAGTTGGGCAACTCTGGGAGGTTTAAGTGCATTCCGGGCAATGGTTTTTACCGCTTTGGTCTTGTTCTTATTGAGCATGGAGCCAGCGCCAAGGTCCGTAACCGAAATCTGCTGTTCATCTTTTTTTAGCGTGGCGCGCTCCGCCTCAATCGATTCGTAAAAGGACTTAGGTCCGAAGTCATAGACCACCTCATCCACCAGCTTATAAACGAAGGGAGAATGGGTGCCGTGGCGACTGGTGGACTGGAGGTAGTGCTTCACGTAATCGAGGAAAAAGCGCATGTTAGCCATAGCGTCAAAGATAGAAACAAATAGGCAAAAGCTTCGTATCTTTACATATGCTTGAAGAGAAGGAACTGAAATCGCTGATCTATTTACTGGACGATCCCGATGAACGCGTCTTTAGCCAGGTGGAAGGCAAACT
>JBMDWN010000211.1:0-8982 GCA_048595275.1 Olivibacter sp. | reverse complement strand
GGACTGGGAAAAACTACCCTTTCCCACATTATAGCCAACGAAATGGGGGCTGGCATCAAGATTACCTCCGGCCCGGTGCTGGACAAACCCGGTGATCTCGCCGGTCTGCTGACTAATCTTGAAAAAGGCGATATCTTGTTTATCGATGAAATTCATCGGTTGAGTCCATTGGTCGAAGAGTACCTCTACTCGGCGATGGAAGACTACCGTATAGACATTATGCTGGAAAGCGGCCCTAATGCCCGATCGGTACAGATTACGTTAAACCCTTTTACACTGATCGGCGCCACTACGCGTTCCGGATTGCTCACCGCGCCCTTGCGCGCACGCTTCGGCATTAATGCCCGCCTTCAGTATTACGATGCAAAGTTACTGACCACCATTGTTCTCCGCTCTGCTCATATCTTGCGTACAGAAATTACGGATGAAGGGGCTTACGAAATCGCGCGTCGGAGCAGAGGTACGCCCCGTATAGCCAATGCCTTGTTGCGCAGAACGCGCGATTTTGCCCAGATCAAAGGCAATGGAAAGATCGATACGCCTATCGCTCAATACGCGCTCAATGCGCTGAATGTGGATGAGCATGGGTTGGATGAAATGGATAACCGCATCCTGGACACCATTATTGAGAAGTTTAAAGGGGGGCCAGTGGGCCTGAAGACGATCGCTACAGCCGTCGGGGAAGACGAAGGAACCATTGAAGAAGTCTACGAGCCCTTCCTGATCCAGGAGGGTTACCTGATGCGTACTTCCCGGGGCCGGGAATGCACGGAATCCGCCTATAAACACCTCGGCAAGACAAACTATCCGAAAGGAAATACGTTGTTCTAACAAAAAATCTCGAACATTTTATATGAATATTGTTACCAGAAAACTCAACCTGAAGGACTATGAGGATCTGAAAGTGGCTATGGAAGAAGCTTACCAGGGAATGGCGGGCGGTGTCTGGTCCAAGGCGCACATCAAAGATTTATTGAAAATTTTCCCCGAAGGCCAGCTTTGCATTGAAGTGGACGAGCATGTTGTCGCCTGTGCTTTGTCTATTATCGTCGATTCAAAAAAGACCGATCGGTCGCATAGCTACCTGGAAATCACTGGTGACTATAAGTTTGACACGCACGACACCGAAGGTAACGTGCTTTACGGTATCGAGGTATTCGTTCACCCGGAGTACCGGGAGCTACGTCTGGGCAGACGCCTTTACGATGCCCGTAAAGAGCTCTGTGAGCAACTGAACTTGAAGAGTGTGGTAGCTGGCGGACGCATCCCGAACTACCGGACACATGCCAAAGAGCTCACACCAAGACAATACATTGAGAAAGTAAAGCAGAAGGAAATATACGACCCGACACTGACCTTCCAGCTGGCGAACGATTTCCACGTTAAAAAAATACTGAAAAATTACCTCCCGGCGGATAAAGACTCCATGGAGTACGCAACGCTGCTGGAATGGAACAATATCTACTATGAACCCGACAGCGCGGTTTCGCCTACCAAGCAGACTATTCGTCTGGGTATGGTGCAATGGCAGATGCGTCTGTTCAGCAATATTGAAGGCTTCTTCGATCAGATTGAGTTTTTCGTGGATGCCGTCAGCGGCTACGGGGCTGATTTTGCGGTCTTTCCAGAATTCTTCAACACGCCATTGATGGAGCCGTACAACAACCTGCCGGAACGCGATGCGATGTGTATGCTGGCTAAGCATACAGAGGAGATTAAAGAACGCATTCTTGCCCTGGCGGTATCGTATAACGTGAACATCATCGCCGGCTCGATGCCATATCTGGATGAAGAAGACAAGCTTTATAACCGCTCCTATCTCTGCCATCGCAGTGGTAAGGTCGATTATCACGATAAAGTTCACATTACCCCGAATGAAGTTCGTTACTATGGTATGTATGGCGGAGACAGCGTGAAAGTTTTCGATACGGATTGCGGCAAGGTTGGTATTGTAATTTGTTACGATGTCGAATTCCCGGAGCTGGGCCGTATACTGGCAGAACAGGGTATGAAAATTCTTTTTGTTCCCTTCCTTACCGATACGCAGAACGGTTATACGCGGGTAAGAAACTGCGCGCAAGCCAGGGCGATCGAGAACGAATGTTACGTGGCTATTGCTGGATCCGTCGGTAACCTGCCGAAAGTGAATAATATGGACATCCAGTTTGCCCAGTCGGCCGTTTTCACACCATCGGACTTCGCATTCCCAACCAACGGCGTCAAAGCAGAGGCGACGCCAAATACGGAAATGGTGTTGCTAACGGATGTTGATCTGTATTCATTGAAAGAACTCCACGAATATGGCACGGTGAAAACGATGAAAGACCGTCGACACGATTTATACCAGGTAAATGTCCTGAAGTAAAACAGTGAAATACCCGAAGGCGTGCATTTTTGAGGCATACCTTCGGGTGTTTTCAACTCGCACGGTTGTTGGAATGTTGCGAAGATAAAAATCAAGTAAAAATATAGGCATTCTAAGGGATCAGACACGCCCCCGGTTCGTTTCCGCAACGCCTTTAGATCGGGTTTCGGCTGAAGCTCCAACGAAGTATCCTCGAAGCTCCTGTCAAGATGCGCCGGTATTTGTGTCCAATTTGTCCATCATTTGTGTCGCCGCCTTTTCGCTTTTTATCGCTTTTCCGGGATTCTTAGCAATTTTGCTTTGACCTTCTTTCCCCTGCTTTGCATAGCCGGACTTCCATCTCTCAAAAAAAATTCAATTTGAGCCAGCAGCTCTTCTTTAATCCAGGGCAGTGATGGTGTTAAGTTTGCCAGCACATCCAGGCAATTGACTTGCACGGCTACCGGAGTTTTCGGGTTGATGAGCCAGTCAAACATCTGCTCTGCCAGCTCTTCTTTATTTTCCGGTGCAGTAATTTCTTCATAAACACCCGCCAGGTAGCTAACAGTGCTGGACATCGTCATCTGCATCAATATCTTAGAATAGTGTCGCTGTAAGCTCGGGTGTTTCAGTTTTGGAATCTGTATTAAAAACTTTTTTACATGCTTCCCGAACAGCATCGGAGAATCTATTGAGATAGCCTCCAGAAGCCATGCGGCACGAAAAGCGTTTTGAGGCTCCTCATCCAAGACAAGTTCAAGGACATCCGGAATGTAGAACTCTTGGCGCTGCAATAAATCTCTTAAGAAATCGATCCTTCCTTTAGTCATTTTTTTGGCTAAGCGTTGCCTAAGCTCTTTCTTTTCCATAATTTCAAGGCTTAATCGTTCGAAGATAAATTTATTTAACAAGCCATGAAAAGAGTCCGGCTCATTTTGTTTTTTCTATCGTTGCATCTTAGCCTTTTGGTTCAGGGACAGGGACAATACAAGACACAGGAGAACATCGCTTATTACGAAGGTAAGAACCTGGATAGCTATCAGCGAGAACGCTGCGTATTGGATATCTACTACCCTAGCGATAAGAAAGATTTCTCGACCGTCATCTGGTTTCATGGCGGCGGATTAACCGGTGGCAATAAAGAGCTACCGGAAGCGCTTAAAGGAAAAGGAATTGCGGTGATCGGTGTCAATTACCGCCTTTCCCCGAAGGCAAAGGTTGAAGAGATTATCGAAGACGCTGCAGCAGCCATCGCCTGGACTTTCAAGCATATTCAGGAATACGGAGGGAGCGATAAGCACCTGATTGTTTCCGGACATTCGGCAGGCGGATACCTCGGGTTGATGACCGTGCTGAATAAGGAATATCTCAAACCTTACGGTATAGACGCAGATCAGGTTGAGGGGCTGGTTCCCTTCAGCGGTCAGGCCATCACGCACTTCACCGCGCGGAAAGAACAGGGCATCCCTGAACTTCAGCCGACGATCGATCGCCTGGCTCCACTGTACCATGTCCGCAAAGATGCTCCTCCCCTGCTGCTCATTACCGGCGGACGCGAGATTGAAATGCTGGGCAGGTATGAAGAGAATGCCTACCTGGCCAGAATGATGAAACTGAGCGGTCATCAGGATACCCGCCTGTTGGAACTGGAAGGCTATGGACACGATATGACTTATCCCGCCTTTCCTTTGCTAATGCGGGAGGTACAGCGACTGCGGGAGCTTAAAAGCTCCACCTCAAAAGACTAGTATATTTATTCGTAACTTTGCACGCTTATTAGTACGAATTTAAGTCATCAAGACATTTCATAAATGATTAGTATCTCCAATCTCTCCCTCCGTTTTGGGAAAAGAGTTTTATTTGACGAGGTTAACCTCAAATTCACGCAAGGAAACTGTTATGGTATCATAGGCGCCAATGGTGCAGGAAAATCTACCTTCCTGAAAATCATCACTGGAGAGGTCGATCCGAGTACGGGTTCCGTCAGCATAACTCCGGGCGAGCGGATGGCTGTGCTGAGCCAGAACCACTATGCCTTCGATGAGTTTTCTGTTATCGAAACCGTTATGATGGGTCATAAAGAGCTTTACGACATCATGAAGGAAAAAGATGCCATTTATGCGAAGGAAGATTTCAGCGACGCCGACGGAGAACGTGCCGGAGAGCTAGAGAATCTTTTTGCGGAAATGGATGGCTGGAGTGCAGAAGCCAATGCGGCTACGTTGCTTAGTAACCTGGGCATAAAGGAAGAGCATCATTATAAACTGGTGAAGGAGCTGGATGGTAATCAAAAAGTCCGCGTACTCCTGGCACAGGCTTTATTCGGTAACCCGGATATCCTGGTACTCGATGAGCCGACGAACGACTTGGACATCGATACGATTGCCTGGTTAGAAAACTTCATGGCGGATTACCAGGGACTGGTATTGGTGGTATCCCACGACCGTCACTTCCTGGATGCCGTCTGTACGCACATCGTAGACATCGACTTCAGCAAGATGAGCATCTACAGCGGTAACTACAGCTTCTGGTATGAATCCAGCCAACTGGCGCTGAAACAGCGGGCGGACCAGAACAAAAAGATGGAGGATAAGGTGAAGGAGCTGCAGGAGTTTATCCGTCGCTTTAGCGCCAACGCCTCCAAATCGAAGCAAGCGACCAGCCGGAAAAAAGCATTAGATAAAATCAATCTGGACGAGATCAAACCGTCCAGCAGAAAATACCCGGCCATTATGTTCAACGACATGGTTCGCGAACCGGGCGATCAGATCCTGCAGATCGAACAATTGAAAAAGACTTTGAACGGAGAGGTGCTGTTCGATAAGGTGAACCTGATGATGAATAAGGGCGATAAGATTGCCGTACTGGCTGAAAACAGCCTGGCGACTACCGCTTTCTATGAAATACTTACCGGTCGGGACACCGACTTCAGTGGTAGTTTTAAGTGGGGAGTTACGATCAGCACAGCGGATATCCCGATGGACAATGCCCCTTATTTTGAAGGTAAGAATGAAAACCTGATCGACTGGTTGCGGGATTATTCTTCTGCGGATCAGGATGATCAGTTTATCCGCGGCTTCCTGGGCAAGATGTTGTTCAGCGGTGAAGAGGTGCTGAAGAAGAGTACGGTGCTTTCCGGAGGAGAAAAGATGCGTTGTATGTTCTCCCGGATGATGCTTCAGAAAGCCAACTTATTGCTTTTCGATGAGCCAACCAATCACCTGGACCTGGAGTCCATCACCGCCCTGAACAACGGATTGCGTGATTTCAAAGGCTCTATCCTGTTCACCTCACGTGACCACGAATTGACACAGACGGTAGCCAACCGGATCGTCGAGCTGACACCAAATGGCTTGATCGATAAACTGATGACCTACGACGACTACATCAACGATGAGTCGATCAAAAAGCAACGGGAAGAAATGCTTGCCGTTTAATCCTTTATGTAGTTCAGTCCGGCCAGCAGGCCGGACTGAACTACATTTTTTTATCAGACTGGCCTTTACCCGTGCAAGATTTTAAAGAGTAGCTCTTTGAGTAGGTCGCCCGGCTCCAGATTGAAAGCATCCACCCCTTTTGATTTTAGATCGTATTCCCGGAGATAACCTGCAATCGAGACCAGTTTCGCAACCGGGTAATTCCTGGCGGCCAGCTCATAGTCTTTCATAAAAAATGGATGAACCCCCAAGGTCTTTGCTACCGTAGCCTTTTCCTGACCGATCAGGTAATGATATTTCAGGACTTTTGAAAAATAGGCATGCAAAGAACCCAGGATTACGGGCGTGGGGTTGGACTTTGGATTGGCTGCGAAGTAATCGATAATCCGATAAATCTTTAAAATGTCGCGCTGTCCCAATGCGGTATTCAGTTCGAAGACGTTAAAATCTTTACTGATCCCGATGTTGTTCTGAATATCGGCTGCGCTGATCTCCCTTTCCTTCGGCACGTTGAGCATCAGCTTGTCCAGTTCATTGGCCACTTTGGAAAGATCAGTCCCGAGGTATTCGGCCATGAGTGCCGCCGCCTGCGGATGGATCTTCCACCCCTCATCCCTGAGGTAGTCTTCAATCCAGGCTCCTACCTTATTGTCGTATATTTTTGGCGATTCAAGAATGAGTCCGCTTTTATCAATCAGCTTGTAAGCCTTCTTCCGTTTGTCGAACTTCCCGTATTTGTAAGCAAAAACGAGTATTGTACTCGGCAGCGGCTGCTCGAAATAACGAAGCACAAATTCATCTACCCGGTCCCATTTCAGGTTTTGCGCTTCTTTTACGATGACCAGCTGGTAATCGCTCATCATCGGGTAGCGCTTAGCCATGTTCATAACCGTCGTCCAATCCGTGTCCTTGCCGTAAACCACGCTCTGATTGAATCCTTTTTCCGCCTCGCTCAGCACCTTATTTTCCAGTGCATCGCTTACCAGATTGATGTAATAGGATTCTTCCCCATGCAATAAATAGACTGGTTTCAGCTTCCGCTGCTGGATATCTTTTAAAACGCTGGCTGCTGTACTCATGAATTGGATTGGGTTGGGCAAACTTAGATAAATTTAGGAGGATGTGCAATTTAAGGCGTATTTTTGACCGATGCAGGAACCGATCCCTCTGAATCTTCCGGGTCACCCTTTTAAATTGCTACGGCGGGCCAATGGCTTATTCGTGTACGACGAGCTGCGTAAAAAATACCTGAAGCTGACGCCAGAGGAATGGGTACGGCAACATTGGATCCACTACCTGATCCGGGAAAAAGAAGTGCCTAAAAACCTGATTCAGTCCGAAGGAGGGCTAATGCTGAATACCCTGCAAAAGCGGACGGATCTCGTCTTATTCGCGCGAGATGGGAAACGCTTATGTATTGGCGAATTCAAGGCTCCGCACATCAAGATCAGTCAGTCGGTCTTTGATCAGATTTCCCGCTATAACATCGTGCATCGGGTTCCGTATTTACTGGTCAGTAACGGGCTTCAACATTATTACTGTAAGATCAATTTTGAAGAGCAGAGCTATTCATTTATGGAGGAATTGCCGAGTTATGGGGAGTTGTCCGGCTCTTTGAATCCTTAGTCCAGGTCTATGCTGATTCCGATGAGGGAATATCGGCCTACGGCATCCGTTTCAACGGAATCCAGTTCATCATGTACATTTTGTGAAAAACATAGATTAACGCACAGCCGCTTGCACAAAGTTGGGGAGCGTTCTGGCTGCTTCCGAAAACATCCACTGTTTTTATCAGGGACCCCACCAAGTAGCCGACTACTAATCCTAAGAGTATTCTCCCAATGAACTCTCCTATTAATTTCCAGTTTTTGCTTTTCATAATCTCGGGATTTATTTGAAGGACTTAATCGCTCAAATTCACGATTAATCCCAATTTTAACGAAAGATATAAATAATCTGAATAACACCAAAATTTTCTAACCGCCTTAAAACTATCACCTTAGTCCTTCACTAATTAGATTCAGCTCTAGAAATTAGGATAGGTTATGGATTAACTTGACCATACGCACCTCCTGGTTGAATAACCAAAGTATCAAAGCGCTTGTTAGTAGGCTTGGAAGGATTAGTCTATGTTTATACATTTAGAGACCTCTAGAACATAAAAAAAGTCGTCCCGTTCGGGGACGACCTCATTCTATAAGCCTTTTACTCTTTTACTTCGCAGAAACGCTCAGCTCAGTAATGTTTGCATAAATAAACTCCATCGCCTTATGGTTGGACTTAACCGATTTCTCAGCTTTAAAATCGTCTAGCAAGTTCACATCGATGTTATCCGTGCGGTCAATATCCATTTTACCACCAAGACAAGGGTATTTTGTTCCGATTTCTCCTTCGTTAAATCCTTCTATAATAGCAAAACCGTCCGATGCGGAATAGAAGTTACTGAAAGTAACCGGAAGGAAATTGTTGGCCTTAACCAAATCTTTTAACGTCGAACCTACCTGAACACCCTCTTCCAGGTGGTAAGGTGAAAGTTCATTGCGAACAATCAGTTTTGAAATCCTATTGAAGGGAGCAGCCGATTCTTCCCAAACCACTACTACTTCTTCAGGGCTGTCTTTGAACACCCGGGTAATGGCTACTTCTTTGCCGTCCTGTTCTTCGGTTTCATCGGCCAGTTGATCAGCTCCGAAATTGCTCTCCAGATCTTCGTGACTGTGGCTGAGTTTTACTTTTCCGACACCTTCGCAGGTTATCAGGTCTGTGTTGGTCTCCTCTTGTTCAGATTCCTTTTGTTGCGAGCCCCCGCAGGAGGCTAAAAGCAGGCATACAACTGCTGCACCTAAAAATTTCTTCATTTGGATTTTTTTAAGGTAGACGTTTAAGCAATACGTCTTGTTTACAATTTTTTCGTAAACGAATATATTGTTTTATTATTAGAACGGGATAAGAATACGGCGGACAAACTTACAAACCCTTTAAACGCTCGTTCAGCATAGCCATTTTGGCTTCAGCATCTGCCTTTTTATTGCGTTCATTCTCTACAATTTCTGCTTTGGCATTCTGCACGAAGCGTTCGTTAGATAACTTGGCATTAACCGATTTCAGAAAACCCTGCAAATAGGTTAATTCCTGTTCTATCTTCGCTTTCTCCGCCTCCGGATCGATCAGGTTCTCCAACGGCACATAAAACTCTTCGGT
>JBMDWN010000210.1:0-3613 GCA_048595275.1 Olivibacter sp. | reverse complement strand
GTTGAAGAATTCAGGATCGGCGCCGCCCTCCTGATGAGCCCCGTTGTCGCTGGCAAAAATGACAATGGTATTTTTACTCAGATTAAGCTCATCAAGCTTATTCAGGATTTCGCCGACATAAGCATCCAGTCGGCTTACCATTGCCGCGTAGGTTGCTCTTGGCTGATCAACGCTGGCGTAACCTGCGACCTTCGCTTCGGGTCCATAATCATCACCTTTATAGGGCGTTTCCTGAAATTTTCCCGAATATTTTCTGTAATGTTGGTCGTCGGGGCCTTGCAACTCGGCGTGGGGCAATACCAGCGGGACATAAACGAAGAACGGCTTGTCCTGGTAGTCTTCCAGAAAGCGAAGCGTTTCCTTTTGGATTTCTTCCGGAGCATAGATCGCTTTCTTGGTAAGGTCATTTCCCGGTAGTTCAACTCTTTGATCGTTTTTCCATAGATGGGTTGGGAAGTAACGGTGGGATTGTCGCTGGCAGTTGTAGCCGAAAAAGTAATCAAAGCCTTTTTTATTTGGATCACCGGAGGTGCCCACCATTCCGAGTCCCCATTTTCCAAATGCAGCGGTTGTATAACCCGCTCTTTGCAAGAGCTGGGCGAAGGTCTCGACGGAATCGGCTAGTGGATGTTGTCCTTCCGGTTGAATTTCTTTGTTGCCGCGGATATAGGTGTGGCCGGTATGCTGGCCGCTCAGCAAAGCCGATCGGGAAGGAGCACAAACGGTAGTCCCGGTATAGAAGTTTGTGAATCGCATGCCTTCTGACGCCAACCGGTCGATGTTCGGTGTTTTGATGATTTGCTGGCCATAACTACCGAGATCACCATAACCAAGGTCATCCGCGAGGATGAAAATAATATTCGGTTTCTCCTTTGCACGTCGGGCGTTCTGATGGGCCAGGCTTTGCTGGGTGATGAAGAGCGAAAGGAGTATGGTAAAAAGAGAATGTGACATTGACTCAATCAACGTAAACTGATGTTTCTTTATTTGCTTAAATATCGCTTATTTTTTTTATAGCAAGGTCTATGCATCGGTTAAAAGGTTCTGGATCATCAAGAGGCTTTTTCAATGTAGCGTCAATAGGAAAGTGAAAGCTGTTCCTGTATACTTCTATAGGATATGAGGAGAGCATGATCGTAAATTTTCTTTTAAGATCTAGTTGTGACATTATGTCGTTGTAAATCTCCAAATTACCCTGACTACTGAGAAACAGGATACCAGCATCAGACGCTTCCCGAAGAAAGTCATCCTTTAACTCTTCGCAAATCCGGTCACAAAATATGCTTGAGATGTCTAAATCATTTCGTTCCTTTATACGCTTTTCGATATCAATAATGTTAAAGGAATATAGTTGGTAAATCAGGCAATTATACGTTTTAATAGCGTTTTTTACTTCAGTCATAACTAGGATTAATGAATAAATTGATCTGATTACGAATATAGTCAATTATCCGTGGAAGCCGAAGTGAAATGGCCTTCTCAACCGTAAGGATTCCATTTTAATCGAACGCTGTAAAATAATCAAGCCGGATCATTCAGATGATCCGGCTCGATTATTTAAAACTTTTTATGTAGTAACTAGAACTTGGCGCCTAGTGTCAGAAACACGTTCTGACGTGTGTTTTTTACGTCTGCTATAGGAGAAGTGACACCATTTGTTTCTAAGGTGTAGTCCGCTGATAATGCATATGGAGCAAAATCGTAGCGTTGTGTCCAGTTCTGGTAAGTCAGGTCAACATAGTAGTTTCCAAAGCGGTATCCCAAACCTCCGGAAATACTTTGCGTATCGAAGCGACCGGTTTGGTATGGGCTTCCCATATAGTTATAACCTGCACGTACCATAAACTGAGGAACGACCATCAATTCTCCACCAACGCGGAAGTTAAAAGCACCTTGAAGGTTGTCTTGTATCATAACATCCATATCGGTTGCGGTGTTGCGATCGCTGGAGGTAAAGCGCATGCTTTTATAATCCACAAACTCAACATCTGCACTGATCAAACCGCGTGATAAAATAGCTGCTATACCTGCGCTTAAACGATAAGGGCTTCTGAAATTGTATTCGAAATAGTTATCAAATGTTTCATCCAGGTAAGGATCACCAACAGTCGCTCCGCTTACCGGATCAAAGTTTTCCATATAATAGCTATCGTCGTAGCTATCCGACATGCGGTACCAGGTAGGAGAGGTGGCATTGAAGCCTATTTGGATTTGTTCTACCGGACGGTAGATCATACCAAGTTTCAGATTTACGCCGGCTCCACGAGTTGTGTTCCATATCTGCTGATCGTACTGGTAATCTGTGTCCAGCAGTTCAGCATAGCCCGCATTGGTTATAAAGCGGGATTCTGTCTTCGGAATGCCGGGAAACTGCGAACGTATATGCGCTTCGTCTTGAATAAACCCATCCTCGTAAAAGGCGGTGTTGCTGCGGTAGAATATAGAAGAAAATCCAATCGATCCGCCGAGATAGAATTTGTTGCTATGATTAGCGCCAAAGGAAATATTAGTTTCGGATTGATTACCAGAATAGCTGTTGTATACCTGCTGTAGATTGCCAAGGGAGGTCATAATATATGGTGGTAGATACCCTAGCTCGCCATTTCCTAACCGTTCATCCACCTGATCAAATAGACCCATGTCGTATCCAATTCCCCCTATAGCAGATCCTCCAAGATCCTGATCAACCATAAAATCAGCAATTCCGCTTTCCGTATTAACTCCGCTGAAATCCAGATTGCTGTAGAAACTGTTGGTTCGTTGATAGCCAATACCAACATTAAAATTTAGCCAGCCTGATTCCAGGTTACTACCCCTGGCGCGGCTCGTAGGCAAATTGAATACAATGCCTGCCTGATTCAGCCCAAAGCGACCCCTGTCTGAGTTCGTTTGATCTCCAAAGTAATTCGTACTGTTGCGATCGTTGAAATAATCCAGGGAGATACTAACGTCAGAGCTGTTGAAAAAACCAAGCCCTGCTGGATTTCCGCCTATATTGCTTAAGTCGCCACCCAACGCTGTTTGTGCGTTTCCAAGACCTCTGAAGCGGGCAGTGGTCCCCTGATCATACTGAGAGAAGCGAACGCCTTCGTCCAGGTTTTGCGCATGCAGTGCAACGGTACCGCTTAGCATTAAACTGAGGAAGGCAAGTTTTCGATGTTTCATATACTGTATTGGTTATTTGATTCTATTCTAAGGGCAAAAAAAACCGATCAACGACCATATTGCATTCGTTTAGGCCGGTGATCGGTAGTCATTTTTCAAGGAACTTAATTAAAGCAGCGGTCTTATGTTATCTGCCGCGTCCTCCGCCACCTCGGGAGCCACCGCCCCCGCCGCCACGTGAACCTCCGCCGCCCATACCACCTCCGGACGGACGTGAAGACGGTGCGGATACAGAACTAGGCCTTGACGACGCACCGCTTGGACGCGATACACTGCTGGCGGGCCTTGAGCTCGGACGTGCGCTGGCGCCCGAAGGTCTGCTTGCCGGTCTGGCACTTGGCCGTGAGCTGGCACCAGATGGTCTGGTAGCTGGTCTCGCGCTTGGACGAGTACTAGAACCCGATGGCCTCACCGTGCCATTAGAAGGACGACTGCTGCCAGTTGGTCT
>JBMDWN010000209.1:0-26760 GCA_048595275.1 Olivibacter sp. | reverse complement strand
GCGCTACGGAAGTTATCCGCTACCTTCATCAGCATTCAGGAGGAGCCTTCCCGATCATTGGTGTAGGAGGAATCCACAGTGCGGAAGATGCGCTTGAAAAGCTTGCTGCAGGGGCATCGCTGATCCAGCTCTACACCGGATTTGTTTACGAGGGGCCCGTGTTGATCAAGCGGATTTGTAAGGCTTTGCTGAAACAACAGCGCATTAAGGCTTAAGTATCTTCTTTCAGAAACCGGATGTTACGGGTTAAGCCGCTGTATTTAGCTCGTTTAACAGCGGCTTTGCTAAACACCTTTTTAAAGGTTTCTTCGGTCAGCTCTTCCCAGTCCCTGGAATTCATGCCCAGCATGTCTTTTCCGGCACCAAAAGCAGGTTCCTGATGTGGTTTGGAGAAGCGGTTCCACGGGCAAACATCCTGACAGACATCGCAGCCAAACATCCAGTTATCCATCTTTCCCCCGAATTCGGTCGGAATCTCTTCCCGCAATTCTATGGTAAGATAAGAAATACACTTGCTGCCGTCGACGATTTTTGGTGAAACAATGGCTTCCGTTGGACAGGCGTCTATACATTTTGTACAGGTTCCGCAATAATCTTTGACGATGGGCTGATCATAACCGAGCTCAATATCGACAATGAGCTCGCATAGGAAAAAAAATGAACCGCTTTTAGGGTGGATTAACTGACTGTTCTTTCCGATCCAGCCCAATCCGCTTTTCTGGGCCCAGGCTCGCTCAAGTACCGGCGCAGAATCGACGAAGGCACGCCCTCCGAATTCTCCGATCTCCTCATAAAGAACCTGTATAAGCTCCTTGAGTTTATCTTTGATGACAAAGTGATAATCTTTTCCATAAGCATATTTGGAAATTTTCGGAGCATCCGGATCGCTTTGCTTATCGTCAGTAAAATAATTGTACGTGAGCGAAATGACCGATTTTGCGCCGTCAACCAACAAACGAGGGTCGAGGCGTTTGTCGAAGTGGTTTTCCATGTACTGCATCTTCCCGTGCTTTTGGCCTTCCAGCCAATTGGTCAACCGCGGAGCCTCCTGCTCAAGAAAAGTGGCCTGTGCAATGCCGCAGGAAAGGAAGCCTAAGCGCTCCGCTTCTTTCTTGATAACCTCGCTATATCCCGACCTGAAATCGACCATAATGCAAAAGTATGATTTGCTGGTGACATCGTATAAAAATATTCGTAACAAGTCCAGATTTTATCAGGCTTTTACAGGGCTTATACCAGGCTTTAACGGGGCTTTAACAGGGCCATTAGCCTAGTATAAGCCTTGTTAAAGCCTGGTGTAAACCCTGTTAATTCAGGAGTTGATTATAATCATATGGGAACTTAATTAGTTGATTCTTTTTTGGCATGCACTTTGTAACGGAGAGGGTAGGTTTATAATTGGTTTATAAAGGTCTTTAATCTCCCCGATTGAAGGCCTTTTCTTTTCGGAAGTAAATCAAATTTGGTCTGGGACTGTTAATTAAGCAGTCTGAGTCACGCATTCTGCCCCTTATGTCATTAAAGAAATACAGGAAAAAACGTCAGTTCGATTTAAGTCCTGAACCTCAGGAAGGAAAATCTGAAGAAGAAATGCTTCGTTTCGTTGTCCAGAAGCACCGGGCTTCCCATCTGCACTACGATTTTCGCCTGGAAGTGGACGGCGTTCTGAAAAGCTGGGCTGTTCCAAAGGGACCGTCGCTCGATCCGGAGGTAAAACGACTGGCGATGATGGTGGAGGATCACCCTTATGACTACAGGAATTTCGAAGGGGTCATACCGGAAGGAAATTACGGTGCAGGCGAAGTCATTGTTTGGGACGAGGGCCTCTATGCGCCGATTGGGGAGCAGGGAAAAAAGTCATCCATGCAGAAAGTATTGCGTACAGCATTGAAAGAAGGCTCTTTGAAGATTGTCCTCGCGGGTGAGAAACTGCGGGGGGAATTTGCCCTGGTCAAAACAAAGGGGATGGGAGAGGATGCCTGGTTGTTGATCAAGCATGACGACGAGTATGCAAGAAAGGGTGATGTGTTGAGAAAAGTGAGATCTGTACGCTCTGGATTAAAAATTGAAGAAATCAAAAAGACGTTTCAGGCTGATGAAGCAGGGCCGGCTGTTCAGGATAAACCAGCTGTTCAGGATAAAAAGATCAAGCCTATGCTGGCTACGCTCGTTGACGAAGCATTTGACGATCCCGACTGGATTTTCGAGATCAAGTGGGACGGTTATCGTGCAATGGCAGCATGCGATGCGACGTCCGTTTCCCTTTATTCGCGCAACCTGAACGATTTCAGCAAACGTTTCCGTGAAATTTACGAAGCTTTACAGCATCTTCAGTTGCGCGCAACATTGGATGGAGAGCTTGTTGCGCTCAACACGCAGGGCGTCCCCAGCTTTAATGCTCTGCAGCACTGGGAGGCGGATTCTGATCATCACCTGGTCTACTACGTGTTTGATATTCTGTGGCATGAAGGTTCGGATTGCAGAGGGTTGCCGCTTTTTGAGCGTCAAAGGCTGCTGCGATCCGTAATTCCGGATCATGATCCCCACGTACAGATCGGTTTCAGTAAAGTTGGAAAGGGCAGAGACTTTTTTAAGGTAACTGGAAAACTGGGTTTCGAAGGGATCGTTGCCAAGAAGCTGTCGAGTATTTATCAGGACAATGAGCGCAGTTCGAACTGGCTTAAAATCAAGACACAGCAACGACAGGAGTTGCTAATTGCCGGTTATACGAAAAGGAAGGGCTCTTCCCGGGCACTTAGTTCATTGCTGCTGTCCTATTATCAAGACGGTGAATTGACCTATGCCGGAAAGGTTGGTACGGGCTTTAGCGATCAGGAACAGGAAAGCTTACTGCATCAGTTTACAACGTTGCAACGAAAGAGCTCTCCATTTAAGCATGAACCGGAATATAATAAGTCCGGCCCTTTTCGGTGGAATACGGATTCTGTGGAAATTACATGGCTCAGGCCCAGGTTGATCTGCGAGGTGAGTTACAGCGAAATCACGCCGGACGGACTACTGAGGCACCCCAGTTATCTTGGAATCCGGAACGACAAATCAGCTAAGGAAATCAATATGGAAAAAGCAAAGCAAATCAAACCGGGCTGGTTGCCTTCGGATCAGCAGGAATTAAGCCGGAAAGTCAAAGGAAAGGAATTGTCCTTTACTAACCTGGACAAACGATTCTGGAAAAAGGAAAAGATATCCAAACGGGACCTGATCAATTATTATGAGTCGGTATCGTCCTATATCCTTCCCTATTTGAAAGATCGCCCGCAATCGCTCAACCGCTTTCCTAATGGAATCAGCGGGAAAAATTTTTACCAGAAAGACGTCACCGGGAAAGTACCTTCCTGGGTGGAACTGTTTCCATATAAAGTTGAAGGTGAGCGACAGCAAAAACATTTTTTTGTTGCAAAAGACGAGGCGAGCCTGCTTTACATGGCTAACCTTGGCGTGATTGAAATGAACCCCTGGAGCAGCCGGATTAAAAAACCGGACCACCCGGACTGGTGCATTCTTGACCTCGATCCGGATAAAGAGAACGGAAATTTTGAAGAAGTAATTGAAGTAGCGCAATGTATTCATGAACTACTGGATAGTTTGGGCGTGGAAACTTATCCGAAAACTTCAGGCTCCACGGGGATACACATTTACATTCCTTTGAATGCCCGGTATACTTATGAACAGTCTCAGCTTTTTGCCAGGCTGATTGCTACGAAAGTAAGTGACCAGTTACCGAAGGTTGCAACGGTGGAGCGCACCATTGAAAAACGGAAGGGCAAGCTATACATCGATTTCCTGCAAAATCGCTCACAGGCTACCTTAGCGGCGCCTTATTCTGTCCGTCCGAAACCGAGCGCTCCCGTATCTATGCCGCTGCATTGGGATGAGGTAAAACCGGGGCTCCGGATAAGCGATTTTCATATGTTCAATGCGCTGGACCGGCTCAAAGATAAAGGTGATCTTTTTAAGCCGGTACTCGGAAAGGGAGCGGACCTGCGTAAATTAACCGCAAAATAGTTATGTTTGGAGACTAACACTTCTATATGCTGAATCATTCTACGCGTTATGCACTGGTGGCCGCCATGGGCGGTTTTTTATTTGGTTTTGAAACGGCGGTGATTTCCGGCGCGGAATCGACCATCCAGCGGGTTTGGGACCTGGATGCCTTTTGGCTGGGATTTACTGTTGCAGCCAGTTTGATCGGCACGGTTATCGGTTCGCTCATCGCCGGACAGCCTGCCCAGCGTTACGGTCGACGTTCAGTGTTGAATGTCGTTGCTATACTCTATTTATTGTCTGCTATAGGATGCGCATTAGCGCCGCTGTGGACGCTGTTTATTGTTTTTCGCTTTCTTGGAGGGGTTGCGGTCGGTGCTTCTTCTGTTGTCGGACCGATGTATATTGCAGAGATTTCGCCCGCCGCTAACAGGGGCCGGCTGGCGGGAATGTTTCAATTGAACGTTGTTGGGGGGATTCTGATTGCTTACCTGACGAACTTCTTGTTTGCCGGATCGATGGGGGACGACTCATGGCGACTCATGCTGGGGGTGATGGTGGTGCCCGCTCTCTTGTTTATTGTCGCCTTGCGTTTTATACCCGAGAGTCCGCGCTGGCTGGTGCTGAAGGGGAGGGACCAAGAAGCGGTGCCGATTTTTCAGCGTATTGGCGAAGCCGGTGCTGTAGATCTTATCCGAGAGGAGCATACACTGGCGAAACAGGGAGTAAGCGAGAGCCTTTTTAACGGCAAATACAACAAACCTATTTTTTATGCGGTCATCCTGGCGATGTTCAATCAACTGTCCGGCATTAACGCTATTTTGTACTACGCTCCCCGGATTTTTGAGATGGCGGGCTTTGATCATACCGATGCTTTTCAGCAATCAGTATACGTTGGCCTTGCTAATTTCACGTTTACGGCGTTGGCAATGACGGTTATCGATCGCATTGGTCGTAAAACCTTACTGCTGATTGGCGCTGTAGGTATGGTCGTCTTTCTGGGACTTACAGCCCAGGCCTTCAGCCAGCCCGGTACAGAAAGTCCACTGGTGGTGCTATACCTGATTGGTTTCATCGCGTTCTTTGCCTTCTCGCAGGGGGCGGTGATCTGGGTATTCATCTCGGAGATATTTCCGAATGCCGTTCGGGCGCAGGGTGGTGCATTGGGAAGTTTTACCCACTGGATTATGGCGGCGATCATCTCCTGGATATTTCCGGTCATCGTAGAAGGAAGTCCTATGGGTGGTTTTTATTCCTTTCTTTTCTATGCAGGGATGATGTTGTTGTCGTTCGTGTTCATCTGGAGAGTGATGCCAGAGACGAAAGGGAGAAGCCTGGAACAAATACAAAAAGATCTGAACATTAAATAAATTACAACGATGTACGAAGAAGAACCTGGTAAACTGAAGTCTGCACTTTTAGCTAAATGTCCGCGCTGTCGCACCGGGGATATTTTCACCAGAAAATTGTTAAGTATTCGTTCACAAAAGGTCCACGAATACTGTCCGCATTGTCACCTGCGTTTCGAAAGAGAACCGGGCTACTTTTACGTTGCCATGTACGTCAGCTATGTTTTTGTGGTGGCAGAATTGGTGAGTTTCTGCGTTTTGACCTATTTAATTACGGGTTATCTGGATGGACCCTGGCCTTATATAGGGGTCGCGCTGGCCGTCGGTATTCTCTTTGCGCCGGTTAATTTCAGGTACTCCCGGGTGGTGCTTTTATATTGGCTGACTTCCGGATTGAAATACGATCCGAAGTTCAGAAAAGAAGGCAGTTCTCCGTCCTGATCGGGGCTGAAGCAAGTGTCGGATGTGATGCAGACTGGATTTGCATTTTGAGGTTCAAAAGTGAAAACGTTTGCGCATTGTTTTGATTATTTGCATCTTTAGCACCTAAACATAGATACCTAAAAATGAGCAACCAAAAGCTAACCATCGGCCGGTACAGATGGACGATTTGCGCCTTATTGTTTTTTGCCACTACAGTAAACTACCTGGACAGACAGGTGTTAAGTTTGCTTCAACCCCGTCTTGAAGAGATATTCGGTTGGTCGAATACGGATTACGCCAACATTACTGCGGTCTTTCAGTTTGCTTACGCCATATCCATGTTGTTTGCGGGCCGCATTATTGACTACCTCGGTACCAAATGGGGTTACAGCTGGGCCATCATCATCTGGTCTTTGGGCGCTATTGTTCATGCTTTTGCCGTTCCGATCGGACAAGCCATGGCTGCTTTTCTTGGTGTGTTGGGAATAACGGTGTTCTCTTATTCGGTTCTGGGCTTCATGTTTGGACGTGCTGTACTGGCTTTTGGCGAAGCCGGCAATTTTCCGGCGGCTATTAAGGCGGTGGCTGAATATTTCCCGAAAAAGGAGCGCTCACTGGCAACGGGTATTTTTAACTCAGGAGCCAATATAGGTGCTGTCCTAGCCCCTTTAACTATTCCCTGGATTTATTCTCATTGGGGCTGGGAAGCTGCGTTTGTCATTGTGGGGATCATCGGCTTTCTTTGGTTGGTTCTTTGGTTCTCCTTTTACGATAGTCCTGAAAAGCAGCGTCGCTTATCTGCGGCGGAGCTTGAATACATTAACGACGACCAGGAGGCGGTACTGGCCGCTACGGTCCCTACCGGCGCAAAAGTACCCTGGTTTAAACTTCTCGGTTACCGTCAGACCTGGGCCTTTACGGCGGGTAAATTCCTGACGGATGGGGTCTGGTGGTTTTTTCTGTTTTGGCTGCCAGCTTATCTGAAAGCCCAGTATGGCATCATCGACGAAGGGGTTATGCTGCCCCTGGCCGTTCTCTACACCTTATCGATGGTTGGTAGTGTCGGCGGTGGTTGGCTGCCGATGTATTTTATCAATAAAGGCTATACGGCATACGACGGACGGATGAGAGCCATGTTTGTGATTGCCCTGTTCCCGATCGTCATTCTCGCTGCCCAACCTTTCGGTTATATCAGTCACTGGGTACCGGTATTGCTGATCGGCATTGGCGCTGCGGCGCATCAGGCCTGGAGCGCCAATATCTTTACCACGGTTTCCGATATGTTCCCCAAGAAGGCTATTGCCTCTGTAGTTGGTATCGGAGGGATGGCAGGAGGAATCGGAGGGGCGGTTATGTCAAAACTCGGTGGAGCCCTTTTTGACCATTACCAAGCTATTGGCAGTATTCATACGGGCTATACCATTATGTTTACGATCTGTGCGCTGGCTTATCTGCTGGCCTGGTTCATTATGAAATCTCTGGTGCCGAAATATAGGGCTATAGACGACCTTTAGCGGAAAGGATTTTGGTTATAGAAGAAAAAACAGTAGGTTAGTCCTTCTTTATCTTTTCGTTATGAACGTTACCGTCTTCAGTACCCAGCCGTATGATCAGGAGCTTTTTTCCAAAGTGAATGCGAATTATCATTTTGAGCTAACTTTTACTGATACGGCATTGGAGCCGATGACGGCAACGCTGGCCCAGGGTAGTGATGCGGTCTGCGTGTTTGTTAACGATGTGCTGAATGCTGAAGTTATACAGGAACTTTCCCGCCTGGGCGTAAAGTTTATTGCTTTGCGTGCAGCAGGTTTCAATAACGTTGATCTGGAGGCTGCATCCCGCTTGGGCTTACGGGTCGTGCGTGTTCCGGCTTATGGTCCGGAGGCCGTTGCAGAACATGCCATGGCCATGCTGCTCACCCTTAACCGTAAAACACATAAAGCCTATAATCGCGTTCGGGAAGGGAATTTTTCCTTGGTTGGACTCGTTGGATTTAACCTGTTCAGAAAGACTATGGGAATTATCGGACTAGGGAAGATCGGACTTGCCTTTGCACGCATAGCCAACGGCTGTGGATGTAGGATCCTTGCTTTTGATCCGGTGGTTGAAAAAGCACCAGATTATATTGAGCTGACCAGCAAAGAGGAGGTTTTCAGGCAAAGCGACATCTTGTCGCTTCACTGTCCGTTGCTTCCATCAACCCGGCATATTATCAACGCTTCCAGCATTGCGCAGATGAAAGCAGGTGTTTTTCTCATCAATACAAGCCGGGGCGGTCTGCTGAATACAAAAGATGCGATCGAAGCGCTGAAATCGAGGCACATCGGCGCTTTAGCCATTGACGTCTATGAACAGGAAGAGAAGTTGTTTTTTCGTGATCTTTCTGATCAGGTGATCGGCGACGATGATATTCTACGCCTGATGAGTTTTCCAAATGTCCTGATTACCGCACATCAAGGTTTTTTTACATCGGAAGCCTTAACTGAAATCGCCACGACCACCTTCAATAACCTCGTCGAGTTAAAAGAAAAGGGTTCCAGTCAAAACGAGGTCCGGATCTGAGGCCTTAAACAAATCAGGTAATCTGCTGTTGAAGGCTCATATGCGTATTTTATTCCTAGGCTTATTTTTGCTTTTCTCAGGAAGGCTGGCTATCGGTCAGGTCGAGTCTGTCAGTGATTCTCTTATGACAGGAGGTCAGCCCGACAGTACGGTTTCCGAAATCCGCGAATACGATATCGGCAATTTCATCCAGGGTATTTTTAATCCGAGGCGTGCAACCGACACGTTAGAAGAATCCGGCGGAGCCATTACGCTCTTACCCAACCTGGCCTATAACCCCAGTATCGGCGCTCAGATCGGCGTAAAAGCGGTAGCGGGAAAAGTCCTCGGAAATGAGCCGGGAACACTCATGTCTGTTGCGGCTACATCAGGTTCGATAACGACTAAAGGTATTTTGGTTTTTTACCTGAACCACAACATCTTCACGCCAGGAAACAGATGGAATTTTCAGGGGAACTGGCGGATGGCAAATATGCTGGCACTGGATTACGGTTTGGGAATGGGAGGCGCTTCAGGAGCGAGTCCTGAAGAAAATGTATTGTTCAACCCGGAGAGGAATTTGTATTCGATCCGTTATACGTATTATAATTTTACGGAAAAGGTCTATAAACAATTGGTAGACAATATTTTTCTGGGCGGTGGGGTCTCCTTTGATTTTCGGCAGCGCATTAACGATCAGTCGCTGGACGAGGGGGAAACTCCGCATCATGTTTACAGCACACGGGAAGGGTTCAATGCGGATCGCTACGCCGCTAACGGAGTCTTGTTGAATGTGCAATATACAACTAGAGATCACCCCAATCGGGCCTATAGTGGGATTTATTCAGATATTGGCATCAGGGTAAACCAGGGTTGGCTGGGCAGTACCAAAGGGAGCGTGCAACTGATTACCGATTTTCGTAAATATTGGAGCTTGTCTGATCAACACCCTGAGCATGTACTGGCGTTCTGGCATTGGGGGAGCTACCTGATTTCAGGAACCCTACCTTACTTAGAACTTCCTGGAACCGGTACAGATACGTATAACCGAAGCGGACGTGGTTATACTATCGGTTATTACCGGGGGCCTTCTTTTTTTTATTCTGAGCTGGAGTATCGTTTCCCGATCACCTCTAATCGTTTTCTCAGCGGCGTAGTTTTTGCAAATGCGCAGTCTGTGAGCAATCCGGTAGATGCCCGTCTTTTTCAGCAATGGCAGCCCGCCGCCGGCGCAGGTCTCAGAGTCTTTTTCAATAAGGCTACGCGAACAAATCTATGCCTGGATTATGCCTTCGGCAGATACGGCGCCCGCGGCTTTTTTCTTGGGTTGAATGAAGTTTTCTGATCTTGATACGCTAAATAGAAAAATAGATACTTATTATCGTGATTTATCAAGGCTTTATAAGCACTTTGCCTAAAGTATGATTTATATGAAAATGGTTAAAAGACTTTTTTTTCTGGTCTGCGGATTAATCGCTCTCGGAACGACGGTGCAGGCGCAATATAAGAATCCCTTAAACGTACCTTTCGGAGATCCCTACATTTTGCACGATGATGCAGATGGTCGTTATTACCTTTACGGGACCGGGGGAGGAGCAAAAGATGGTTTTTCCGTGTATGTCTCCGATGACCTCGTTAACTGGAAAACGGGGGGGCAGGTATATTTTGGAAACCGCAAAGGCAGCTGGGGTGTTCATTCGTTCTGGGCTCCGGAAGTTTATAAGCGAAACGATAAATACTATTTATTTTACAGTGCTCAGTGGGGTTACAATCCAAAGGGCGAAGAAGAAAACTTCAAAATAGGCGTAGCCGTATCAGATAGTCCGGTCGGGCCATTTAAGGACCTGACAGATAAACCACTTTTTGATCCCGGATATCCAATCATCGATGCTAATGTGCTGTTCGACGAAAGCGGAAAAACGTATCTCTACTATTCCCGTTGCTGTTACAAGCATCCGGTGGAAAGTGAAGTGGCAGATTGGGCGAAAAAAAAGGGACTTTATGAGGAGGTGGAAGAAAGTTGGGTGTATGGTGTAGAACTGAAGTCCGATTTCAGCGGTGTTATCGGCGAGCCGGTGCTATTGCTTCGTCCGCCTGTCAAAATGAACGACAAGCAAGCAGAGTGGGAAAGCCGGTCGGTTACCAACGAAGAAGTCAACCGTCGCTGGACAGAAGGCTCTTTTATTTTTAATCATAAGGGCACTTATTATATGATGTATTCAGCAAACCATTTCGGCGGAGAACATTACGCCGTTGGTTACGCAACTTCTACGGAGCCTCTGGGACCTTTTACAAAATCCTCGACTAATCCTGTCCTGGAAAAAAACACCGGCAAAGGGGGAGAAGTTAGCGGAACCGGGCATAATAGCGTGCTATTCCTGCCAAACGGCAAAATGCTCTGCGTTTACCATGGCAGAACCACGCGTACCGGGGATGAACGACTGGTATTTATGGATGAGTTGACCATTGATCCATCCGGCATATTGAAGGTTTCCGGTCCTTCGACTGAATCGAAGAACTTACCTGAATAGTGGAGTCGTTTTTGCCGGTACTGCGTACCATCATTCACTACAGCCTGCATTTTCTCGCTCCCGGATTGCTGGCTTATTTACTTTTCAGGCCAGTTTGGAAGAAGGCCTGGCTGATTATGCTGGCGACTATGGCGGTGGACCTGGATCACTTGCTTGCGGATCCCATCTTCGATCCAAACCGCTGCAGTGTAGGGTTTCACCTGTTGCACAGTTATCCTGCCATAGCAATCTATATCGTGCTACTGTTCTTTCCGAAAACCCGAATTGTTGCCGTCGGTTTATTGTTTCATATGCTGACCGATCAGCTGGATTGCCTGTTAGGTAACGCGTTATAAATGATGTGACGGGATTTAAGTATCTTTGTTTTCGCCCGATCAGTAATTCGGGAGAGAACAGGTTTTTGAAATGAAGAAGTTTAGGTGGGCAAAAGAAAAATTAGACGGTTTCCAGATTCTAAAGCAGATTCATGGGCGTATCGATCAGCTTAGCGTGAAGAAGGGCGTCGACGAGATGGGAATTGATCGTTTTGTGAGTCAGTGTGCATGGCTGGCAGCAGGATCCGGGGTGTTGACCGGCTTAGGAGGGGGGATGGTGGCTATAGTCGGAATGCCGTTGGATACGTTAAATTTACTTGCCCAGCAATTCCGTGTAACTATTGCTGTTAAATACCACCGAACCGGTAACTGTGCCTGTAAAACGGAAGACATCATCTCGGTTTTAAGTGCTTCTGTTAATGGCGATATCGGCCTGGCGCTTGGTAAACATCAGCTGGACGATTTATCCAAAAAGCTGTTGATCAGGATGGGCTTTTCAGGATCTAAACGGTTCATGCCGATTGTTGGAGCGGTGGTTGGCGGTTCCGCGAATTATCTTTTTATCCGCAAAAGCGCTGAGCTGGCGATGAAGGCAAAATAACTTTGTTAAAATATGTTAAAACTTATGATATATCGGTGCAGGCCATTATATTTGCATCATCATAATTTAGGTTTATAATTGGTTAGTTAAGGTTCTCAACCTCCCCGGTTGAGAGCCTTTTTTGTTTTCCGGCGGCGTTTTTGTTAATGTGCTGGGTCAAAAAGAAAAATACTATATATTTACCCGAATCAATCTTAAAGATATGTTAAAGGAAGAGCGACAGGCCTTCATTATGAGGGAAGTAAACTTGCACAACAAAGTGCTCTCGTCAGATTTGAGCGTTCAGTTGAATGTTTCCGAAGACACGATTCGAAGAGATCTGAATGAGCTGGCCGAAAATGGAAAAGTTCTGAAAGTATACGGTGGTGCCCTATCTAAATCGTATCACTATCCATTTCAGGATAATGAGGTCTATGCACGGGAGTCCAAGCGGGTCATTGCACTTAAGGCGGTTACCCTTATACAGGATGGTATGACCCTTTTGCTGGGAGGAGGAACAACCATGCTTGAGCTTGCCCGAAGCGTTCCCCCAAAATTGAATTGTACCTATTTTACCATCAGTCCGTTAGTAGCTTTGGAGCTTGCCGAGCGTTCCGAAGACGATGTAGTACTGATTGGGGGTAAACTGGCAAAAAGTACAAACGTAACCATTGGTTCACAGGTGATCAATCAGCTCTCCGAAATACGTGTAGATCTTTGTCTGCTTGGAACGAACAGTCTTTCGGTAGAAGAGGGGGTAACAGATTCAGACTGGGAAGTCGTTCAAATCAAAAAAGCCATGCTCAGGAGCTCACTACGGACGGGCATATTGAGCATAGCCGAGAAACTGAATACCGTTCAGAAAATGAAAGTAGCCAATATCAACGCTATTGACTACCTGGTAACAGACCTTGAGCCAGATCATGAAAGCCTGAACCGTTTTACCAAAGCCGTGCGGGTATTCTAAATGCCTGGCTAACGTTATTTATCCGGTCGATAACCGTTATCAATTTCCAAGAGGGTTTCCAGAATAGCTTCGACCGCTTGTTTATAAAAATCCGGATGTATGTTTTCGAAGGTGTCGGTGGGTTTATGGTAATCTGCATGATCTTCTACACCAAAATAAAGAAAAGGTATGCCTTTGCGGTAAAAGGGTTCCTGGTCGCTTTGGCTAATCCAATTTTGCTTAACACCGGTATCATGCCCCCGCAGAAGGGTTAATTTTCCATGCTTTTCCTGTATAAATTCTTTTAGTGTGGGGTTCGGGGCGGTCCCCGCCACATAAAGCTCGTTCTGATCATTCCGGGTAATCATATCCATGTTGATATTCAGTGCAATGTTGCCCAGCGGAACCGGCGGGTTTTTTACAAAATGTTTTGCACCGAGTAGCCCCATTTCTTCAGCATCAAAGGCAGCAATGACCAGCGTATAATAAGGCTTTTTACCCTGAGAGGCAGTCCGATTAACGTAATCTGCGATGGCAATCAAGGCGGCAACACCTCCGGCATTATCGTCTGCTCCGTAATAGGTTTCATCTTTACGGATTCCCAGGTGATCGTAATGAGCAGACAGCACAATGACCTCCGGGCTTTCACCCGGGATGCGGGCAATGACATTAGCGGCTTTAAGATTGCCCCTGGCTTCGAAACCCTGCAGATAAGAAGATCCGATTGGCTGCAATCCGATTTCAGAAAAGCGTTTCTCTACGTAGTTTCTGGCGAGGATTCCTCCGGGCGTTCCTGTGCCACGGCCTTCCATTTTTTCAGCACTGAGGTTTCTCAGGTCCATTAATAAGCTGTCCTGGTTAACCCGCTGAGCTGATGCATTATAAATAAAAATCAGGAATAGAAGCGAGGTGTAAAAGCATTTGGTCATGATGCAAAGCTACGTTCTTTTCCTTTTAATTCTCAATTCTAATCGTATTCCAATCTCATTCTTAACCCGTTTTCATGTAAACGTAAAAATAATGTAACAGCTGGTCGTTCTCTGATAAAAAGATGGCTGAACTGAATAATATTAGTTATACTTGTTTTACTTAAAAGAGGACAGGACTATGGATATCAACACAGTTGCCCCTTCCTTGATCAGCAAGGAGGATATCAGACTTTACAAGATTGTTGACGCACCTGAAAGTCACGTGAGCGAGTTACGCTATAAGCTTCAGTCTGCCGTTCGTTTGGGAAATGAATTCAAATCTAAATCCCTGATTACGTTTCAGACAAGTGATGGCCCGAAACGTGTAGAGACGACCGTTTGGTCGCTGACGGAAGAATACATTCAGCTGAAAAATGCGGTCATGATACCGCTTAGAAGTCTGCTGGATATCGACTACTAAACATCGCGAAGATCAACCGCTACCACGCGCGAAATACCTTGTTCTATCATAGTGACACCGTATATGATGTCGGTGCTCGCTATGGTGCGTTTATTATGTGATACAATAATGAACTGAGATTCGCCTGAAAATTTCCGGATAATTCCATTGAATTTATCAATGTTGGTGTCATCCAGCGGTGCGTCTACCTCGTCGAATATGCAGAAGGGGGCCGGTTTTAAAAGGTAAAGCGAGAAGAGCAGCGCAGTAGAGGTCAGTGTTTTCTCCCCTCCCGACAGCTGATTAATCGATAAGGGTCTTTTTCCTTTCGGGCGGGCTATGATCTCAATATCCGATTCTAAAGGAGCTTCGGGGTTGCTCAGCAACAGATCACAGGAATCTTCTCCAATAAATAAGGACCTGAACACCTCTATAAAGTGTAAACGGACCTGACCAAATGCAGCCATAAACTGATCTTTTGCCGTCTGATCGATTTCATTGATTGTGTTCAGTAACGTTTGTCGCGCGGACACCAGGTCCTTTTTTTCCTGAATGATAAAATCATGGCGGTCCTTCATTTCCTTATAGGCCTCCATCGCAACGGAATTGATACTTCCGAAGTCTTCTAGTTGCTTTTTGAGTTCCGCATTTTGTTTTTGCAGGGCGTCGTACTCCTGCTCAGGAAGTTCGGCTTCGTCGTCCAGCAACTCTTGGATATCAACCTGAAATTCCACAGCCAGGCGTTCCTTAAGGGCATTCAAGTCAATCCGAAGCACCGTCTTCTTATCTTTCAGTTCACTTAAGATAAGATCTCCCTGTTCCTTCGATCTTCGCAGCTGTAACACCTGCTCTTCCTGTTCCTGTATTTCGCCGCGCGTTCTGAAGTGCTGTTCTTCCATTTCCGTAACAGCCGTTTCCAACAGATCTTTTTGTTGGTAGAGTTGGATCAGATCTTCATCAGAGTGATCAACAAGTGATAGGGTGCTTTCCGTTTTTTTTCGGATGTCTTCAAGCTCACGTTCTGCTTGCCGCACCCTGTTGTCGAGGTTTTCGTACTGACTATCCCGGTATTCCAGGTCTTTTATAATGCCCGATAACTTATTCTGCTGCTGATGGAAGCGGATATTTTCCTGGTTGTATGCCGAAGCATGGGTGTTAACTTCCTGCTCCAGCAGCTCATGTTTCAAGGCCAGCGACTCCAGTTTTCCGCTCAGTTGATCTCGGCGTAAAAGCTTCTCTTCCAATTCGGGCTTGCCGCTGTGCAACCTGCCCAACAACTCCTTAACCTTTGTTTCGATATCCGCCTTCCGGTTCTGGCTACCTTTCAGGAATGTTTCATGCTGTTCTTTCCTGGTTTTAACCGAGATGTGCTCTTGTTGAAGGCGGTTAATCTGGAGCTGCTGTTCCCGGAGATACCCGGATCGATCGGTTTCCCGCAGAGCCTCCAACTCTCCGGAAACCCGGAGATAAGTCTCGTCCATAGACAGGTTCTCTTTACGCAACGCTTTTAATTCTTTCTGAAGGTTCTCCAGATTTTTAGCGCGACCTATCCGTTTTCCTTCAAAAAGCCCTACGGAGCCCCCGGTAAGGGCAAGCGGTGTTTTACTGATGCCACCGCTGTGGTGAATGAGCGTATGAAAAGGAAAATCCTTTCCAATGTTGTTGAAGTCTTCTAAAGGACCATTGTAAATCAATACGTTTGAGAGAAGCTGTTCAATGAGTTTTTGGTATTCCGCATTTACCTCGACGACCGACAATGCAGGAATCCATGCTTCGCTTACTGCCGGGCTGTCCGTTTTTTTCGGCGACTTCATTTCGTTGAGAATGAAAAAGCTTGCCCTTCCGCGGGCGGCATCAGAGAGCAAGCGGATGGCTTGCAGTGCTTCTTCCGAACGATGTACCACATAATGGTTCATGACCGGTTCCAGAAAGTTTTCAATAGCAATCCGATACGCTTCTCTGCAGAATAAAATATCCGAAAAAAGGGGATACGTTTCTTTCCATTGAACATTTTTCCGGACAAAGCGGATTGATTCCGGAAAACCTTCCAGGTTATCGACGAGTGATTTGGTAAGATCGTATTCGTTCTGCCGGGCATCCATCAGGCGATTTTGCCTGTTTTGTCTGGCCTTCAATTCTTCCAGCTGGGACGATTTGAGCTCTTTCTGACGCTTGTTTTCCTGTTCCGTTTCCCAGACCTCGTCGTAGCTGCTTTGAAGGGTTTCCAGGCGGTCTTCCAGTTCCTGGAGCGATAAATTAAACTGGTTCAGTTCAGTCGCTCTGGTACCAGCATCCAGGGTGTTTCGTTCCCGCTCCTGGAGCAACGCATCGTGCTGAATCTGCAGAACGGCAAGCTCTTTCTCCAAAAGGTGTATGCCGTTCTGCAGTTCGTTGTTCATGCGGGTTGCTTCCTCCAGTTCAAGTTTGGCCGACTGTTGCTGCGTGCGCCATTCATCCACGAGCTGTCTTTTCTCCGACAACGCTTCATTCATCTGATTGCAGCGCTCCTGTTCGGAAAGCCTTTCCTCTTCCAGTCGTTTTTTATTGTATCGGATATGCTCTAGCTGTTGGCGGTCTTGCCTGATCTCACGGTCCAGTCGTTCCTTTTGCTCCCCGAGGTTGCGGAGCTGTTCGTTCTTAACTTTTTTTTCGCTCTCGTAAGCTCTTATTTTCGAAAGGTGTTCGTTTGTCGCCCGACGCTGGGTAGTCAGATTTTTCTCAACAAGGAGGCTGGCTTGCTTTTTCTGTTGGATTTTTTCCTCGATTCGCTGTACGGATTCATTATGCACGGTCTGTTCTTTCTGCTGGCTTTCCAGCTTGGCGTCCAATGTTTCCAATTCTATCCGATAGCCTGATATCCTTACGGACGCCAGTGTGAGGCTTTCCGACCGGTAACGTTCCTTCAGCCTGAAGTATCGTTCGGCTTTTTTCGCCTGACCTTCCAGCGTTTTGAGGTTTTTTCCGATTTCCAGCAACACATCGTCAATCCTCGACAGGTCTGTATCTGTATCTTTCAGCTTAGATAAGGTCTGTTTCTTTCGTACTTTATACTTCGAAATGCCGGAAGCTTCCTCAAACAGTGCACGGCGGGAATGGTCTTTGTTGTTTATGATTTCATCGATCATCTTCAGTTCGATGATGGAATAAGAATCGCTGCCGATGCCGGTGTCCAGAAATAAGTCCGTAATGTCTTTCAGGCGGCACTGCACGTCGTTGATGCGGTATTCGCTCTCCCCGCTACGGTATAGTTTACGGGTAATGGTTACCTGAGAAAATTCGGTGGCTAAGGTATTGTTGATGTTGTCGAACGAAAGCGAGACCTCCGCCAGGTGAGAGGCTTTTCGCGTCTTTGTACCGTTAAATAAGATGTTCTCCATCTTCTCGGAACGGAGCGCGCGCGTACTCTGCTCACCCAACACCCAGCGGATCGCATCAACGACATTTGATTTACCGCAACCATTAGGGCCTACGATAGCCGTAATGCCGTCGTCAAACTGAATGCTGACGCGATCTCCAAAGCTTTTAAATCCTTTGATTTCCAGTCGGGTTAATTTCATCCGGAGGTTCGGTTCTAAGCATGCGAATTTAAAAAAAATGTGGGTATATGGCATGGTTTTAGTTCTGGCGATGGAAACATCCACATGGAAAGCACTGACTCAAAAACAAAGAACCCGTACTCGTATGAACTCGCGGCAGTATTGCTGTCGATGGTACTCATCATTACCGTATTGTACGTGTTGCAGAGCGTATTGGTACCGCTGATGTTCGCGATACTGATTTCCATTTCGCTGTACCCGGTGTCCAGATTCTTCGAGCGGTTGCGGTTTCACCGGGCCTTAGCATCGATTTTATCGGTCATCATTGCCATTCTGGTGATTTCAGGTCTATTCTGGTTTATCGTGAAGCAGGTTATTACGATCGGCAAAAACGGGACAGACCTGCAATCCAAATTTATCACTATTTTCAATGCCATACAATTGTGGGTAACGCAACGGTTTGGTGTAGAACCCGGGGAAATAACGGCTCGTGTACGTGATTTTTCTGATGAAGTACTTTCCCATGCGGGCACTTATCTTTCTGCTGCATTCGGCTCTATCGGCGGGGTACTGGCCGGAGCCGTGCTGGTTCCTTTATTTGCTTTCTTTTTTCTCTATTACCGGGATTTTTTTCGCGAGTTTTTCTTTCGGGCTTTTGAGCGGACTCCAAAGCAAAAGGTGCACGATACCCTGAATAAAATCTACGGCGTAGTGCAGGGCTATTTGGTTGGACTGATTACGGTCATGGCAATCGTTGCTATTCTAAATACCATCGGTTTAATGGTGCTCGGGATCCAATACGCCTGGTTTTTTGGTACGCTTGCGTCACTGCTGATGCTGCTTCCCTATATCGGTATTGCCATTGGCTCAATCTTGCCGGCTCTCTTTGCACTGGCAACGAAAGACAGTGCCTGGTATGCGCTTGGGGTAGTCGGTTGGTTTCAGGTTGTGCAATTCCTGGAAGGAAATCTCATCACGCCGAATATTGTGGGAGGGAAGGTCAGTATCAACCCGATTATGGCTATTATCTCGATCCTTTTGGGAGGCATGCTTTTCGGCTTGGCGGGTTTGATCCTGGCGTTGCCGCTCACCGCTGTTCTAAAGGTGTTGTTCGACGCTATCCCGACCATGAATGCTTTCGGTTTTCTGATTGGAGAACCAGAGGGCTACCATACCGGTCGTTCTTCTACAGCAGAACTCATCAGGCGTTACGCATTGAGAGAAAAAAGACCCTCACCGAGGAAGGAAAAAAAGTCAGAACCTGATACGAATGAAAATTCCGAAAAAAGTCCAGGTAATTTGCCAGATTAAGAGAATACTTTTAACTTGTCTCCATGGAGGTGTTTGTTCCTTTTCTTATTGCTGCTGCCTTTTTTGCTTATTCCGTGTACAGTAATTTTGTCAAGGAACAGGAAAAGGCCCGTAAACGCAACCCGGCCGGAACAAAGCCAAAGCCAGTAGAGGTACGAAATCCGAAGCAAAGAAATAAACCGGAACAAATTCAGCGTGAATCTCCGGTTAGCCAACCATCACCATCTACCGCTTCCGCAAGCCGGATTACCCGGCGACCGAAAGCCCTGGAAGTTATTGAACTCGAGGATGAACAAGTTGCGGAGGAGCAGGAATTCGAGTTCGATCTTAGATCAGCAATTATTCAGGATGCAATTCTCCGGCGTCCCAATTATTGAGTTGTCAATCGATACCGCTTTGCGTCTCCGTCATTCAATCAACTGAATTTCATCTGCATCCTGCAGGAAAGGAAGTTTTTCTCTGATCTTTTTTAGCTCTTCCCCATTCAGAGAGAAGGTATATAAATCTTCATCTTCGGGCTTGTAATAAATTACACCGCCATCTGGCGACACACAGGTCGAGCATCCCGAATGATAGACCATATTCCCATCGTAACCTACGCGGTTAACCCCAATAACATAGGCCTGATTTTCTATCGCACGGGCCGGTATTAGCGCGCGCCAATGGGCAATTCTTCTATCCGGCCAGCTGGCAATATAAATGGCGATGTCGTAGGCATTATTTAAGTTTCGGGAGAATGAGGGGAAACGAAGGTCATAACAGGTCTGCAGGCAAATCTTCCAGCCTTTCAAATTGACAATTACCCGTTTCCTGCCAGGCGTAAATACTTTGTGTTCCCCAGCCATGGTAAATAAATGCCGTTTGTCGTACTTATTATAAGAACCATCTGGTTTCATCCAGATAAAGCGGTTGTAGTACTTGCCATTCTCCTCAATGATGAGGCTTCCAGCCACTACACAATTGTATGTTTTGGCTTGTTCCAGCATCCAATAGAGGGTTTTTCCGTCCATTTTTTCAGCACATTTCTCGGAGTTCATGGTAAATCCGGTGTTAAACATTTCCGGAAGAATGATGAGATCTGTTTTTTCTTTGAGGGCAGACAGGCGTAATGCCAGGTTAGACAGGTTTTTATCTGTACTTTCCCAAAAAAGATAAGCTTGAAAAGTCGTTATTTTTAGCGCTTCCATAAAGTATAGTAAGCTTTTGTCGTTTTTATTTCTTAATCAATGTGTTTAATTGCTACCAGCTTTTCAATTGCCTGATTCAACGTTTCGTCTTTCTTGGCAAAACAAAAGCGTATCAGGTTCTGGTCTAGTTTTGTCTTGTAAAAAGCGGACAAAGGTATGGCTGCTATACCATAATCGATGCATAGCTTCTTACAAAATTCTTTGTCGCTTAACTTGCTGACGGATCTATAATCTGCCAATAAGAAATAACTACCCCGACACTTTAGCGGTCGAAACAGGGTTTCTTCCAGTCCGCCGGCGAAGCGATCCCTTTTTTGCCGATAAAAATCACGGATGGATCGATAGTGATCCGGATGTTTCAAAAATTCAGCAATTCCATATTGAGCGGGTGTGTTTACACTGAACACCAGGTACTGATGCACTTTCCGGAATTCTGTGCTAAGACGCTCCGGCGCCAGACAGTAACCGATTTTCCATCCGGTCATATGGAAAGTTTTTCCGAAGGATCCTACTACAAAGCTTCTTTCCATCAGTTCCGGATACGAACAAACACTTCGATGCGATTGATGATCAAAAACCACCTGATCGTAAACCTCATCGCTCAGGATGAATACGTCCGTTCCCTTTGTAAAACGAATCAGTTCCTGCATATCTTCATCGCTGAAGCACCGACCTGTCGGATTTTGAGGCGTATTGATGATAATCAGCTTGGTTTTGTGAGAGAAAAGTTTTCGGACCTGATTCCAGTCTATATTGAAATCCGGAGCTTGTTGGCTTACGGTTTTGACGACACCTCCGCAAAGGTCTACTACCGGAGCGTAAGCGTCATATGCCGGATCGAAGCAGATCACCTCATCGTCCTGCCGGATAAGGCAGGTAATGGCGGTGAATAGGGCTTGCGTGGCACCGCTCGTGATGGTTATTTCACTATCCGGATGGTATATTGCCCCGTATTGATCCTCTATTACAGAAGCCAGCTGTTCCCGTAATTCGGTAACCCCCTGCATCGGTGCATACTGATTCTTTCCTGAATCCATCGCCCACTGGATTTGTCTGAGTAACTCAGGAGGCGTATCGAAATCGGGAAAGCCTTGTGAAAGGTTAATTGCCTCATGTTCCTGCGCCAGGCGGGTCATGCTTGCAAAAATAGTATTGCCTGTATTTGGCAGCTTCGATAGAATATTAATCATAAAATAACAGTACCCAAAATTGTCCTGAAGAGTAAAGCTAACAAATGCTGGTAAGAAAACATAATTGTCTTCGTTCTCAACACCAGTACTGCTTATTTAGAAAAACGGAATATCGTTATGGATAAAAAAGAGCTATATTTGAAAGATAACCAGCATTACAAAATAAGTTAGTCCGATGAGTTTGAGATCACCTCTGCCTAAACAGCCAAGCTTATGGTTGTCTTATGTCCAGGTAGGGGCGTTATTGTACTTGTCGCTGGTTATTTTTTCTTTGGAAACCTACGTCTACTGGCAACAATTAGAATATTCCTATTCCAATCAAAACCTTATCCAGAGCATTTTCTGGTTCTGCAGCGTCCTTTTTGCGTTCAGTCACATTTTCCTGGTACTAATGGACGGATGGTCGAGATTTCAAAATTACAAACGGGTAAAGGATCATCTTTTTGTGCATGGATTTACACCGAAGATTGCCCGCCATTACCGGGGCTCCAAATGTCAGCGCATGGCGGTTCTGGTTGCTGCGAGAGAACTGGGCTTTGAGGAAGAGGTAAAAGACTACTATAAACGACACGGCATTCGATGGTACCATTTTATTCCGCAATTTATGCTGAAAGATCCCTTGTTCTTATTCAGAAGCTATTTTTGGTCAAGGACCTTTATGGAAAAATATTACGAGCCGCGTTTCGATTTTCGGAAATTAGAACAGGAATTAAATGCTGACAGCGAAGAACATAACTAAATCATACTCGACACTCAAGGTACTTGACGATGTTTCAATGCACATCGAACGGGGGCAGATACGCGGACTGCTCGGTCCTAACGGAGCCGGAAAAACCACCCTCTTTCGGATCTTATCTGCGCTGGTCAAGCCAGATAGCGGAGAGGTATACATCGCTTCTGATAAGGTTAAAGCTGTTGGAGCCATCATCGAGAAACCAGGTCTTTACCCGTATTTGAATGCAGCCGATAATCTGCGTGTATTTGCGGGTGTACAGGGGATATATCTAACGAACCGGGAGATTCAAGTGCATCTTGACCAAGTTGGTTTGCCCCTTCACCGCAAAGATCCTGTTCGGAATTACTCCTTGGGCATGAAGCAGCGTCTGGGTATTGCTATTGCTTTGCTGAATGACCCGGCCTGTTTAGTACTGGACGAGCCCTTTTCCGGGCTTGATCCATTCGGCGTCAAAGATCTGTTGCAGCTTATTCAGTCTCTGGCTGAAGAACAGCAAATCGCCGTCTTATTATCATCGCATTTGCTGAACGAACTGAGTGCCTGCTGCCATTACCTGTATGCTATTGACCAGGGAAAATTGATCAGTGAGGGAACGACGGCCAAACTCATGCAACAACATGTGAGGCATTACACCATTCGCGGGGAACAACTGTGGGCGTCAGATAAGTCGGATGGGCGTTGGCTGGACAGAGACCGAAGTGCTATTCGCGTGCCCTGTTCACCGGAGGAACTACCTTTACTACTTGCCGGGTTATTGAACGACGGAGTGCGGATTCAGGCTTGTATCCCTGAATGGTCACTGGAATCGCTGATCGGAAAGGAAGTCAATTGAAGAGCTTGATCCGACTGGAGCTGCTTAAGCTCACCAAAGAGAATAAGAGCTACTATGGTCTTGCGGCTATACTACTGATTGAGGGAATTATTTTTCTCACTGCCTATCTTCAGGGGAGCACCATTCTTGATATATTGTTAGACAGTCTCAAGCAGTCTTTTTATTTTGAGGGCTCTTTGCTGAACGGTAACCTGATTCTTTACATTGTCCTGAATGCACTTTGGTTTAATGTACCGTTGATTATCATGATCATAACATCAAGCCTGATAACCGATGAATATAAGGATGGCACAATGCAAAGCCTTCTGCTGCAAGCAACAGACAAGCGCAGGTTAATTGCAGCCAAATATTTATCGGCCGCCATATACACACTTTTCGTTCTGCTTGTCATGGCGTTGAGTGCGGCAATTTTTGCTTATAGCATATTTGGCTATGGAGACCTGGTTGTCTACCTGGATAGTCTTAATTTCTTCCCGGCTGGTGAAGCGGTTAAGCGAATCGCCTTATCATTCCTTTCGGGAACGATCAGCATGCTTTTTTATACGGCCTGCAGCGTTACGCTCGCTATTTGCTTTAAGGAAGCTGCGCGGGCATGGATGAGCAGCGCATTCGTGCTGATCGTAATAAACCTTCTGTTAAAGGTAGACTTTCATTCCGAGCTGTTGAACTCTTATTTTGTGCCAAAACTTATCGACAGCTGGCAGCAACTTTTTTATTACGAATTTACGTTTACCAGTATCTTATTTAATAACCTGTTGCTGCTGCTTTATACATTAGGGGTTGCCTTAATAGGGGCTTTCATCTTTGTCAGGAAAAGTATATGATGCCGTACTTTATCACTTGTTTTTTAAGTCTTAGCATATTTTGTGCTTCAGCTCAGGAATTGGATGCAGATCTGATGAAGATCCGGAAAAAATTGGACGCTATAGAGCAGTTCACGGCAGATTTAACCTTAAATCTTGACGTGTCGTTCATTCGCATGCCGGAAAAAAAGGCATCTATGCGCTATCGAAAAGGGAAAGAGACTGTCTTTTCATCAAAAGATTTTCTCCTGTTGCCTAAAAGAGGTTTCGATTTTTCGCTTGATGAATTGTTCCGTTACCCTTTTCTTACCGTAGATCGCGGGATGAAAAGTGTGGGGGGACAGGAGCTTAAAGTTGTTAATGTGATTCCGACAGACGACCGGTCAAAATTCGCATTGGCAACGCTATACCTTGATCTGAAGAACAGCCGGGTTGCTGTTTCAGAAATTAACACTAAAACAGAAGGAAGCTATACGTTATGGCTTTATTATAAGGAAGCCGGAAGGGTTTTGCCCGATGAGGTTAAAGCTGAGTTTGCAATTGAAAAACTGAAAATTCCGTTAAATTTTATGGGAAAGGATACTAAACTCGACCGGAAGGAAATGAGGAGTGAAGAAACCAAGCAGGGAACGATCTTTATCAAGCTTTCCAACTATTCGATAAATTAGCAAATTTTTATCGAATTATAATCTCATTTTTATCTCATTCTAATCTCGAAGTTGATATTTGTAATAAGCTCCTTACAGGGGTTGAGAAAGTAATGTGATCTTATCCCAAACAAGATCATCATCGGGAGGTTCCCAACCTTTCGATCTTTCTTTGTGTGTGTGTTGTTTCAAAGCCGGACCGGCAGCTATTTATTTTTCCATGAGAATTGCCCAAATAGCTGCCGGAACCCGGCTTTATTTTTTCACGGCTGCTGAGTCTGCATCTACGCTATCTTCAATGGTTAATTCTTCAGTGGGCTGATCGTTACGCATATTGTTCCCGTCCAGAGCACTTGGATTGGCAACCGTATCCCGGTAATCATTGGAATCTTCTTCGCCGGCAGACTGCTGCCCTCCGCAGGCACTCATCATTAAGATGGCAAAAGGTAATGCGAGCAGGGTCTTTCTGTAATTGCTGTTTTTCATGACTTAAGTATTTATTTGACTTTGGTAATTTTAACAGAAGCCCTGAAACTTTTGTTTTATAGTTTGATGCCCTTTCCCAGGTAAGACTCATGCCCTTCTTTCTTTTCTTCGGCGGGCAGAATGTGTTCATAGTAGGATCCTTTAAATCATTCGAAGAAAACCTTCAACGATAAAGGGCTTAAATTTTCCACAAACCTTTTTTAATGGCTAAATAAGTTAGTTTATTTGCTAATAAAGTTAGCTTAATATGCGTTCTGCTAAACTTATAGGGTAACTTCGAGAAATAATTTATCAGAAAGAGGGGGGAAACCAAAATCGACAGGAGGGTAGCCATCCGAAAGTAGATCTGGGACATATCAATGAAGCTTTTCCATATGGTGTATTTCCATCTTCCGCAGTGCATGAGTTTTTAAGTCCCACTCCGGAAGCAGCAGCCAGTACGCTGGGTTTCATTTCCTCTATTGCCGGGCAGCTCATGCGCAACAGACAGGTGGGCTTTTGTTTTTCACTGGGTCCCATGGCCTATGCACCGGGATTATCGCGCTACGGGGTCCGGCATGAACAGCTATATTTCATGCGGTTCAATTCTGAAAGAGACCTGCTTTGGGCAACACTTGAGACGCTTAAGTCTGACCACCCCGCGTTGGTGGTAGCAGAATTTTCGGATTTGGATATGACGGTTTCCAGAAAGCTGCAATTGGCTGTTGAGGCAAGTCATATGCCCGCCTTTATTCTGCGTCGTAAACCCCGTTTGGTCAATACTTTATCCCCACTGCGCTGGTAAATCCGCACTTTATCGAGTATACTTGAATCAGGGTTGCCGGGAGTTGGTTTTTCAAGGTGGCAGGTCGATTTGTTAAAAGTAAGGAATGGCAGACCGGGTTCCTGGCAGGTCGAATGGTCAGAAAACAAGTATCGTTTTTTGGGGAAGGAAGAGGAGGAACAACAATGGAATATTCGGCGCGCGTAGAAGTAAAAAGTCGCTATCTCGTCATATGGTTTCCTCAGCTGATGGCCGATTGGCTCATTTGGAAAAACCCGGAGCATAAGAACCGGGTAGTAGTCTTTTCTAAAGCTGATCGCGGGCGAATGATTCTTTGCTCCTGTAATAAAAAGGCGTTTAAAGAAGGGATACAGCTTGGAATTCCTTTGGCTGATGCCCGTGCATTAGTTCCAGATCTTCTGCATTATGAAGAAGATTCCAGGCAGAAATCCAGGCTTTTGAGGCGGTTTGCCGAATGGATGATTCGTTTTACGCCTGTCATAGCCATCTGGTGTCAGGAGACGCTGGTGTTAGATGCGTCAGGATGTACACATTTATGGGGAAGTGAAGCAGCATATATAAAATGTATTTACAATGAATTTAAGGAGAAAGGATTTTACTCACGTATTGCTATGGCAGATACGATTGGAGCGGCTTGGGCACTGGCACATTACGCTCAGCAAAATGGTTGCCTTACCGCTGGAGAAGAGCAGTTAAAAATGCTTAAAGTGCTTCCGCCCGCGGCCTTGCGAATTGATCCACTAATTAATGAACGCTTGCTGAAATTAGGTATGTCATCCATCGAAAATTTACTGGCTATGCCAGTACAAGCACTACGGAAACGTTTTGGCGCACTGTTGACCCAACGCCTTGCGCAAGCTACCGGAGATTCGGAAGAATGGCTTGAGGCTTTCAGACCCGTTGCTCCTTATGAGGAAACCTTGTCTTCTCTCGAACCAATTCTCACAGCAACGGGAATTGCAACCGGGCTTCGTCAGCTGCTTGCTGGAATTTGCAGTCGTTTAAACCGGGAGGGAAAAGGTTTACGCAGGGCCATTTTTTATGCTGACCGACTGGATGATCAACGTATTTCAATAGCAATTAACACGTTATATCCATCAGCAAATCCTGTGCACCTCTTCAAGTTGTTTGAAGAAAAATTTACAAGACTGGAACCCGGGCCAGGTATAGAATTGTTCAGGCTGGAAGGTAGAA
>JBMDWN010000208.1:0-9959 GCA_048595275.1 Olivibacter sp. | reverse complement strand
CGGTCAGGCAGACCTCAGCAGGCGCGTCATAAGTTATTCTTTGCCTGGTTTATCGCTGAGGGAATACCTGGCCTTTTCGGGCGTCGCCACCTTTACACCACTTTCGTTAGCAGAGATCCATAAGCATCACCGTGAAATCAGCCAGGAAATTGTTTCTGGTATTCGCCCCTTACCTCATTTTGCCAAATACCAGAAACACGGTTATCTGCCTATTTTTACAGAAGGGGAGCAAGAATACCTTCCAAAACTGGAGCAGATCATCAACGCGGTAGTGGACACAGATCTAGCCTACATCACCTCCTACAATGCGGGAACAGCCGTAAAAGTCAAGAAATTGCTGGGAGTGATTGCGGAATCTGTACCATTTAAACCAAATATTTCAGCCTTGTCGAATAAATTAGAGATATCCCGGGATCGCGTGCTGGAGTACATCTATCAATTGCGGGATGCCAGGCTGCTGAATGTACTGTCAGCAGCGGGAAAAGGCGTCTCGAGGATTCAAAAACCAGATAAAATTTTCTTAGAGAATACGAACCTCGCCTATGCGACTCACTTGGTGCCCGATAAAGGAAATCTTAGAGAAACATTTCTCTTAGGTCAATTGCTAAACGCAGGGTATGTGGTTTCTGAACCTTCAAGCGGGGATTTTCTGGTTGATGACATAACCATTGAGGTGGGTGGAAAAGACAAATCGACCAAGCAAGTCCGGGATACAGCCTCTTATCTAGTGGCTGCTGATGACATCGAGACCGGTTTCGGTGCCAAGATCCCGTTGTGGCTGTTTGGGTTTCTTTATTGACTTGATTAACCAATTACGTTAACGTTTAGCCCCATTTGAAGATAAAGTTCACCTAATGGTGAAACTTCATACCCCTTTTGATGACTGATGGTCAGCCCCAAATTTTTTAATTTTCGGATGTTCAGTTTCAGCCATTCTTTTTCTAAACCGGTCAACGTTGAAAGGCCGGCAGCATGTAAGAAAGGGTTATTCTTTATGGCGACTAAAAACGGTTCTGTCCAGGAGCCATGTTTGCTCAAACGATCCAGCCTTTCCAGTTTGCTTCTTAAAGTGCAAAGTTGCGGCCCCGATAACTCAGTCTGCTCTCTTAGCTCGATCCTGGGATCAGCGGAATGATAAGCGACGGCAATCTTGAAAATCGTTCCCGAATCCTTCTGTCGGAATGATTTTAGCAAATCATCTTGGTCCCTAAAGCCGGCGTCTAAAGCATCTTTTTCTGACAAGTCGCTTTCGCTGATGGCTTCAATTTGCTGAATTTCTATCAGGCCGACAGCTGTATGTAAGAGCGTTCCGCTTCGCACCGAAGCTTTTTGCCATTTACGAAATGCTAAGCTGATTCTTCCCGATTTAATGCCCTGGAGATGTATAGCTTTAAAAAGCATGAATAAAGTTCGTCAAATATTCTTTTAATTCCAGTGGTCTTCTCTCCAGTAGTTTTCCTAGCCTCCCTGTTACCAGCGAAAATTCTGCTGCTTTCCGGATCGTGGAAACGGGTAGCCCAACTTTTCGATGTAAACGTTCAATTTTCTGTCAAGTCGGAGGGAGGTCGATTTTTTTAAACTGACTGTACTCATAATGATACTGTTTTAAATACAAATGTAGCCAAAACAACGATAGTGAGAATTGACAGGCTATCTGAAAGGATGTCAACGATCATAAGCATTTTTAAAACATCATAGCCTGGTTTAAAACTCACCGTTCTGTTCTTGGTTAACAATCAAGGATAAACAATTTTCCATATCTGAGTCTGCGGATCTTTCTCGAACTCAACACCATTTCGTTGCATAGATATAACCTGTGATTCTGGACAAGGTTGTACTTCTTTATTCACGATCGAGTTATAACTGATTGTATCTGTAATTTCAGGGGACAATTGAATGTATACTTTATCTAAACTCACAGAGACATTGCTTGCGAAGTGAGATAAAGGTGATCCGTGAATGACTAAGTCTCGAACATAAATCCGCTCACCATCTGTGTCAAAAACTCTTAAGTCATCTTTGTCAAATTGCGAATTATTACCTAGAAATAAATCGTTTCCTTCAGAGTCTACATAAATAAAAATAAAATTTGCCGGAAGCAATATAGTTTCGCAGACCTGTCGGTCGTCTCGTGAGCAGGAGATAAGCAGGATTAATAAAATCGGTAAATACTTCATTATTTTCGGTTTTTAAGTGATTTGTAAACAAGATAACGCCATCTCTTGCAGAACGCTACATGCTAAATAATTTTTAGGTTTGAATTCGATGTCTTGGTTGATGATAATCGACGTTTTCGATATGCTTCTCATCAAAAATATACTAACTTCGTATCAACTTTTTCCGAAGAATAGCTCAACATCAGGTTAAAAATAGCTTTTAAACAGGTCAAACCTGAAGTTGACCTGTTTAAAAGTTCATCTGAGCTGTAAAAAACCTGTTTTTCGGTCGAAGTTGGTACGAAGTTAATACGGTGTTGATTAGAAGTTTTTAAGTAGAGAGGGGGACACAGCTGGGAGAAAGCATGGACACGAATAGGGAACCAATACCGGCCCATCTTCGTTGCTCCTTCTACATTCCTGCACTACAACCTCACCCAAAACCCGAACCATCAGTATAGTGATGAGCTTTCTGCTCGCATCCCGCGCCGTTGGAAGGCCGAAATTTTTGGCATGGACTTTGATTATTTCTGGATAGGTTTAGGTTGATTAATATGAAAGCCCGGTACGATCCCAAAAGTATCGGGCTTTACTTTTATCCTGTAATTTTATAGCCATTCGCCCAAATCTTGTAAACCAATTCCGGAATTCTATAACTGAGCAGCCCTACACAATATCGAAATTTGTAAAGTAGAAAAAGTCCTGAATATGACGACAAAAAGTACCACCGTTAAAGAATCCTTTCCCGTATTGGGCATGACCTGTGCGTCTTGTGCCAGCAGCGCCGAAAGCATTGTTAGCCATGAGCCCGGTGTTGTTAATGCTTCGGTGAATTTTGCCAGCGGCAACTTGTTGGTCGAGTATCAACCCACCATCACCGATCCTGAAAAACTTCAACAGGCGGTTCAGGGAGCAGGTTACGATTTGTTCCTCGAAAAAGAAGATCAGGAGGAATCATTGGAAGCTCTTCAAGCCGCGAATTTACGTAAGCTAAAAAACCGGACGATCTGGGCTGTCACCCTGTCGCTTCCCGTAGTAATAATCGGGATGTTTTTTATGAGCATGCCCTACGCCAATGAAATTATGTGGCTCTTTTCAACGCCGGTGGTGTGGTATTTCGGAAAGGACTTTTTTATCAACGCGTGGAAGCAGGCTAAACATCGTTCGGCTAATATGGATACGCTGGTGGCTTTAAGCACCGGTGTAGCATATAGTTTCAGCGTATTCAATATGCTTTTCGCCGATTTCTGGCATCAAAGGGGACTGCATGCCCATGTGTATTTCGAAGCCGCGTCGGTTATCATCGCCTTTATTTTATTAGGTAAGCTGCTGGAAGAAAAAGCTAAAGGAAGCACCTCATCGGCCATTAGGAAACTGATGGGCCTGCAGCCGAAAGCGGTATTGGTTATGGAAAGGGATAATTCGGTAGTTCAGAAGGCGCTGGAAGACGTTCAAAAGGGTGATAGGATCGTCGTCAAGCCCGGCGAAAAGATTGCCGTGGATGGCATCGTTCTAAGCGGAATTTCCTATATCGACGAAAGCATGCTGACCGGTGAGCCTGTTCCGGTATTGAAGAAAGAATACGAAAAAGTATTCGCCGGAACCATCAATCAAAAAGGCAGCTTCCTGTTCGAAGCCCTGAAAGTGGGCAAAGAAACGCTGCTTGCCCAGATCATCAAAACAGTACAGGAAGCACAGGGAAGCAAAGCACCGGTTCAGAAACTGGTCGACAAGATCGCTGCGGTCTTCGTTCCGGTGGTCATGGGCATTGCCTTGGTTACCTTGATCGCGTGGATATTGCTGGATCCCGAAAGTGGCCTGGTGAATGGCCTGATGGCTGCGGTAACGGTGCTGGTGATTGCCTGCCCCTGTGCCCTAGGTCTGGCTACGCCGACAGCAATTATGGTGGGCGTGGGAAAAGGCGCTGAAATGGGTGTCTTGATCAAAAATGCGGAAAGCCTGGAACGGGCAAAGCTGCTGGATACGATTGTGTTGGATAAAACAGGTACCATCACGGAAGGCCGACCTAAGGTCGCTGATAGTCTTTGGCTGAACAACGATAATAGCTATGCGGCTATCCTGGTCGCGATGGAGGAACGTTCGGAACATCCGCTTGCTGAGGCAATTGTAAAATATTATCCGGGGGTAGGGAGCATTGCGCTTTCTTCTTTCGATAGCTTGACCGGAAAGGGGATAAAGGCGGTATACGACAACGAATCTTACCTGGCAGGTAATAAGAAACTGCTGGCCGAATACGGTATCCTCATCAACGAGGAGCTGGAAAAGCAGGCCGATGAGTGGCTCCGCGAATCCAAAACCGTTATCTGGTTTGCCAACAGCAAGCAAGCACTTGCTGCCGTGTCTATCGCTGATCAGGTGAAAGATAGCGCTGCCGCGTCGATCCGGAGCATGCAGGAAATGGGCCTGGAACTGCACATGCTTACGGGTGATTCGGAAACGACGGCTTCATCTATTGCCAAACAAACGGGTATTAAGCATTATAACGCTGAAGTCCTACCGGAGCAGAAGGCGGATTTTGTAAGACAATTACAGCAGCGGGGGAAAACAGTGGCCATGGTGGGCGACGGGATAAACGACAGCACTGCTCTGGCGGTTGCAGATCTGAGCGTGGCTATGGGCAAGGGCAGCGACATCGCCATGGACGTGGCGGGGATGACCATCATCTCTTCCGACCTCCGTAAAATCCCGCAGGCTATCCGCCTATCGCAGCAGACGGTAGCCACCATTAAACAGAATCTGTTCTGGGCATTCATCTATAATCTGATCGGTATTCCGCTGGCGGCGGGTATATTGTATCCGTTTAACGGATTCCTGCTGAACCCGATGATCGCCGGGGCCGCAATGGCTTTAAGTAGTGTCAGCGTAGTAGCCAACAGCCTGAGGCTGAAATGGAAGCCTTAACGGACGAATGTTGTAAACAATTATGGGAATAGTGAAAAACTATGAACTGAATTATCGGGAACTTTATACAAAATAAAGAAAAAGAATATGATACAGACAAAATTTCAATCTTGTTTAGAAGCCTGCCAGGCATGCGTAGTCCTATGTAACCAATGTGCCATAGCCTGCTTAAATGAGCAAGAGGTAGGACACATGAGAAAGTGTATAAAGTTAGATCTGGAATGTGCTGCCATTTGTGAGGCAGCAGTGAAAGTGCTAAGTCTTGACGGGAAATTCAGCAAAAAGATCTGCGAACTGTGTATAGAAATTTGTAGTGCCTGCGCTGAAGAGTGCGAAAAGCACGCATCCATGGGAATGGAACACTGCAAAGAATGTGCGGAAGCTTGCCGTAAATGTGTTGAGGCTTGTAAGGAAATGCTTACTCAGGCATAACACTAATTATTTTAGTTCAGCCCGGTCCGGGCTGAACGGCATTTAAACATAAAAACAATGGAAAAAGAAATTTTTCGTTTTAAAACCAATATTAATTGCTCGGGATGCGTATCAAAAGTGGAGTCAGACTTAAATCAAGCCTCCGGCATAGAGGAATGGGATGTGGACATCAGCAATAGCGAGAAAGTATTAACGGTGAAGTCAGACGGTATTTCCGAAGATGAAATCACGCATTTAATAGCCAAAAAGGGGTTCAGCGCCGAACCCATTCATATTTAACCAGTCCGTGTTTCAAACATAGGGCCTTAGTCGGAAAAAGCTTACATTTGGGAAAATTAACCCAAATGCATAAGCTTTTTCTTTTTGTCAGCCTGTTCCTTGTTTCCCTTTGCCGGGCAGCGGAAGTGGATACGATTACCGTAAGCAGCAAGTTTCTCGGGCAGGGTTCGAAGACGGTTGTTGTAAAGCCAGTCTCGACGGATCGGAACAAGTCGCTCCCTGTCTTGTATCTGCTACATGGTTACGGGGGGGATTATACTGACTGGGTAAAAAAGGTTCCTCATCTGCAGCAGCTGGCGGATCAGCATGGTATGTTCATAATATGTCCCGATGGCGGAACGGGAAGCTGGTATTTTGATAGTCCGGTCGACTCCTCCTACCGCTACGAAAGCTATATCACCAAAGAGCTTATTCCTTACGTCGATCAGCATTATTCAACGAAGGCCAACCGCGCCCATCGGGCCATTACCGGCCTCAGTATGGGCGGGCACGGTGCACTCTACCTCAGCTTTCGGCATCCGGAACTGTTCGGTGCGGCGGGAAGTATGTCCGGAGGGGTGGATTTCAGACCTTTCCCCGGAAACTGGGATATCGCCAAGCGCCTCGGATCCTACCGGGATTTTCCAGAACGATGGGAGTCGAATACGGTCACCAACCTCATCCACCTGCTTCAGCCAGGAGAGCTCAGGCTGATTGTCGACTGCGGTACGGAAGATTTCTTCTACGGCGTCAATGAAGCCTTCCATCGGAAGCTCGCTGAACGAAATATCAAGCATGAATACATTACGCGCCCGGGTGTACATAACTGGGACTATTGGCAGAATGCGATCGTTTACCAGATGCTGTTTATGCACCAGTTCTTTGAAGCGGCAGGCGACTGATATTGCGTTTCATTTTTTTAGCTTTGTCTGAAATTAACGTCCATGATCTCGTTCCAGGAAGCTACGCTGAAAAAACTCGCCATACATCGTGTCGGAAATAAATTGCAAAATGAGCACATCATCCTTTCCGATGCACCGATCGATTTTGCTGATGAGACCTTGTCTGCCCTGCTGAAAACCTATTTTCTCAGTGCTTTCGAGCGCGTGCACGATGTTTACCGCTTCACTCACAGCACCGGGCAGCTGCAACTCAATGAGGTGAATCATTTCGTGAACCAGTACTTCGATCAGGAAAATGATTTCCATTCGATGACGAAAGATCTGGCGAAGTTTCTGCATGAATCATCCAATCACCCGAAAATCAAAGCCGGCGAACTTTATGTAGCGGAATTCGAACGGATCCAGTTTGAAGGGGAGGAGCTGGAAGCGATCGGACTCTTCAAATCCGAGAATAAAGAAACCTATCTCAAAGTATTCCCTTCCAGCGGTGGTTTTCAAATGGATTACGATGCGGAAGGCATCAACATCAATAAACTGGATAAGGGCTGCCTGATTTTGCGGGCAGACCGGGAAGAAGGCTATCGTGTGCTGGCTTTGGATCAAACCAACCGCCAACAGGAGGCTGTCTATTGGAAAGACGATTTCCTGCAGTTGCGCATCCGTCAGGATAATTACCAGCGTACCGAGCAGCTGCTTTCCGTTTGTAAACAGTTCATTTCCGGAGGGCTGGACGAAGCATACGAAATGGAAAAGGCCGATAAGATCGACCTGATGAACCGGTCGATCGCCTACTTCAAGGAAAAAGACGCCTATAAAGAAGATGAATTTGTTGAGGAAGTGATCGGTAATCAGGATGCAGCGCGGATGTTCCGGGAATATAAAACGAACTATGAACAGGAGCAGGAAATCTCTTTTACGGATGACTTCCAGATTTCTTCCGATGCGGTCAAGAAACAGTCCCGCCAGTTCAAGTCGGTTTTGAAGCTGGATAAAAACTTCCATGTCTACATCCACGGTAAAAGGTCGCTCATTGAGAAAGGCTTCGACGAAGAACGTTCTATGAACTACTATAAGCTGTTCTACGAACGTGAAGAATAAATCAGGAATCTTTTCGAAGAAGCACTGGTGGTTTTGGGTGCCTTTGGCGCTTATTCTGCTGCTCTTGTTCTTCGCTCAGCACCCGGAATGGGTGGATGGCCTGTATGTTCCTTACATAGTGCCAATCTTCCATTTCCTGGCAGATTATAGTTTTAACCTGATTCCCTTTGCGGTGGGCGATCTGCTCTATCTGGCGATTATCTTATTGGCTATCCTGCTGGTCGCCAAATTACTGCAAGCTGTCTGGAATAGGCAATGGAGGATATCGCTACGGCGATTCCTGGCTTTTATCGCCTTTGCGCTTATCCTGCTCAATTGGTTTTATCTATCCTGGGGCCTGAATTACTTCAGGACACCCTTAAAAGATCGGCTGGGTTTTCCGGTGGCTGAACGGCCTGATTACTGCGCGCTGACAGAAACAACGCAATGGCTTATTGAGCGCCTCAATCAAAGCTGGGAGGAGCAGCAGGGGGAAAGAGCAAAGATGGATGACGCCAGAATATGGCGACTTTCACAAGAGCATTTCCGCGCCTTTTCCGATACGATCGCCTGGCTTCGCAACCCCCGGCCAAGGGTGAAGGCGGCCATCACGGCGAACCTGCCGAATTACATGCTGGTATCGGGTTATTTCAACCCCTTTACCTATGAGTCGCAGGTGAACAGTGCAATGCCCGCCTGGGCAAAACCGTTCACGGCCTGCCATGAATTAAGTCATCAGGCCGGAATAGGAGCAGAGGACGAAGCCAATTTTACGGCTTTCCTGGTCAGCCATACCTCGGCATCCGCCTTTTTTCGTTATTCCGCGTATTATGGAGTATTAAGCAGCTTGCTGCGCGACGTCTATGCCATCAGCCCAGCCTTATTCGACTATTTTTTGCGGGAAATTCATCCAGGCGTCCTGGAGGATCTGCGGGCGTAAGAGCGTTACTGTGAGCAATCCACGGGTGCAAGAGACCGGATCAGCAGCTCCTGTTATGATGGCTATCTGCACTGGAACACCCAGCCGGAGGGGCTGAGGCGCTATGGTATGACCACCCGCCTGCTGTGCGCGTGGTATCAGCATTTTTTTATTTTGAAGCTTGAATAAAAGAAAACAAAAGTTTATCTTTGCACCCTTAAATAAGTAAATTACAAAACGATATTGTTTAGCCAAAGCTGTTCTCTTTTTTGGCAGACATAATAGATTATAGCAATGAAAAAAGATCTGCACCCTTCGAACTACAGGCCGGTAGTATTCAAAGACATGTCAAACGACTATTCTTTTGTTACCAAGTCCTGCATTGATACCAAAGAAACCATTCAGTGGGAAGACGGAAACGAGTATCCTTTGGTTAAGCTTGAAATTTCCCATACTTCACACCCTTTCTACACCGGTAAAATGAAGTTGGTGGATACGGCTGGTCGTATTGATAAATTCCGTAACCGTTACGCGAAAAAATAAGGTCTTTGTTAAGACTTCTTTAAATCCCGGCTTTGTCCGGGATTTTTTTTTGACTTTTATTATGTTTGTGATAAGCTGCTGCAACTCGTAACGTCTATGCTGATCATCTTTTTTGAGGAACATGGAGCCAGTCTCCGCTTATATCCTTTAACCCTGACCCGACCGGTTGCGGATCTTCGCGTCGGCACGCTGACTATAGCCGAAAAATGGGCTAAAGCTTTGCATGCAGGCTATACCTTCCGCACGGCAACCTATTTAAGGGAAAAATACCCGCTAGCGGTTCCGGATAGTTCCGGGCAGATTCTGCTGCTGAACTCGAATCACCTCCCTACGCAAGGGCTTGAAGTGGCAATTAGCGATTTAAGCGTGGGAGAGCGACTTACGGATGCCGAAGGACGACCCATTGCCTGCCTTACCTCATCCGCAGATTATGACTTTTCGGAATCCTTCTTTAACCAGCAACGTACGGTGTTATTTCAAGGTGAAGTGAACCGCATCGATTACCCGGAGCAAATATTTCTAAAGAACGGGGAGGAGATTAAAGCTGATTTTGTGAGACTTACCGCCGGAAGGCAATCTGCAGCCCTCGATGCCAGCAACCGGAGTCTGGGGGATAACATTTTCGTTGAAGAGGGAGTAGAAGCTTATTGCGCTACCCTGAATACTTTGAAAGGCCCCATTTACCTCGCAAAAAGCAGCGAGCTCTGGGAGGGGAGCCTGATCAGAGGACCTTTTTCCCTGGGGGATGAG
>JBMDWN010000207.1:0-37340 GCA_048595275.1 Olivibacter sp. | reverse complement strand
AGTCTCACAAACTAGAAAGAAAATACACTTTATTGTTTGGGAAGAAAAAGCTGGAATCCAGGTTCCTGCAGAACCTGGATTCCAGGGTGTTCACTCCGCATCAAATCTCTGAATATGAGCGCTGTTTTATCGGTTGATTTCTGGGGCTGTCCCAACTGTATGTTTTCCTCGTACACGGTACGAACAGCCTTTCCGCCTTTAAATACCAGCGGTTGAGTGGTATAGCCACCTGACAAATTACCCAGCCGTCTACATTGAAAAGATGGATAGCTGCCCGACTCCGACCATTGGCCTGAATTTGAGGAAGGGATCCCATGCCGTATTTACTGAGTAAAATAGGCTGCTGTTTCGAACCGCTGCCTTTAAGCTTCAGATGCCCTTCATGAATCTGTCCTGCCCTCAGAAGAAGTGAGTCTCCAGTTTTATAAAGCTGTTTCCCTGCACGCTCTAAGCTTCGCCAGGCAGCTTCGGGTGACGTTCCTTCAAGACCATCACTTCCATATAAGGCATCCACATAATAGGTTTCAGCTTCCGCATCTGAAGCGCCGAATATGCCGATCACAAAAAGAAGAAGAATAGATACCGCGTTAATTTTCATCCATACCGGTTTAATATATTGACCAGTTTCTGCTCAGGTTAATTTAGGTAGTCATCCGCCGCACAAGCGTTACCGGCACTACGTCATCTGCCAGACTATGCATCAGGCTGTCTTCCATGTTCAGCAATCCGAACAATAAATTACTGACTTTCTTAGCCATTTCTTCGGGATGCTGGTCGATGGTGGTTATCGGAGGCGTAATAATCGACGCGCGCGGATCGTTAGAATAACCGATAATCTTCAACTCGCCGGGAACATCAATCCCCATCTCCCTGGCAAACTGAACGGCGGCAAGCGCCGTCGTGTCATTCCCGGCCACGATTGCATCAGGACGCTGCTTAGCAGAAAAAATAGATCTTAACGCTGTCCAGGCATTCTCGACGTTCAGCTCCTGATGAAACACCCATTCTGGAGGTAGCTCGAGCCCGTACTTCTCAACGGCATGTTCCAATCCGGCCGTTCTTTCCCTGTACAAAATACAGCTCATCGGACCGGAGATATAGGCGAGTCGCCTGCAACCCAGTTCCCGTAAATGATTGCCGCTGATCAGACCGCCGCGATAATCCTCCCCCCGTACAACATGTGCGGGATATGGCTCTATCGGAACCCTGTCGTAGAAAATCAACGGAATCCCGCTTCGCACGTAGCCATCGAATTGGCTGAAGCTTTCTGTATAAAGCGTATGGGAAACGACTAGCGCATCAACTCTGGATGAATACAAAGTCTCCGCAAGCTGCTTCTCTGTCTCGATGGAATCGTTCGACTGACAGACGATAAGGCTGTAACCCTCTTCCTGCACCCGGTTCTGCAGCGCAGTCATGAAATAAGAATGAAAATACATGGAAATACGCGGTACGATCATTCCAATGATCTTAGACTTACGGTTGCGCAGGGACGAAGCCATACTGTTGTGCCGATAGCCCATTTCCTTCGCCTTATCCTTAACCCGCTGACGCGTCGATTCACTTATCCGGACGTTATTATTCAGCGCCCTGGAAACGGTAGCTGCTGAAATATTGAGCGCTTCAGCAATATCTACAATACTGACTTCCGTCCGCTTAGGTTTTTCCATGGGCTGATATTACGAAAATTTATGGAATCAATATCCACCCGTACTCAGCAAAACCAAGGTACAGGCTTCGACCGCCTCAATGCCATGCTCTTTAGCCAGTTTAAACAGCTCAGGATTCTCCGTACCGGGATTAAAAATAAGCCGTTTCGGATGCGTTGAGACGATATAATCATAATATTGCTCCTGCAAGGCCGGACCAATGTAGAGCGTGATGGTATGAACACCGCTTTTGACCTCGCCTGGTTTTTCAATTTCCACGCCTCCAACAGTCCCTTTCTTAATGCCTATATTGATGATGTCATGCCCGGCATTTACCAACCGGTTCGCCGCCAGATAGGCGTAGCGGGACGGATTATCAGTCGCCCCCAGTATTAACGTCTTTTTCATAGATTCGTCTCTTTGCTAGCTAACTTCTCTGCAATTCTGGACACACAATTCATGCCATCGATCGCTGCGGAAACAATTCCGCCGGCATAACCCGCTCCTTCGCCACAGGGATAGAGCCCCCGGATTTGCACATGCTCCATCGTTTCCCGGTCTCTGGGAATACGGACAGGAGAAGAAGTTCTGGACTCCACGCCTAACAATACGGCCTCATTGGTAAAATAACCTTTCATTTTACTGCCGAAAAGAGGCAACGCTTTTTGTAGAGAGCGATGCACAAAGTCCGGCAGTACATGCTCCAGAAGGGCAGGAGCTGCCCCGGGTTTGTAGGAATTATCTGGAATCGAACCAGACAACCGGCCTTCCGTAAAATCCACCATGCGCTGAGCAGGTGCACGAAGGCTCCCGCCTCCGGCCTCAAACGCTTTCCGCTCTACTTCCTCCTGGAAACGCAAAAGCGCCAGTGGATCCCTGTCTGAGCCCGGCACATCCCGCAGGTTCACTTCAGTAACAGTCCCTGAATTCGCAAAAGGATTATTCCTTTTCGAGGGCGACCAGCCATTGACTACAACCTCACCCTCAGCGGTAGCGCAAGGCGCAATCACCCCGCCCGGACACATACAAAAAGAGAACACACCCCGCCCCTCAACCTGTTGCACCAGACTGTAATATGCTGGAGGTAATTGCTCCGGTCGTTCGCTGGTATGGTATTGCGCCTGGTCAACGAGCACTTGCGGATGCTCAATGCGGACACCCAAAGCAAAAGGTTTCGCTTCTATGGCCCAGCCTTTATCCCTCAGCAGGTAGAAAATATCCCTCGCCGAATGCCCGGTAGCAAGAATAACCTGTTCCGATAAAAGCGTCCGCCCGTCTTCCAGCACCAGCCCTTTGATCTTGCCCCTCTCTTCCAGCAGGTCCGAAACCCGGCTGTCAAAGTGCAATTCTCCGCCATAATCCTGTATGGTCATCCTCACCCGCTCAATGATTCCCGGCAACCGGTTCGTACCAATATGCGGACGAGCATTCACCAGAATATCTTCCGTTGCCCCATGCTGTACCAGCAACTCCAGCACCTTACGTACATCTCCCCGCTTATCGGATCGTGTATAAAGCTTCCCATCTGAATAGGTCCCTGCTCCGCCTTCTCCAAAGCAATAATTTGAATCCGGGTTCACCAGTCCCTGCTTATTCAGCAAGGCCAGATCGCGTCTTCGTTCCTTAACCATTTTTCCCCGTTCAATAACAATGGGTTTAAGCCCTGATTCCAGGCATTGCAGTGCGGCGAATAGGCCTGCCGGTCCCGCTCCGATAATCAGAACTTCCGGCCGACCGGAAATATTGACATACTGCTTAACAACACGATCATCCGCGGGTTCCTCATCTAAAAACACGAGTACCCGCAAGCGATAACAGACCTTTCGCGATCGCGCATCGATGGATCGCTTGCGTATCTGTATTGCGGACAGCCGTTTATAGGAAATTTTCTTTTGCTTTAGCAGATCGACAACCCGCTTCCGGAGGTGCTCTTCTTTGTCGATTTCGACAGGGTCTATCGCCAGTTCGAATTCTTTTTGCATGACATTACCCGGGTATTTATCCCGGAAAGTAACAAAGGTATAAAGTTTGCAGTCAAAACAGTATATTTAACAAGTCTATAGATATCGCTAATACAATGAAAAAACTTCTCTTTGGCCTGATTGGCATGGTGATTACCTTATCCCTGAGCTCCTGCGGATACAACAGCATGGTAAAATTGGATGAAAATGTCCAGTCGAAATGGGCAGAAGTCGAAAATTCATACCAGCGGCGCGCCGACCTCATTCCAAATCTCGTGAATACCGTAAAGGGTGCTGCGAATTTTGAGCAGGAAACCCTGACGAACGTGGTAGAAGCCCGGGCTAAGGCAACGTCAATCAACATAGACCCCAGCAACCTGACCCCGGAAGCGATTAAGCAATTCGAAGATGCGCAGGGTGCGCTGACCGGCTCGCTCAGCCGCTTAATGGCCGTTGCGGAAAATTATCCGGAACTCCGGGCCACCGAAAACTTCCAGGCCCTGCAGGCACAGCTGGAGGGAACGGAGAATCGCATTTCGGTAGCCAGAAGAGGTTTCAACGAAGCTACGCAGCAATATAACTCAACTATCCGCTCCTTCCCGAATAACCTGATGGCCGGGATGTTCGGATTTAAAGCGAAAGGCTATTTTTCAGCACAGGCTGGAGCAGATCAGGCACCGGACGTACAGTTTTAAGGAATATCAGGGCAGCAATATGGATATATTTTCACTGGAAGAGCAGGAACGGGTGACTTCTGCAATAGGTCTGGCCGAAGCGAACACCTCCGGAGAAATCCGGATTTGCGTTGAACATTACTGTAAAGGAAGCGTTCTTGAACGTGCAGCTGAATGCTTTGAAAAACTCAACATGCATAAAACAGCACAACGGAACGGCGTGCTGGTTTACATGTCGGTAGACGACCATAAATTCGCCATCATTGGTGATCATGGCATCAACCGGCAGGTTGAACCGGATTTCTGGGATACGACCAAAGACAAAATGCTGACGCACTTCAAAGCTGGAAATATTATAGATGGCTTGATCGCGGGGATCGATTGCGCCGGCGAAAAGCTGAGCAATCTGTATCCTAAAGAGCATGACGACGTGAATGAATTGCCGAACGATATTGTTTTTATCAAAAACAGGGAGCAAAAATCCTGATTATGCCTGAGCACTTTTTTTCCTTCAAGAATTTCTTAACAATCCTTTGTTGTATCTTGCTGATGCAAAGCCCCGGCTTTGCACAGGATTTCCCTCCGGCCTCGTCGACGCTGGTAACCGATTTTACGAACACGCTTTCAGCCGGCGAGAAGCAGAGTCTGGAACAAAAGCTCGTGGCCTTCGATGATTCCAGCTCCACCCAGATCGCGGTGGTGATCATGCGGTCGGTGGGCGATTACGACATTGCCGATTACGGCGTACGCCTGGCCCAGAACTGGGGAATCGGCAACAAAGGAAAAGATAACGGCCTGCTGGTGCTTGTCGCCAAAGACGACCGCAAGATGACGATACAGACCGGATACGGCGTTGAAGGGGCGGTTCCGGATGCTATTGCCTTCCAGATCATCCGGCAGATTATGACGCCAGCCTTTCGGAAGGGCGCCTATTACCAGGGCCTTGACCAGGCTACCAATGCGTTGATCGATTACACCAAAGGAGAATATAAGGCGGATCCGAGGCAGCAGAGAGGCCGTAAAAGCTCTCCCGTGGGGCTGATCTTTTTTGTTATCCTGATTGCCATCGTCATCAGCATCATTTCCCGCAACAGCGGTGGTAAAGGTGGAGGCGGTCAGGTTATCGGCGGACGCGGCAGCTCTGATCTGTTCTGGCTGACCATGCTCGGCGGAATGGGCCGCGGAGGTCGCCGTGGCGGGGGTGGTGGCTTTGGAGGGGGCGGCGGTTTCGGAGGCGGAAGCGGTGGTTTCGGAGGATTTGGTGGAGGTGGTTTCGGAGGCGGAGGCGCAAGCGGCAGCTGGTAAATTCATTCAATTATGTTAAAAAGAGATTCACTCGTTGCCCAGATGCAGCAGCTAAGCGACCGATTGGGAAAGGCAAAAAGGCTAATCTCGGAAGATCGTGAAAAGGAAGCGAGGCTACTGCTGCAGGAAAGTCTGGAAGGCTATTTCAGTATGTCTACACGAGACTTGTTCCAGGACGTGACGGAGCAGTTTCTCACCCGCGTTGCCGGCGAAAACTACGCCAGCCAGGAGCTTTCCTACCTGGCCGATATGTTGGACGAGCTGGCCGGAACATTGGAAGATGATGAACACCGACGATTGTTATGGGCTAAAATGGTCGGGGTACTGGATTTACAGGAAAAAAATTACCAGACCCTATCCCTGACGCAGATCGGCCGGAAGGACTTATTGAAAAAGGCCTTATCAGCAGCCAGGATACTGATTTTGCTGATGCTGGCCAACCTGACATTCCCCGCTCTCGCTATGCAAACAAAGGACTACTTACCCCTATACGGTCAGGATGCTATCCCGAACGCCAAAAAGTCTGACGTTCTGGAAAAATCGGAAAGCGGACCAGATGGGATCCGGCGAATCGAAGGGGTTACCCAACCGGCTATACGCTACTATGCACCGGACCCTTCCCGCGATAAGGGCACGGCCATCATCGTCATCCCGGGTGGCGGTTATGGGATACTCGCCATCGGTCACGAAGGAGAGCAGGTTGCCGAAAGGCTTGCCGCACAGGGCATACATGCTTTCGTATTGAAGTACCGTTTGCCGAACGACCAGGCTATGCCCGATAAATCAATCGCTCCGCTGCAGGATGCGCAACAGGCCATTCGTCTGGTTCGCCGCACGGCAGATGAATTGGGCATCGACGAAAATCGTGTCGGTATTATGGGCTTTTCCGCGGGCGGACACCTGGCTTCTTCGCTGGGGGTGCATTACCGGGACCAGGTGATCCCGGGAGAAAAAGCCAACCTGCGACCCGATTTCATGATGCTGCTTTACCCGGTCATCAGCATGCAGGATTCGATAACGCACCGGGGTTCCCGATTGAATTTACTGGGTGAACAACCCAGGGCGGAACAGCTAAGCTATTTTTCTAACGAAGCGGCGGTCGATGCCAATACACCGCCAACTTTCCTCGTACATGCCGAAGATGATCAGGCAGTTCCAATTGCCAATGCCCGTGTCTTCCAGCTAGCGCTTCAAAAGCACGGCGTCCCGAATCGTTTATTGAGCTATCCGAAGGGAGGTCATGGCTTCGGGTTGAATAACGCCACAACCTCAGATAAATGGCTGGACCATGCCTTAACCTGGCTGGATTCCCTTCATCAACCTAATCTGGATCTATACCAGCGGGATGTTTTCAAACAAGGCCGGGACAGCCTGCCTTACCGGGTCTTATATCCGGAGCACTACGATAAGGGTAAACAGTACCCCTTGCTATTCGTCCTGCACGGAGCGGGCGAGCGGGGCAAGGACAACGAAAAGCAGCTCACGCATGGCGCAAAACGTTTCCTCGACCCGGCATTCCGCAACAAGCATGAAGCCATCATCGTTTTCCCCCAATGCCCGGAAGACTCCTATTGGAGTAATGTCCGCATCAAAGCAGACAAGAACGGGAAAAGAACGTTTAATTTCAGAACCGGGGGTAGGCCCACAAAGGCTATGCGCAGCCTGCTGGGACTTTTAGAACAATTCAGGAACAGCAACCAGGTTGATCCGGAGCAGGTTTACATCGGCGGACTATCCATGGGTGGCATGGGAACGCTGGAATGCCTTCGGCGTAAACCGGAATATTTTGCGGCCGCCTTCGCGATCTGCGGTGGAGACCGCATCGAAAATGCCAGGAAATACCAGCATGTACCGCTATGGATTTTTCATGGAGAAAAGGACGATATCGTTTCTCCGGACTTCTCTAAGCACCTGGTGAAAGAACTCGGCCGACTGGGTTCGGAACCCCGGTCAACTTTTTACCCAAATGCCAACCACAACAGCTGGGATCCAGCTTTTGCCGAGCCCGAATTGTTTGACTGGCTCTTTAGCCATTAGAGCTTTTGAAAGGTGCGCCACCACAGGTCCGGCATCTCTCCTTCCATAGCCTGCTCGTAATCCTGATAGCTGCAGGGCACCATGTGGAAGCGTTCATTGATTGATTTCGTATTCGGGTAGGGTACCTGCATCCACCACCGACCGGTTTTTTTACTCTTTACGAAGACCAGCTCATGGTCCTGACCGCTTAGTGAGGTGCGGTAAAGAAGGTAGGATGACTTCGGTTGCAGAGGTACATCCTTTTTTCGGTTATAGAAGCCATCCATGAAGCACCACACCATCTGTGCCAGCAAAGCGCTGCTCTGCCCGTTCTGATCGTAGGCCGGATTGAGCTCATAGAAACCGACCGAGCTCAGCTTATCGCTCATGCCGGCATAACGGCATAGCTGACAAGCTTCCTCTCCGTAGAAACCGTTAGGACTAGCATTGGCGTTCGCTACCAAATCGGAAGAACGTATGGCTCCCATGTCAAAACTCAGGAGGTCTGCATTTCTCAATGCAGGTTCCGCCTGTTCCGTTTGCCTGGAGATCATGCCCAGGCGATACGCGTCGAAATACAATTTATCCAGCACCCGAAGGCTTTCCTGACTTACATAATAAGTCTGATAACCAACATTACTGAAGTTGAACAGGTAGTTTGGTTCGTGCAGCATGATCCTCGAAAGATATGAGCGCGAACTGGTTGCTTCGGCTCCCTCTTCATCTTCCGTCAGGTCAAAAGCCGGGTCGACCACGGCCAGGTCAACCCGCTGTTCCAGATCCTCGTAGGCCAGGTATTGGGCATAGGTAAGGTCCTGCCCTCCTCCGATGATCACCGGCAGGATGTTCTTCCTGATCAGTTCACCAACGACCGTTTTCAGGGCAACGTAGGTATCCTTCAGACGCTCGCCCGGACGAATATTACCGAAATCCATTATTCGCACCGGATAATCTCCAGGATAGAGCTGGTAAAAATGTCTTCTAAAATAGTCCGGTGCCAGCGCACAACCTTCGTTTCCTACAGCGCCGCGATCGTCCTCTACCCCGAGGATCGCCAAGTGTGGATAATCCTTTTCCGCATCGGGCAATTCACCGCTATAGCTTTGAATATGGAAGCCGAGCTGACTGTTATCAAATCCAGCCTTCGGAGCGAACGCTTTTTTATCGACAGGAGAAAGGAAATCAATTAAAGACATATGCTGCAAATATCCATTTATTAAGTTACTTTTGAAAGAGAATAACAGGAATCAAGGATAACAGCAAGTGATTTTAGTTACTGGCGGAACAGGCTTTGTCGGCACAGCCCTTATACGGCATTTAATGCAACAAGGAAAGTCTGTGAAAGCGATCAGAAGACCTGCTTCCACTATACCCCCTGACCTGCGGAATCTGCCGGGGCTGATCTGGGTGGAAGCCGATATAACAGACTTTTTTTCGTTAGAGGAAGCCCTGGATGGAGTCGACCAGGTTTTTCATTGCGCTGCCCGGGTGTCTTTCCAAAAAAAGGACCGGAAGAAGCTTATGAAAACGAATGTCGAAGGAACTGCCCATGTGGCAAACCTATGCCTGGAAAAAAGCATACGTCTATTATACGTCAGCTCTATCGCCTCCATCGGCCTTCCCATCAAAGAGCACAGAGCAGCACGGGAAAGCGACCATTGGGTGCACGACCGGTCGCAAAGCTGGTACGCCATCTCGAAATACGAAGCTGAAATGGAGGTTTGGCGGGCAATGGAGGAAGGCCTTGATGCCGTCATCATCAATCCGTCGCTCATTATCGGCAAAGGCGCACCGGAGAGCGGAACAGGTGCCTTGTTTGCACTGCTAAAGAAGGGGTTGCGTTATTATTCATCGGGATCTAATGGTGTCGTGGACGTGGAAGACGTGGCCCGGGTTGCGACGTTGCTCATGGATCGGAAGGATATTTCAGGCGAACGTTTCATCGTAAATGCCGCAAACATCTCTTATCAGCAGCTGTTGACGAGCGCCGCGGAAGGGCTTCAAGTATCGGCGCCGGCCAAAGAGGCCCGGCCCTGGATGCTCTCCATAGCGTGGCGTGCAGCAGCCTTTATAGCAGGCCTGAGCGGCCAGGAAGCTTCGCTGACCAAAGAAACCGCAGAAGCGGCCTCCCGAAGCCGAAGCTTTTCAGACGAAAAATTAAAACAAACGCTTTCTTACCAATACAAAGACCTCAGCACCACCCTGGACGAGATTTCATCGGCGCTTAACAAAACGGAGTTATAGGACATGCAGGAAAAAAAATATTATATCGTTGATTTTGACAGCACCTTTACGCAGGTTGAAGCCCTCGACGAACTGGCGCGCTTGTCTCTGGAAAAGCATCCTGCCCGTGAACTGATCTACGCAGAAATTGAACGACTGACCAACCTGGCAATGGAAGGAAAAATTTCTTTCCGCGAAAGCCTCACTGGAAGGGTCAAACTACTGCAGGCTAATCAATCGCACCTTGACAAACTGGTTCAGATCCTTCGCAAGAAAGTATCCGCTTCCTTTTCAAGAAATCGCGATTTTCTCCTGGAGCACCAGGACGATGTCCTGATCGTCTCCGGAGGTTTCAAAGAATTTATTGTGCCCGTTGTCAGCCGCTACGGCATTAAACCAGCGCACGTTTACGCCAATACGTTTTTGTTCGATGCAGACAACAACATCACGGGCTATGACGCAGGCAACCCTCTTTCTGAAGAGGGCGGTAAAGTGAAACTCCTTCGAGAGCTGAAGCTTCAAGGCACGATTTACGGGATTGGCGACGGCTATTCCGATTTCCAACTGAAGGAATCCGGCATGATTGAAAAATTCTACGCCTTTACGGAGAACATCGAACGGCAATCGGTATTGGAGAAGGCGGATCACGTTACTCCGAGCCTGGATGAATTTCTTTTTCTGCACCGATTGCCCCGGGCGATTTCCTATCCACGGAACAGGATCATCTGCATGCTGATGGGCGACGTCCCGGAGATCTCCCTGCACTTGTTAAAACGGGAAGGCTTTACCGTAAGGCATGAAGAACAGATTGCACCGGAGAATAAGGCTGAAATAGCGATGATCCTCGCGACGGAAGGCACCCACATTGACGATGTACTCCTGAAGGAAGCCACCAAGCTCAAAACCATCGGATACCTGGGCAAAAGCAAAGATTACATCAACCGGGCAGTATGCAGCCAGCTAGGCATCGTCCTGTTTGACGATAAAAAGAACAAAAAACGAAACACGGAATTCATCCCCCGGTACATGGTAGACTTCATCAATAAGGGTGATACGACCATGAGCCGAAACTTTCCGACCATGCAGCTCCCACGCTTCCATCAGGCACATCGCCTCATCCACATTCACCGGAACCAGCCGGGCATCATGGCGGAAATCAACAATCTTTATGCCCGTCATAACATCAACATTGTTGCCCAGCTATTAATGACCAGGGGAGAGATTGGCTATGTCATTACCGATATCAGTAAAGGTTACGACGAAAGGTTGTTAAAGGAATTAAAAGCGGTATCTTCAACCATTAAACTCCGGGTAATTTATTAATCCCGACCGGGGTCGGATACAGCAACAAGAGACTAAGAAAACACAAGATTAACACCAATTCCAATTTATCAGAACATTGTTGGCATACTAGGTCTGTAGTGAGTCCGTATTATAGTCGATAAATGATGGACTCACTACGGACCCACTACGGACTCACTACGGACTCACCCCCTGTTTGAGGTAGTGTTGGGGTTAATTTGGTCCCTTGATAATCTCTATTTGTTCAGAAGTTCTTCCAGCTTCTGGACCAACCGGTTTCCTCTTAAGTTCTTGGCAATGATTTTCCCTTCCGGGTCCAGCAGAAAGCTTGCGGGAATGGATCGCACCCCGTATAATACCGCTGCCTCGCTATCCCAGAATTTCAGGTCCGATACCTGTGTCCAGGCGAGCTTATCTGTCTCAATAGCTTTTAACCAGGCGTCTTTCCCGTTTGTACGGTCTAACGATACACCCAGAACAGTAAAGTTTTGATCCTTGAAGCGGTCGTACGCAGCAACAAGATTTGGATTTTCCATGCGGCAAGGCCCACACCAGCTCGCCCAGAAGTCGATCAGCACGTATTTTCCCCGAAAATCTTTCAGGGACACCGAATGCCCTGTCGTGTCCGGCAGGGTGAATTCAGGAGCCATGGCCCCGACAGCGGTGGTTTTTGCCTGAGCCAACAGTTCCCCGTATTCCAGCCCTTCCTTTCGCTGTTTCAGGGACGCGGAAAGCGCTTCGTATAACTCGCTGGCCAGTGCGTAATCGTCTGCCGGTTTTACAACGGAATGCAGGAAAGCCAGGCTTACGTAAGAATCAGGATGGGATTTGATAAAGCCTGCGCCTTCATCGCGTAGGGCCTGCTCTACCGCCTCATATTTCGCCTGAACTTGTTCCTGAAAGGCCTCCGATGCCCGCTCTTCATCGGAAGCGGCGTAGTAGAATTCAGACAATTGTGCCTCTTGCTGCCGGACCTTCGACAAGCTTTTATTAAGCTCGGCCTGATCGTTGTTAAGGGGCGTGCCGGAAAGACTGCCCATTGCAATAGAGTCCTTGGCCGAAACCTCAATGGTTCCTTTTTCCAGGTAGAGCGACAACAAGTCCGGTTCTCTCATATCCATAGCAGACTCGCCCTGGTGGGCAATGGCGATGACGGCATTTGTGGGTTCTTCAACTGTGCCTTCGAAGGTAAACCGGCCTTGCTCAATCTTCGCCGAGTCCAGGAAGTTCCCGTCCGGCGAACGGTAGGAAAGAAAAGCTTTGGCGGGCGCATCCAGTTTACCTACCGAACCTCTGATCTGATATTTTTCCTGACCCATCGCAACGGTAGCTGCCATTACGCCCAGTAATCCTATTATCGTTTTCAACATAACTATTTTCATTTTAAGCCCCGCCGTTCGCGGGGATCGTCTGGACAAACATAAAAAAAATTCCTACCTTGCACGCTACATAAAACAGATAAGTCGTGGTGAATGTTCAGGACATAAAATTAGAGTTAACAAGGCAATCCCGGATCAACGAAGTTGATTTTGAGAATTTAGCATTCGGTAAAATTTTCTCCGATCATATGCTGGTGGCGGACTATGAGGATGGTGCGTGGAAGGAAGTAAAAATCGTCCCTTACGCCAATTTTAACCTGAGTCCGGCAACCTCCGCGCTGCATTACGGACAGGCAATTTTTGAAGGCATTAAAGCCTATAAATTTGAAGACGGGCGAGTTAGTATTTTTCGTCCCGATCAAAACCTGATCCGTTTTAACAAATCGGCGACACGACTGGATATGCCGGAAGTACCGGAAGAGATTTTCATCCACGGACTTCAAAAGTTAATTGATGTTGACCGCGATTTTGTTCCTTCTAATCTAGGGTCATCGCTCTACATTCGCCCCTATATGTTCGCAACCGAAGCGGCATTGGGCGTGCATGCATCCAATTCTTATCGCTTTGCCATCATTACCTGCCCGGTTGGGGCGTATTACAACAAGGCGCTGAAGGTCAAAGTGGAGACCAACTACACAAGGGCCGCCAGCGGTGGTGTAGGTTTCTCGAAAAATGCAGGAAATTATGCCTTATCACTATACCCAACGCGGCTGGCCCAGGAGGAAGGTTTCGATCAGTTGATCTGGACGGATGCCAAGGAACACAAATATGTGGAAGAAGCCGGCACAGCAAACCTCGTCTTTATGCTTGGCGATACCCTGATTACCCCCAGTGCGGACACGATTTTACAGGGGGTAACGCGCCTTAGCATTATGCGCCTGGCCGAGTCATGGGGAATCAAAACCGAAACAAGGCCGGTAACGGTTAAGGAACTGATTGACGGGATTGCTTCCGGAGAAGTGAAAGATGCGTTCGCAGCGGGTACGGCGGCGACCATTACCCAGATCGCAGAGATTGGTTTCGAAGGAAAGCTTTACAGCCTTCCGGATCCGTCCACACGGGAATTTTCCAATAAAGCACTGGCCTACCTCAATGACTTAAGGTATGGAAAGATTGAAGATCCTTTTGGCTGGAATTTCGTGATCGGCTGAGCTGATTAACCACAGAAGCTTACTTCAACCTGCCGGATACTATAGATCATCCGGCAGGCCATAATTACTAATCCTTCTCGTTTTTATCTTCCTTCTTTTTAAACACACCTTTCAAAAAGCCTTTTACTCCCTTGACCGTGTTTTGGGCGCCGGTTGCTACGTTCTTCAACTTAGCTTCCCGCTCCTTGCTTACGCCGACGCTGGGCTTGACGCCTTCCACAATACTTTTCCAGAAAAAGTTAAAAAATGATGCGGTGGGCTCTCGACGGTAGTTAATAGGTCCGGCGTGAAAGACCTCATTGGCATCCGGGTTGCTATCGTTGATTAGAAACGTATTGGCCAGCCTCGAAGCCATTCCCTGTTGGTTAACGGTCCCGTCCTCTTCCTGCTGCAAAAGCCGGATCTGCAGGTTGTTGTAATAAAACCGGACCATACCTCTGGCGCGGTATTCATCGGCCCGGACGTCAAAATTCAGGGATCGGAAGTTACCAGACTTGACTTCGACCATAGCCAGCGGTCGGGTTAGCAAATTCAAACTGCGGGCATCCATATTGGTGAGAGAGCCTTTATAAGTAAAGGGTCCGAGTTTATCCAGCAGGTCGAAACTGAAATGGACCTTTAAATTTCCGTTGTCCATGAAACGGCTGCTAACATCGGCTGTCATGTAAGGGTTTCGGCTTAACAGCAATGAATCATTGGTAACGTTCCGGAACAAAGCCGACGTCTTTTCGAAGGATACCTGACCCTTTTTCCGGCTTTTCGCACTGTACTCTACATAAGCAATATGAGCGTCATCAAGCAAAAGACTATCGATGTTGAATACAAAAGCGAGCTTCTTCAATTGCTGATGCGGATATTTACCGATCTTAGGCTCCGGCTTTTTCTTCGGGTAAGCGGTATTCTTGAAGATGTCTATTTTAGCGCCTTTGATGTTCAGCATACCCGCATACAGCTTCTGTTGCCGCAGCAGTCGGAAAAGGCTGATGTCACCGACCCGGATGGTATCAAATCGCAGATCGTAACGCTCCTTTGCCAGTCCGACCTTTTTATAAAAGGCCTGCTCGTCGTATCTCGGCTCCAGCTTAAGGCCTGTCAGCAGGATTTCTCTTTTGTCTGAAGAGAACTTCAGCTCCTCCATAGCCAGGAAATACAAACTATCAGGGGTCGCCAGCTGATAGTTATCCATCGTAAAATCGATAGCCCGGGCATTATAGAAACGGTTCGTATCCCTCTGAGCCAGCGAATCTACCAAAATATCTTCTATAGCAATATTTACGTTGCGGATATTGGTAACCCGCTCCGGTAAGGTTGTCCGGTTTTTGTACGTCAGGTTTACCTGCTTCAGATCGATCCGGTCGATCCGCAGTTCATTCAAGACGTCCGAGATTTGTTCGTGCAGGCTTTTCTTTTCTTTGGTGCTAACCGTATCATTGTAGGCTTTGCTCTCATTCATCACCTCGACTTCCGGTTGATCAATCAGGATCTGATCGATGTGAAGTTTACGTTCTGAGTAAATCCTTTTTGGATGGAAGTCATTTATACTGAGCTTCTGGACCGATAGCTTATATAAATTATCGGGCGCTTTCTGCTGATTCTTAAGGTTTTCATATACCGCCGTATCAGGAATCAGCCTGAAATTTTCAACCGATGCATTACCCGTAACCAGGTTGAATTTCAGGTTGTCGTATTCTACCCGGTAAAGGCTGTCGGAAGATTTCAGCACCAAGGCGTGAATCTGCTCATTTAAGAGCGGACGCCAGTGATTGCCCAAATACCATAGTGCTGTTCCGAAGATCAGTATCAGGGTTAGCAGGATACCGATTATCCATTTAAAAACTGGCTTCATAAAATAAGATGTCTACTACCAAGCATATAGCATTTTCTATGCCGTTCTTGTAAAATCTGTCCAGGGTCAGATCGGAACACCCAGGTTTTCCTTAAATCCATTAAATAACGCTTTCCACATCAGGTTAAAAAAGGAGCGGTCCTGGGGATGCTCGTAGCTTATCTGGGCCACTACAGGTTCTTCTCCTGATTTCCTCGGATTTGATTTCTTGACGGCCACCCAGTTAACGAATAAGGAAAACAAGCCTTTCTTTTCCAGGCTTCCGTCGGATTCATTCAAGACGGCAACTTTAAGATCGTGGTACAGCAGCTTGGTATAGACCTGCGCGCCAAAGCGGTTTGCGCTGACCCGGAAGTTAACCCCATCGATCTGCCCTTCTTCCGCACGGACCAGTGCGATGGGTTCCAGCAGGCGATTCAAATAGCCGGCCTTTACCCCCTGAAGGGTTCCGGCATAGGTAAATGCACCGGCACTATCCAGCATATTCCACTTGATCTCCACGTCAAGCTTTGGAGCTCCCAGGAATTTTGCCTGGATTTTACTGCTGATCCAGGCGTTCTTTTTCAATACGATCGGGTCATTGCTGACGTTGCTGAAGGTTCCGTTCAGGGCCTCGAAAGATACCGTGCCGATTTTTCGCGATTTCGGATTGAATTCCCGGTAATAGACGTTCCCCTCTTTGACCAGCAAGCTATCAATGGAAAGCGATAGCGGAAGTCGCTGAAAGGCGAGGGCCGGAAAGTTATCGGAGGCGATCTTTTTTATTTCAGGTCTGGATTTATCGTTAAAGACTTTTATCTGTGGACTTTCAATCTCCAATAGTCGGCTCAGCACACGGTTTTCTTTCTGAAGATTTTTCAGATCGGTTCCGGACAGCCTGATTTTGGCGACACGAACATCAAAACGATCTCCTTTATAATACAGCTTTCGGGCAAATTCCCGCTCCGGGTAACGGGGACGGACGTGAAGGGAATCAATATCCAGTAAGCCTTTGTCCGATGCTGCCTCAAGCTGGCTGATTTCATACTGGTAGAGCCCGTCGGGCGAATAATAACTCAGCCCCGTACCGTAAATGCGAAGAGATGCAGCAGACCATAAGCGTGTTGAGTCGTCCAACGCTTCCTCGGTCAGGCGAATATCGTCCGCTAAGACGCTTAGCCTTCGAAGATAACCGAGGCCTTGTCTCAATTGCGCTTTTTCCACCGTCCGGAAGTCAATACCCCGGATATCCAATTTTCCGATGCGCGCGTCCTGCACGGCTTCCGGCAGCTGCGCGTAGAGCGATTCTTTCCCGCCTTCCTCTTTTTCGGTCTCTTTCCGCATACGGATGATCTGCACCCGCGGGGTGTCGATCCGGATCTCGCTCAACGCGATCTTTTTAGAGAAAACATAACGAAGGACCTTGAATCCGGAAAGCTGGACGCGATTCACCCGGGCGGTTATCAGGCTGGCAGATTGCGCGGAATCCGGCAGCTGCCGGAACACGGCAGTATCGACGGCGAGTACGGCTCCTTGCATGGAAGCGGCACCTCTCCAGAGGCTTATCCTGAATTCACGGAAAGAAAGGCGATACAAACCACCGCTCTTCTCGTTAATCTGTGCCTGTAACTTCTCCGGAAGCGCGCGTTCCAGGTAGATGCTCAACCCAGCCAGGATGATCAATAGAATCAGAATTGTGGAACCTATCCAAAACAGGATGCGGGTTTTCTTACTCCAGTTGGATATTGCGTTCAACGCCATAAAAACAATAAGTTACGAGTACAGACATTCCCTCCGATAACACCCGGTTACGGCTTTTGTTCGGACATTGAACTGACATTGTGTCATTATTTTTTCCTACCTTTGTAACCTTAATTCGAAAAGAGATGTTGGATACGCAGATCACGTTAAAGGATCACGACGAAGCCCGTCAGGGAGAGGCCCTGGCATTGAAATCAAAATCGGATCAGCCGGATTCCAGGAAACTATATATTGAGAGCTACGGCTGCCAGATGAACTTCGCCGATTCGGAAATCGTAGCTTCCATCTTGCTGGATCAGGGTTTTGAAACGACAGGCGATTATAAAAATGCCGATGTTGTTTTCATCAATACCTGTTCTATCCGCGAGAATGCTGAGCAACGGGTGCGGAATCGCCTGAAAGAATTTGAAAGCGCCAAATTGCGGAAACCGGGTATGGTGGTTGGCGTATTGGGCTGTATGGCGGAGCGTTTGAAATCTAAATTTCTTGAAGAAGAAAAACTGGTTGATGTAGTGGTTGGTCCGGATGCTTACCGCGATCTGCCTAACCTGATTGCTCAGGTGGACGGCGGCGACCGCGCGGTGAACGTATTGCTCTCCCGCGAGGAAACCTACGCAGACATCAACCCGATCCGCCTGAACAGCAACGGCGTTACCGCTTTCATTTCGATTATGCGCGGTTGCGACAATATGTGCTCGTTCTGTGTCGTGCCCTTCACCAGAGGCCGCGAACGGAGCCGGGATCCGCACTCCATTGTCCGGGAAGCTCAGGAGCTTTTCGAGCGAGGCTACCGGGAAGTGACGTTGCTGGGCCAGAATGTAGACTCCTACAAGTGGACCCCGGATGGCAGCCCGGCGGAGATCGAACCGATTCATTTTGCACAACTGCTGGAGTTGGTTGCTGAAGTGAACCCTATGCTTCGCGTGCGCTTTTCAACCTCCCACCCAAAAGATATTACCGACGATGTACTGTACGCGATGGCGCGTCACAGCAACATCTGCAATTATATTCACCTTCCGGTTCAATCGGGAAATTCCCGCATCCTGGAATTGATGAATCGCACCTACGACCGGGAATGGTACCTGAACCGGGTAGAGGCTATTCATCGTATTTTGCCGGATTGCGCTATCTCTACGGACGTGATTACCGGGTTTTGTTCGGAGACGGAAGAGGAGCACCGCGAGACCTTGAGCATCATGGATCTTGTGGGATACGATTACGCTTATATGTTCGCCTATTCGGAACGGCCAGGCACGCTGGCCGCCAAACGTTACGCGGATGATATTCCGGAGGATGTAAAAAAACGCCGGCTGACGGAAGTGGTGGCAAAACAGCGTGAGCACAGCCACAAGCGCCTGAAAGCGCAGGTCGGACAAGTCCACAGGGTACTGATCGAAGGCCTTTCAAAGCGTTCCGATCAGGATTATTGCGGAAGAAACGACCGGAATGCCATGGTGGTCTTCCCGAAGGACGCGCGGTTTAAGGTAGGCGACTATGTGGACGTGCTGGCAGAACAATGTACGTCGGCCACCCTGATCGGAAAGATCAGTTCTTAAATTGAAAGTAATGGACATTCAGGATATCAAAAACAGGTTTGGAATTATCGGAAACTCGCCGCTGCTGAATCGCGCGATCGACGTAGCCCGGCAGGTTGCGCCGACCGATATTTCCGTATTGATCACGGGTGAAAGCGGAAGTGGCAAGGAGGTTTTTTCTCACATCATTCATCAGCTCAGTGCCCGGAAGCATGGCCCATTCATTGCCGTAAACTGTGGAGCAATCCCCGAAGGCACGATTGATTCAGAACTCTTTGGACACGAAAAAGGCTCCTTTACCGGGGCGCATGAAGCACGCAAAGGCTATTTCGAAGTAGTGGACGGCGGAACCATTTTCCTGGATGAGGTTGCAGAGCTTCCCCTGGGCACACAAGCCCGCCTGTTGCGCGTGCTCGAATCCGGTGAATACCTGCGTGTTGGTTCTTCGAAGGTACAGCGTACAAACGTCCGGGTCGTTGCCGCGACAAATGTTGATGTTTTTGGCGCGGTGCAGAACGGAAAATTCCGGGAAGACCTGTACTACCGCCTCAACACGGTGCCGCTACGGATTCCTGCGCTCCGCGAGCGTCCGGATGATATTTACCTGCTGTTCCGTAAATTCGTCGCGGATTTTACGCATAAATACCGAAGCCCCAGCATCAGCCTGACGGAAGATGCACAGCTGCTGCTAACAAATTATCGCTGGCCGGGGAATGTGCGACAGTTGAAAAACATCGCCGAACAACTGGCGGTCCTGGAGCAGGAGCGGACAGTTAATGCAGCTATCCTGCAGCAATACCTGCCATCGGATTCAGCTTCCAACCTGCCCATGCGCATCGAGCAGAAAGGGCGGGAAGATCTTTCTGAGCGGGACATTTTGTATAAGGTTCTCTTTGATATGAAGCGGGATATGGTGGAGCTGAAGAAGCTGGTGGTTGATCTGATGCAATCGGACGGTCACCCTAACCCCGACAGTTCCTACGTCAATCAGCTGTATCGGGAAGTTGATTCTTCTCAGCATACGGTTCACAACCACAGTCCTTCGAGGGAAAATTATTCTCCCCTTACGTTGCACCCGGGGTCTAATAATGCCAATGGCAAGAACCCCTACGAAATAGCCCCGCACACGGAGGAAATAGAAGAATCGCTTTCCCTGATCGAGAAAGAGTCGGATCTAATTAAAAGAGCCCTTAAAAAATATAAAGGCAAACGGAAGCTGGCGGCTCAGGAACTTGGAATTTCCGAGCGTACGCTGTACCGTAAAATAAAAGATCTTAATCTGAGTTAATATCTATAGATCAAACCATCTATGCGCGCTTTAAAGAGATTGAAGCTTTTTGTCCTTATTGTCCCAACGCTGTTCTTGTATCAATCCTGCGGTGTTTACACCCTTAATGGGGCTTCAATTCCCGCTGAAATGAAAACGGTAACCGTGGAATTCTTTGAGAATTCTGCCCCTATAGTGGTTTCTTACCTTAGCCAGGAGTTCACGGAGGCGCTGAAAGACCGGATCAGAACGCAGACCCGCCTGAGCCAGGTGGACAGCGACGGAGATGGTGTGTTTGAGGGTCGCATTACCGGTTACAGCATTGCGCCTGCCGCGGTGGGGGGCAATAATGATCGGGCGGAACTGAATCGTCTGTCAATTACAGTACAGATAAAATACACAAACAAGATCAGTCCGGACGACGATTTCGAGCAGGGCTTCACCCGTTTTCTCGATTTCCCCGGCCCTACAGCGACCTCGCAGTCGCAGGAGGCAGACCTCATCCGACGGATTAACGTGATGCTGACCGAAGATATTTTCAACCGCGCTTTCGCAAACTGGTAAATCCGATTATATTAGGGAGGTAGAATCCATGGAAAACAAGATCAGCGAATTAAGCCCGGAACGTCTGCAGGAACTGGCGAACGATTATCCCTATAGTTCTCTCTTGTGGTTTCATCTGGCGAAGAAAAACTCGGCATACGGCAACGGAAGCAGCACCTTATTGAATAAAGCAGCCCTTTGTGCCCAAAACCCGATGCAGCTCTACGATTTTATCCACCAGCCCCTGTCGGCTCAAAAGATCGAGCCACTTATAAAGCTTCCGGCGGAGGAAAGTAAGGAAGCTATTGAACACGTAGTATCTCCACACGCCGAACCCACGAAAGTCATTTCATCTCCAGACACCCGGGAATCTGGAGATCAGATCAGTCGATATGACGAGGATTGGATGCCTTATACTTTCGTATGGTGGCTGCAAAAGACCCGTCAGGAACATGCCTCTACCTATCGGCCCTATTCGAAAGAACAACAGGCTCAGCCCGCAGACGCTCAGCAGGAGCCGGCAGCCAATGCCCCTGATCAATATCTCCTTGATCAGCAGATCCGGGAAAATATATTTCATTTACAATCGCCTGAGGTAAAACTCCAGGAAAAGCACCTCAGCACCACCGTTCCGTTCAAGATTCCGAAGAAAACCGATGAAGTGATCGACCGCTTTATCCGGGAAGAACCACAAATTCAGGCCCCGAAGCCAGAGAAGATTAACCTGGAGAACAAAGCGAGACAGAGTTCAGAAGAGCAGTCCGGTTTCGTCACGGAAACATTGGCTTCGATTTACGCAGAGCAGGGCTTATATCACAAGGCAATTGAAGTGCTCAAAAAATTAAGTTTGAAATATCCCGAAAAAAGTACTTATTTTGCCGGTCAGATCGAAGACCTGGAAAAGAAATTGAATTAATTGTATGTATACCTTATTTATTATATTAACTATTGTCGCCTGCATATTGCTGGTTTTTATTGTTTTGATACAAAATCCTAAGGGCGGCGGACTAGCCTCGGGTTTCGCGGGGTCTAACAACCTAATGGGCGTTCAGCGTACAGGGGATATCCTGGAAAAAGGGACCTGGATTTTAGTGGTAGCCATTATGGTTTTCTCGCTGCTGATTAACGTGACTTCTCCGGGAGCTGGTTCATCCAATGGGTCGGAACTTCAGCGTCAGATCAACCCGACTTCCGCTCCGGCTTCACCGCTTCAGGCACCACCGGCGCAAACACCTCAGTCGCTGCCGGCTGATACGAACGCTCAATAAACTAATTCGAGGTCTAAGTACCCGAATCAAATTCTTTAAATGGCTGCCTTTTGGGTAGCCATTTTCGTTTATGGTCTTCGCGGTTCCCTGACACGAACTGTCAAGCTGACATCTGCACCTAAAACAGGAAGGAAAAGTTTTCAAGCAGAGGGCTTCACCCGATGAAAAATTGACAAAAAACTTCCTTTGGCACAGTTACTGAAGCTTTGGCCTCTAGTATTGTTAATCATATTAAAACATATAATAGCTCAACAATTATGTCATTAAGTATTAAGCCTATTGGAGATCGCGTAGTAGTAGAAGCTGCTGCCGCCGAAGAAAAGACAGCATCAGGAATTTACATTCCGGACACTGCGAAAGAAAAACCTCAGCGTGGTAAAGTAGTCGCCGTTGGCGAAGGCAAAAAAGACGAGCCTTTGACGGTTAAGGCTGGTGATGAAATTCTTTACGGAAAGTATGCCGGTACGGAAATCACCTATGAAGGCAAAGAGTATCTGATTATGCGTGAATCGGATATCTACGCGGTCCTTTAATAGCCCCTTATCCACAACACACAACAGGTTTCAGGAAACCTTTATTAAAAAGCTTAACGAAATAAGATTTAGTAAAAGATTATGTCAAAGATTGTAAAATATAACGTAGAAGCTCGCGACGCGCTTAAAAGAGGTGTCGACACATTGGCTAATGCAGTAAAAGTTACTTTAGGACCAAAAGGTCGCAATGTAATTATTGAAAAGAAATTCGGTTCTCCGGCGATCACTAAAGATGGTGTAAGCGTGGCGAAAGAAATCGATCTGAAAGATGCCCTGGAGAATATGGGTGCTCAGATGGTTAAAGAGGTCGCTTCTAAAACAGCCGACCAGGCTGGCGACGGTACCACAACGGCGACTGTTCTTGCTCAGGCGATCGTAACAGCGGGTATTAAGAACGTTGCTGCCGGTGCTAATCCGATGGATTTGAAACGCGGTATCGACAAAGCTGTTGCGGCTGTAGTTGGAAACCTGCACACGCAGTCTAAAACGGTCGGAGAAGACTTCAGCAAAATCAAACAAGTGGCTTCTATTTCGGCTAACAACGATGAGGTGATCGGTTCATTGATCGCTGAAGCCATGGAAAAAGTCGGAAAAGACGGTGTAATTACGGTTGAAGAAGCTAAAGGTACTGAAACCGAGGTCAAAACAGTTGAAGGTATGCAATTTGACCGCGGATATCTTTCTCCTTATTTCGTAACCGATACGGAGAAAATGGAAGCGGACCTTGAAAGTCCTTACATCCTGATCTACGACAAGAAGATTAGCAACATGAAAGAATTGCTTCCTATTCTTGAAAAACAAGTCCAGACAGGAAAGCCTTTACTGATCATCGCCGAGGATCTTGACGGCGAGGCATTGGCAACGTTAGTAGTCAATAAAATCCGCGGTTCACTGAAAGTGGCTGCTGTTAAGGCTCCAGGTTTCGGCGATCGTCGTAAAGCGATGCTGGAAGATATTGCTATCCTTACTGGTGGTACGGTTATCTCTGAAGAAAGAGGATTTAAACTGGAGAATGCAGAGCTTTCTTACCTGGGTCAGGCAGAGAAAGTAACGATCGATAAAGACAATACAACGATCATCAATGGTGCTGGTGAAGCAGATCAAATCAAGGGTCGCGTTAGCCAGATCAAAGCACAGATCGAATCGACAACTTCTGATTACGATCGTGAGAAACTTCAGGAGCGCTTAGCTAAACTAGCTGGCGGTGTTGCCGTATTGTACGTTGGTGCTGCAACTGAAGTGGAAATGAAAGAAAAGAAAGACCGTGTTGACGATGCATTGCATGCGACACGTGCAGCGGTTGAAGAAGGTATCGTAGCTGGTGGTGGTGTTGCGTTTATCCGTGCAATTGAATCTCTGGACAGCCTTACGGGCGAGAGCGATGATGAAGCGACGGGTATCAACATCATCAAACGGGCGATTGAGGAGCCTTTGCGTACCATTTGCAACAATGCCGGTATCGAAGGATCTATTGTTGTTCAGAAAGTTAAAGAAGGTTCTGAAGACTTCGGGTACAATGCAAGAAAAGATGCTTACGAGAACCTGATCAATGCAGGGGTTATTGATCCGACTAAAGTATCTCGTATTGCGTTGGAAAATGCAGCTTCTATCGCTTCTATGCTGTTAACTACCGAGTGCGTGTTAGCAGACGAACCAGAAGAAGAAAAAGCTGGCGCCGGTGCACCTCCAATGGGCGGCGGTATGGGCGGTATGATGTAAGATCATCCCAGTCTTAAAGGCCTTTCCCAAAGGAAGGGCCATAAAAAAAACCACTGATTATTGATCAGTGGTTTTTTTTATGGCGGTAGCAGGCGGCGTGGGGGGAGGTGGTGGAACGGTTACCGTAGGAGCCGGATTCCCAGCTACCCGTTGCGTTCCTTTCGTATTTACAGCCCTGGCGATACGTCCCGACGCTCTCTTTTTGGGCTTGATCAATTGGGTGACCTTATCAACAATATTCGAAAAGGTATCCTTATTAACAAAACTGGCCGCCTGCGTGGTCGCAAGGCCCAATAAAATACGTTTGATATACCCCGCCTTCGGAAATAACATGCGATTCACCAAAAATGGAAGGCCTACGGATAACAATCTTGTCACCCAATCTTTATGCACACCAAGTTCATCCGTTGGCAGCGCCTTCTTTAAATGAGAGCTCCCGGGCACAAGTGCCTTAATCCGGTTGAAAAAATTTAACGGCTGCTCAAATTTACCGACAAGATCATCTATCTGAAGTTGAAAGTAAGCCTCGTCAGCTTTTCTGGCCTGCTTTAACCGTACGATTTCCGTTCTTAGTTCAACTAAACTGTTAATCTTTGTTCTTTTCATCTTCATCTTCGTTATTCCACTGACTTAAAAAGGATCGGATTACCGAATCAGTAATCTTTTTCTTTATTGAGCTTCCAAAAGCAGCGATCAGGATTATTATAAGTAAAAAAAGCAGACCGGTTACGGTGAAGCCCAAAGCATAGCTGTTAAACAATTCGCCGAGAAATAAAGCAAGCGCTATACTTAAATAAAAGACAAGAAAAAGAAAGCAGATGGCTTGAATAAGACCAGTAACTATCCCGGGTACAGCTGTAGAAATTTTTTCCACAACCTGTAGATATGCGAGGTCCTTGTAGTTTTGTATGTATTGTTTTATTCGATTGACAACACTTTTAAATGAGAATTTTTCTTTCATGGGGCTTATATTTCTGCCGTTTATTTCAAGGTCTGGAAATAAACGGCAGATAAAAATTTATGCATGTTCTTCCATCGCGTCTTCAATCTCGCCTTCGGCGCGATCTACTTTGCCCTTTAAACTTGCCAGTACCCGTTCTTTGAAGTCGTTTAATTGCTCCACCTGTTCGGCAGTGCGCTCTTTTATAGCGTCTCCAAGATCTTTCAACGAATCGTTCAGCTTATCGCGGGTATCAGAGCCTTTATCAGGGGCGAATAGAATGCCTAACGCCGCACCCGCTGCCAAACCTGCTAACAATGCTGCTACTGTTTTTCCGTTGTCGTTCATAACATTTTCAATTAAGTGGTTAATACTTTCGAGTTGACAGAATCAAATCGGTGTGTCAAAAAAGATAATTCAGTATAATTACAATAAGTTGTGCAAACTGTTTGCCAAAGTTGAACATTTAGCTAACATTCTGCTGCTCCTTTCGCAATAACCGGGCTTCAGACAATTTATTTGCCTCATAGATTTTTACCGCGATCAGAAAATAAGAGAGCAGGAGCGGGCCGAAAACCAGGCCCATAATGCCGAACATGGGGATTCCGATGATCACGCCGATAATGGTAATGATCGGGTGAATATCACCGACACGCTTGGCAATAACCAGACGCAATACGTTGTCAATGTTGGTAACGATCAACAGGGTCCATATGGCCATACCTATACCGTTAAACGTATCGCCGTTAACGAGCTTGACAATACAGGCAGGTATAACCACTAAAGGAGCGCCTACGATGGGTATAAACGACAGAATCACACAGATTACGCCCCAGAAAACCGGGTCTGAAAAGTCGAAAATCATATAGCCTATTGCTACGGCGGTACCCTGTATCAGCGCAATCAGTCCTTGTCCCAACACATTCGAATAGGTGATATTGCGGAGTTCCAGCCCGAACCGAAGTGCATTTTCATCCCGAAAAGGTGAATAGCGCAACAAACCTTTCTCAAAAGCTCTCGAGCTCACGAACAAAAAGTACAGTAGGAAATACATCACCGTGATATCCAGAAACAAGTTTGCAGCCCCGCTTAAAAGAGAAGTGAGCATATTGCCTCCGTAACTGACGATTTGCTGCAAATTATCCGTTATCAGCTCCGGTTGCTGCAGGCGGTCGCCCGAAATCTCATTTATCTTGTGAATCACGTCCTGAATCTGATCCGGATCTTTCGTAAAGGTGATCACGCGTTTCGCAATCATAGAGACCAGGCCATACACCGGCAGAACGATAATCAGCAGTGAACTTACGATGATAAACACGGCACTGGCCGCTGGCCTCCACTTCCAGCGCTCGATCAAAAATAGATTGAGCGGTCTGAAGATGGTATACATGACGAGTGTTGCCAGCAACGCTCCGAAAATTCCCCTCACCGAATATAAAATAAAGCCAGCCAGCAACAGGATGATAACCAGGGTAATCATGTTCCGCTGTTTCGCGCTGAAAAGATCTGTCTGCATCTGATTTATCCGTTAAAGTTCGGCTCCCGTTTCTCCAGAAAAGCATTCAAACCTTCGTGAAAGTCCGAACCGTCAAAGCAGGCACCGAATTCTTCGATTTCTACCTGGTAACCATCTGTATCCTTTTCGACACCCGCGTTAACAGCTCTGATAGCGGAAGCGACCGCTTTCGGAGACTTTTTGAGAATATCCTGCATCAGGGCTTCCGCCTTTGGAAGAAGCTCGTCTGAAGAAACAATGGAATTAATTAAGCCAATTTGTAAGGCCTTTTCCGCATGGATTTGCTGGCCGGTCAGAATCATTTCCAATGCCAGCCCCCTTCCCACCAGCTGAGTCAGTCGCTGCGTTCCTCCGTAACCTGGTATTAAACCCAACCCGACTTCGGGCAGGCCCAACCGGGCCGTATGACAGGCGACGCGAATGTGGCAGGCCATAGCCAGTTCGAGTCCGCCACCCAGAGCGTACCCGTTTATGGCAGCGATGACCGGCTTCGCGGCATTATGGATAAAGTCAAATACGGTGGCTTGTGCCTGTCTGGCTAAATCGGTAGCCTGCTCGCCGGATAAATTCGCCAATTCCCGGATATCCGCCCCAGCCACGAAGGCTTTGTCTCCCGAACCTGTTAAGATAATTCCCCCGATGGCGGAATCAGCCAACAGCATCGCCAACGCCTGATGTAATTCAACAAGCGTCTCCCTGCTCAGAGCATTGAGCTTATCGGGACGATTAATATAAATCGTTGCTACCCGGTCTTTCTTTTGAATATTTAAGAGTTCCATTACGTCGTTGCATTGGTTTCAAAGCAGGCCTATTTGATGAGTTATTAACAGAACTTTTTGAAATGTGTTTGATAAAAGAACAGTAAATATGGATATTGTTTCCTATTAGTTTAATTAATCATTACCTTTGCTTCGCAATAAACTTAGAAACAGCTCGTTTAGATTCGGAGAGCAAGAAAAGATAATTCATGAGATTAAGAAAGAAATGGCTTTTTCCAAGCTTGATCATCCTGAGTGCAACCTTAACCTTAGGATCAGCAAACATCACTAAACTAAACTCGTCACCTGTTAAAAAAAGCGACGAAGGTTCTGTAAAGTCAACAGAAGATCCGGTAGCGGTTTCGTTAATGGAAGCTAATTCCGCCCGTTTGTATAAGAACCTTGGTCTCGCGGGTGCAGGGCTGAACCTGGAGGTATTCAAGCAAGCCCTAACTGGGTACCTGAACCTGACAAGGACTGGGAAGACAAGTTCCTCTATAGTAACCATTGCAGATCTTAGCGTACCGAGCAAGCAACCCCGCTTGTGGATTATCGACGTGGAGCATGAAAAAGTGCTTATGCATACGTACGTTGCGCATGGCAGGGGAAGTGGCCTTAAAGAAGCCTTAAACTTCTCCGATACGCCTAATTCCAACCAAAGCAGTCTTGGTTTTTACCTTACCGGGGAGACTTACCAGGGTAAACATGGACGTTCGCTCAGATTAGATGGTATGGACAAAGGTTTTAACACCAACGCAAGAGCGCGCGGGATTGTGCTACACGGTGCCTGGTATGTGGGAGCTCATATTCTGAAAGGGCAGGACAGAATGGGTGTTAGTCAAGGTTGCCCGGCAGTTGATGACGCTTTATCGGATGAAATCATTGATATAGTCAAAAACGGAAGTACCTTTTTCATTCACGGTGAATCGAAAAAGTATGCTTCCAATTTATTAAATACCGATCTCGCTGAAGAAGCCCTGCTAGCAGCCGATCTGGAAAGCACACAAGCCGATCCCGCAGGCAATATACAAGGAGCGCTTTAGTTAAATTAAGGCGCTCCCTTAAATTTAATTTGCGAGTCTGCTTACCAGTACCGCATCCAGACCATAGATATCGGGGAAGAATGTTAACCCTTTATCTGTTACCGCAGCAGTCATATAATCTATTTTCACCTGCGTTTTGGGTTCCAGTTTTATGGTATTCGCCTTGGGGTTATCCTGCCCCATTTCTTCCTCTATCGTTTTATATTTATCGGAATCTCCGAATAACATGTGTGCGAGCCTTAAGGGATCCTCCACCCTGACACAACCGTGACTGGAAGCTCTCATGGAACGGTCGAATGCCGCCTTTACGGGCGTATCGTGTAAATATACACTGCTGCCATTTTCGAATAAAAATTTGATCAACCCCAGGGAATTTGTACCACCGGGACGTTGCTTGAACGAATAAGGAAGAGACTCCTTACTATAAGATGCCCATTCGATCTGACCGGGATCTTCAATACGCTTTCCGTTCTTTTCGTATACATCGATATCGTTGTTTACGAGGTAATAACGATCTTGCTGAGCATGGACCAGGATCTCTTTTGAAGCAATGCTCTCCGGGATATTCCAGATTGGATTTACCTGTACGCTGTGAATGAGGCTGCTCAACATGGGCGTCTCGTTTGAATGTGGTACGTCTTTACGTCCGGGAATAATGGTTTTTGCGGTATCGGAAGGATTGCGGCCTGTCCCTACCACCACCTTCATATCCCCAACCGGTTTATTATCATCATACAGGTATAACTTGTATTCAGGCACATTCACGTAAACCCGTTTAGCGCTATCCTGACCATCCTTCCATCTTAGTCGCTCCAGGTTAGCCAACACTTGTATTTTCCGCTCCGTAGCCAGGTCTCCTTTTTTAAGTTCTGCCTGAAGCATCCGGTAAAGGGTGTCTTTAGGCTGTATACTATCCAGGTAGCCATCCAGGTCTTTCACTTGCAGCATTCTCACATAACTGCTGCTATCCGGCCGCTCCAGTTTAATGTAATAGCGTTTGAAAACATTTTTCGGATTTACACGCCCGTATTGCAGCGCCATACTGTATTTACCCAACAGATCTGCCGCCTGAAATTCTGCCCGGGCAATTGCGTCATAAGCTGCATTAAGATCACCGGCTTCTTTCAAAGCCGTCAACGCCTCCTTAAACGACTGGCTCCCATATCCTTTGGCAGAGATACCGTGCTCAGGCAAATTTTCTACATCTTTGATCAGGTGAAACAAAGAGGAATCCCGGAGATGCCTGTCCATCAGAACCGGATAAAATCCGTTCTCCATATAGGCAAACTTTAAGAACTCAGGATTGCTGAATTCTTTTTGATGTGCGTCCAGATAGCTCTGCAAATGTTGCTGTAAACTATCTTCTTCCACCTCTTTGAAGACCTTATTATCGGTAAATTTGTAGAGCGTGTCGCTAACGTCCTTATCCGAACGTCCGCATCCGATCAGGCCGACGAGAAATAAAAGGAACAGGTATCTAAAGTTCAGTCGTGTGTGTATGGAGGAAATCATATTTCTACTTTTTTGTAACCTTTTTAAACAACTCAAAAAGAAAAAATATGTTTGCCTTTGAGAAAAAGCTCAGCGGGGGGTGATTATTGAGCGCTGACGGTCAGACCTATAGCATCTACTCCCCTAAGCGGATTCTGGCGGATATGTTGTTTCACTCTGAAGACGAAGGTACCGGTATCGGGAAATTTATAGCTGTCTTCATAGGTGAGCTGATAATTGTAAAGCGCTCCTGCTCGCTTTCCTAACCAGCGTCCGTCTGAATCAGCGGTAACCAGCTCCAGTCGGCGAGCGTTTCCCTCAAGCCCGGGAGACACGGCTTCAACCGATAACAGCAGACTGGAATAGGCATACTCACCGGTCAAGCGCGTATTCAGCGTTAGCTCATAAGGTTTGCTGCTATCGAGGATCCGAACCTTAAATTCAGGTTCCAACGAATAAGGCCAGGCTTGCCGGGGTATATCGACAAACTCATCGTATACCGCCTGGCTGCGACCGCAGCCAGCCATGAAAACAATTAAAGCCGACAGGCCCGATAAAAACAGGCGCTTAATGCCACTACCCATTTGGGTTAGCACCACCTTCCGGCTTTTCGCGCCTTCTGTTACGGTTTCTATTTGGGCGCTTCTTCGGTCTGGCATTTCCATCTTGTTCAGCCTGCTGCTTTTGGGCAGTGGTTTGTTGTTGTTGGGTTCTTCCCTTCGACCTTTCTTTTGCCTGTGCGGAAGGTTGTTCCTGTGGTCCTCCCTGCGACTGTTCTCTGGGCTTGCCTTTACCAGCTCTTCCCTTCGCTTTTTTCTTTCTGCGGGAACGATCGTCCAGCCGCGTAAGGCTATCCTGGCCCACCACGTTTTCATAGTCGTAAACGCGACTTTTAGCTTCTTCCGGTTCGGCAACCTCTTGAGCCACCACATCTTCCGGGATTTCGCCCTGTTTATTCGCCGCGGCAATTTGCTTCACCTTATCGGTTGGCAACGGCACCCAGTTTTCATCACCTGCGTAAGAAAACCACATCAATTTCTTGAAAATATCCGTTTTCTGTAAGCGTGCGACCCCCCTTTTCGTTTCCAGGCGGTCAATATCTCCGGGGATATCCCTTAACGCATCTACATAAGTATCCAGTTCGTAATTCAGGCAGCACTTCAGCTTACCGCACTGTCCTGCAAGCTTTAAAGTATTAAGCGACAAGTTCTGATAACGTGCGGCTGATGTAGAAACGGTCTTGAAATCGGTCAGCCAGGTAGAACAGCACAATTCACGGCCGCAGGAACCTATACCGCCGAGGCGGCTTGCCTCCTGCCGCATGCCGATCTGTCGCATTTCTATGCGAATCCGAAAAGCTTCAGCCATCTTTTTGATCAGCTCGCGAAAGTCTACACGTCCTTCAGCCGTATAGTAAAAGGTCGCTTTGGTTTTGTCTCCCTGGTAATCCACATCGCTGAGCTTCATCGACAGTCCCAGACCTAATGCCAGTGTCCGGGCCCGGTGCATGGTCTCCCATTCCAGACCTTTCGCCAGCTCATACTTTTCCAGGTCAGCCGGGGTAGCTTTCCGGTAAATTCGTTTTTCAACTTTATCGGCCGACTGTTTATTTTTCTTCAGCTGCAGCCTGACCAGTTCGCCGGTCAGCGAAACATGACCGATATCATACCCCCCCGTCGCCGTCTCTACGGCCACCGGCTCACCCATTTCCAGGTAAAGCTGATCTCTGTTGATGTAGAAATCCTTTCTTGAACCTTTGAAACGGACTTCTACGATATTGAAAGGTGTATAGTTAGCTGGCATATCCATATCGCTAAGCCAGTCGTAAACATCCAATTTATTGCACCCATTGGTCATACAAGAGCCATTGCTCTGACAACCTGCCGGGGTGCAGCCTCCTCCGGAGGCACAGCTACCACATCCCATATTTCATATATATTGAGTCCTGACCAGGTCAGGAGCGTTTAAATAACGTCACTAACTGCAAAGATACGTCTAAAAAAAGGATTTTGGGGTTTGCATTCCGCTCGATAAAATAACTCGCTTTTTCAAATAACTGTGCGCAATAGGCAAGCTTTTGCACGGAATACAGCGGACTGAAATTCTTTACGAAAGCCATTTCTGCATCCGGCACATGAATCAGTGAAGACGCACCTTCTTTAAAGAGCACAACCTCCCGCATCACCTTTAAAGCGTAATGTAAAAAACTTTTCTGATTTTCCCGTCCTAGTTTGGCCAATTCATCGTCAATTAGATCCATCAACTCGAGAATCCTATGGCTGAACGAAAGTCGCAGCCATCGAACCAGCAGATCGAAGTAATTGCTTCCCCCCTCCTGCAACAACTGCAAAGCAATATTTACGTTTCCTTCACTCAGGTAAGCCAGCTGCCGGGCTTTCTCTTCATCGACATCATTTCTTCGGATAAGGTAAGCGGCAACAGATTCCAGATCCGGCGTATTTACCTTGACAAGCTGTGTCCGGGAAAGGAGCGTCGTCAGCAACCGGTCCTGATTTTCCGCAACCAACAGAAAGAGTGTGCGCTCAGGCGGTTCTTCAATAAGTTTCAACAAAGCGTTGCCACTCTTATCTAAAAATTCCGGCAGCCACATAATGAGCACCTTATACCGACCTTCGAAGGACTTCAGACTCAGCTTTCGGATAATATGGTGGCATTCGGCAATATTGATGTTCGCTTGCTTGTTTCCGGCTTCCAGGTAATTCCTCCAAATATCCAGATTAAGGTAAGGGTTATCCAGGAAAGCCTTCCGCCAGCTCTCCAGGAAAAGCCCGGCATGATCGGAAGCACTTGAAGAAAAAAAAGGATAAGAAAAATGAAGGTCCGGATGAATAAGCTTATTGTATTTACGGCACGAAGGACATTCGCCACAACTGTCTTCTTCCAGGGGCTGCTCACAGTTGAGGTATTGAGCATAAGCCAATGCCAGGGGCAGAGCGCCGCTCCCTTCCGCGCCTAAAAAAAGCTGTGCATGGCTTACACGGCCTGCCCTTGCACTTCTAACTAAATGATTTTTAGCCGATTCCTGGCCAACGAGCTCTCTGAAAAGCATTTATTTTACCTGACCTCTTTCGGTTTTTATTCGATAAGTTTGTAAATTAGCCATCGCTAACGCGGCGTCAACCAGAACAAATTTAGTCAAATTGACGCGATTATAAAAAAGTGTATGCGCATATTAGCATTCGATTACGGGACAAAACGCATTGGTATAGCCGCTACAGATCCGGCTCAGATCATTGCCACCGCGCTGACCACCATCCACCCGAACGAATCCATTTCTTTTTTGAAGAACTACCTGGAGCAGGAGCCCGTTTCCACCTTTGTGGTCGGACAGCCGAAACAGATGGACGGAACGCCTTCGCAGTCCGCCCCGCACGTCAAAGGTTTCATCCGCCAGCTAAAAAAAGAATTTCCGACGGTAAAACTTATTGAGGTGGACGAGCGTTTCACTTCCAAATTAGCCTTACAGGCCATCAGCCAAAGCGGTTTGAAAAAAAATAAGAGACAGGATAAAGGATTGGTCGATCAGATATCGGCCGTGCTGCTATTACAGAGTTACCTGGAAACCCAGACCTAGGCATCGGATTTATGGAGATTATGGACAATCGGCTCAACCAATACCTCAATGCTTCCTGCGAAGCGGAGTCGCCCCTGCTTCAGAAGATTAACCGGGAAACCCACCTCATGGAGGTCATGCCGCACATGCTTTCCGGGCATCATCAGGGAAGGCTCCTCAGTATGCTCAGTAAGCTTCAGCGTCCAACACGTATTCTCGAAATAGGCACCTTTACCGGATATGCTACTTTATGCCTGGCCGAAGGACTGAGCGCAGACGGCCTTTTGCACACCATAGACATTAATGCCGAACTGGAGGAACGGGTATTGGGTTATTTCCAGGCCTCTCCCTACGGGAAACAAATTCGACAGCACATCGGAAAGGCTTTAGAGATCATACCGGAACTGGAGGGTTTCTTCGACCTGGTTTTCATCGATGCAGATAAGCGCAACAACCTGGCCTATTATGAACTGATTATCGATCGTATGACGGAGGGAGGGCTCATCCTGATTGATAATGTGCTTTGGAAGGGAAAGGTACTTGATGAGGTGCCCGATAAACAAACCAGAGAAATCCAGGAGCTAAACCAAAAAATTCAGGCAGACCCCCGTATCGAGAAACTGATCCTCCCGGTACGCGATGGTCTTTATATGTTACGAAAACGATAAAAATGATCAACATGAAAAGAGTTGGCCTCTGGCTATTCCTCACATTCGGTTTCATCCTGACCGTTACCGGAACCTACGCCCAGCACGTGAACGCTGAATCCTATATCTCTGAAAACAAAGAGGCTGCCATCCAGATGATGCAGGATCACGGGATACCTGCCAGCATCGTCCTTGCGGTTGCCATGCATGAAAGTGCTAACGGAACAAGCAAAGTTGCCCGCCACCTGAATAATCATTTCGGGATAAAAGGACCAAACAACAACACGGAAATCAAATCGGCGTACAAAGGTTATGAATCGGTCGAAGAATCTTACGAGGACTTCATCGGCTACCTTCAGAAACGCAACCAGTTCAGCAATCTGTTTTTGCAGTATGGTCCGATCGACTACAGCTCCTGGGCCTATGGCATTATGCGGGGCGGCTATGCACAGAGCCGGACCTGGGCCAACCAGGTTATCCAGTTAATCAAAAAGCACCGCCTATTTCGGTTTGACGAGGGAGAGTCGCTGGTCAAAAACGAAAATACAGTCAAAACGGCAGCACGGCATTACCGCGTCAGGAAAGGCGACACGCTGTCCGGGATTGCCAAACAGCACGGCTTGAGTGTACAGTCTTTGAAGAGCCGGAATAAGCTTAAAAGCAACCGGCTGCAGATCGGACAACAACTGGTATTGACGAATTAGTTTTATGAGGCGGGTATTCAGTCCTATTATTTTTCTTCTTTTATGTGTTCCCCTAGTCTTGGGATCCTGTATGCCTAAACGCAAAGTACTGGAAAATACCGGGGTAAAAGGGCGAGCAGGAAGCTCGGGCCCAACCGAAAGTGTGCCGGCATATGAAAAAGCAGCACGCAAAGAGCGGGGTCGGGGAACCAAACGCCTCCCGGCTAAGCCTTTGCCCAGGAGCATGCACGCCGAAGCATACATTGAGCAATATCGCCCTGTTGCCATTTCCGAAATGGAAAATTACGGCATTCCTGCCAGCATCACACTGGCACAAGGGCTATTGGAATCCGCCAATGGAAACAGCGAACTGGCCGTTTACGCCAATAACCATTTTGGAATCAAGGCTACGAGCGATTGGAAAGGGAAAACGATTTTAAAAGACGATGATCGGATTGACGACGTCTTCCGCTCCTATCAATCGGCCGACGAATCCTTTCGGGACCATTCCGAATTCCTGCTCAGGAAACGTTACGCTGCTCTGTTCGACCTGGACAAAGATGATTACAAAGGCTGGGCACATGGCCTGAAACAAGCCGGTTATGCTACAAATCCGAGATACGCTTACTTACTCATTGACCTGGTGGAGCGATACGAATTGCACCAGTACGATCGTTCTGAAAACAAGGTTGAGAAAATCGTGCGGGAGGAGAAAGTTTTTAAAGAAATTGAGGAACAGCAAGAGAAGGAAGTTGTCATTGCCGAAGCCAAACCCCCGGTCAAAATGGACATCCATACTGTCGCCTCCGGCGATACGGTCTACAACATCTGCAAACGCTACGGCCTTAGTGCGGAAGAGCTGCGTACGCTTAATAGCCTCAGCGGCGACAGGCTGACCCCCGGACAACTTTTGCTGGTCTCCAAATAAGCCGCCAGTGAATCTGTTAAAAAAAGTAAAACCACTCACTCCGGTCAGGAGATTCGTTAAGTTTGCAGCTTGAGACATTTGGGTATAATTATATGGACCTTACTGGTATTCCTGGGCATTTCAGCAAAAGCACAGGAAAAGGAAGGTATTGTATTCGACAGCTATACCGCTCAGCGTGTCTCCCGGGTCTACATCTACAACACCGCGAATGATGCCATGAAATACAACAACAGTCGCGGCGAATTCAGCATTGATGCTAAAGCAGGGGACACTCTCATTGCTGTTGCGAAAGGTTATCATCCGGATACCATGATTGTAAGGCAAACACCGGTGCTTATCGTTAAACTGAATCGGGCCACGATCTGGCTTGATGAGGTGAGCATAATGGCGAGGCGATCTCCGGCCGAAGTGCTGGAGAACCGGAAAGAAGATTTCCGCGATGCCTACCGCAAAGGAGATCCGGGAAGTATCTTCTCGGTGGGGCCCTCCGGCGCAGGCATCAGTATTGATGCGCTTTTTTCACTGCTGAGCCGGGAGGGAAAAAATGCCCGGTATCTGCAGGAGCTTATCCAGCGGGAATACGAGAACAACCTGATCGACTCCCGTTTTACGCCCGATCTGGTCAAGAGCCTGACGCGACTCAATGGAGGGGCACTACAGGATTTCATGCAGCAGTACCGTCCGTCTTATTTTTTCATTCAACAAGCCAACGATTACGCCATGGCGCGCTACGTTCAGGAGTCTTACGAATCCTACCGGAAGAATCCGCACGCTTACCGGCTCCCCCCCCTGCCTAAGCTTTTATCTCCCGAAGATTCATTAGGCCGGCCGGGCGATACCGAGCCGAATTTGAGGCCTTGAATCCGTTTAATTACGTTTATAGGCATTTGCCTTTTGCATAACTAAAAAAAATCAAATTTTAATATTAGGTTTGTAACGATATTATCCGTCGTAATTAACGCTGCACAAGATGAAACACTACTACCTGTTGATTGCATGCTTTGCTATAGGTCTATACTTCCCTGTCCAGGCGCAGGAAGAGTTTGATTTAAATGAATTAAGGCAAGCGCCACCGACAAATGCATTGCCCGTGCGCGTACCCGCCGCCTCATTGCGCGATGTGGATATTCAGGCGCCATCCCTTGACCTGAAAATTAATTACTGGCGAAACTGGACTACTTTTTCCATTACAGCGAATCAGGCTACCTTTAGCGAAAATTTCGTCAACGGGGGGGTGAATTCGATTTCGATTGCAGCGCTCTTTAATACCAAGTGGGACTACACGAGGGATAATCAGACATTCGTTTCCGAATTAGACTTAAGATACGGGAAGCTACGAAATCAGGATCAATTAGCCCGGAAGAATCAGGATCGGATCTGGTGGGATAATAAGTATTCTTATAAATTTTCAAAGAAATGGGGCTTTTTTGGCGCTTTAACATTCGAATCGCAATTTGATCGCGGTTTCCAATATGGAACTACACCTGATGGACGGGATTCCGTTGGCCGACGTATCTCTAATTTTCTGGCGCCGGGTTATCTGACGCAATCGCTGGGTATTGAATACAAGCCCGATCAATTCAGCAGCATCCGTTTTGGTACGGGTACGCTCCGGCAAACTTTTGTAATGGATAACGCCGTTCGGAATC
>JBMDWN010000206.1:0-5813 GCA_048595275.1 Olivibacter sp. | reverse complement strand
ACCAGGCGGACACTTACCCAACCACGGTCTCTCCCCAGGTATTGATTTTCTACAAATAAAGGCTGCTGATCCATATTATCTACTGCAATCGAATGTAAGAACTTTTTGTGTGTTTGGGCGAATTTTAAAACGATCATCCATCCGCAACGGAATGACCCAGATGATTTTTCCATCGCCGTTAACGAGAACAGGCACCTGACTCTTTTGGTGCAGCGGAATTTTCTCACTAATAAAAAAACGTCCGAGCTTCTTTTGTCCCGAAAGGCCCAGCGGTTGAAAACGATCGCCTTCTTCCCAATATCGTAAACAAAGTGGATAGACCAGCTTCGACTCGTCTACCCGAATGCGATCCGCATTATTGGATGAGGAAACTTCCGCCTCCGAAAGGTACATTCGTAAATTCCAACCATTGAAACTCACCGAACGAACATCCTCCGCGATGAAAATATTTTTCTGAATACCCTTACGGGAAGCCTTGTCCGGCAATTTCAGCAGGTATAGAAAGTCGCGGTCTACGTCCAGCCGGTGCGTAGAAGAATAAAAGCTTTTGCCGCGCTCACCATTTTGCTTCAAGTTACGCATCAAATCACCCAATACCGGTCCACTAAATCCAAAAGGGCGAAACATTTCGTACAAGCAAAAATTAAGCGGTTCCAAACCCATAATTTCTTCTATCGAAATCTGGAAGCCTGTTTCCATCGCCTGAAAAAGTCTTTCTCGCAGATCCGCGATGTGCGCATCTGCGAAAGCCTCCAGCGAAGCGATCCGCTCAGCAGCCAAAGCAATGTTGGAGACGGCAGCTGAATTCACTTCCTTTAAGGCTGGAATCGCCTCAATCCTGATCTTATTTCTGGAATATTTTTTGGAAAAATTAGTTTCGTCATCGCGGTAGAAAAGGTCGAAATCATTTACGGCCTGATCAACCGCTTCCCGATTCATAAACAAAAGCGGCCTGACCAGCTTATCCTTTCTGGGGCGTATACCATGTAACCCTCTCATCCCCGTTCCCCGCGCCAGATTGAACAAAACAGTCTCTGCCAGATCATCCTGCTGATGGGCTACGAGAATTCTGGAATAGCCATTTTCTAGTCTTAATTCTTCAAACCAGCTATATCGGATGTCGCGGGCGGCCATTTGCACGGAATCCCCCTTGCGACTTTCGTAATCCGCCTTTAAAACCTGTTTCACATAACAAGGTATGCTGTATTCTTCCGCCAGAAAACGGACCAAAGCCTCATCTGCATCGGACGCTTCTCCTCTTAGTCCGAAGTTCACATGTGCAATTCCCACTTCAAAGCCGCCCTCAACACAAAGGTGTAAAAGTAAAACAGAGTCACGCCCACCACTGACCCCGATAAGCAGGCGGTCTCCCTGATCAAATAATTCGTTTTCAGCTACGTAATGGACAAAGCGTTCCTGCACCTGCATAAGTTCAAAGGTACTTATTTTCCACTTTTTTGTACCTTTGCCCCGTGAGAAAACTGCTTTTGCTCTGTTTATGTACGCTGTTTTTCCCCATAGCGTTAATGGCTCAGCGCGCAGTCCAGATCATCAGCTCGGACCGTTCTGAATCGAAAGATGAGCTGGGGGTTGAGCGGATTTACAGGCCTGTGTTCCTGCATGAAGGCAGTACCCTTTCTGCGGACAGCGCCGACTATAATTCGAACGACCGCTTCTTCGATGCTTTCGGCAATGTGGTGATTACTCAGCCGGACGGAACTGTTGTTTATTCCGATAAGCTCCATTACATTAAGGATACTCGGATCGCAATACTAACCAACAATGTCCGCATGGTGGACAGTAAGAGTGTGCTCACCACCAATCACCTCACCTATAATATGGCCTCTAAAATAGGAACCTATGTCCAGGGTGGTCGAATCATCAGCGGTACCGATACGCTGACCAGCAAAAACGGCTATTATTTCGAAAACACGAAAGATTCTTACTTTCGATACGATGTCATTGTAAGGACGCCGGATACCCGGATTTATACCGATACGCTTCGCTATAATTCCGAGCGCAAAATTGCTTACTTCTACGGGCCAACCAATATTGAAGGGCAGAGCGGCAACCTGTACACGGAGAACGGGGATTACCATACAGAATCGGATATTGCGCGCTTCGGCAAGAATAATCTGTATACCGAAGGAAGTAAATTCTTGCGGGGCGACAGCCTCTATTACGACGGGAATTCGGGCTACGGCAGGGCGGTGAAAAACGTCGTGTTTATCGACACCACCGAACAGATCATTATGTATTCTCAGCTGGGCGTGTACCGTAAAAAAGACGAGAGCACAACGATGACGGAAAAGGCCTACATGGTCTTTCTTACGCAGAATGATTCGACGGCGACGGACTCTGCGGCAACGGACTCGCTGCAGGGAATCCCCAAACCTGAGGGAGAAGAATCAGCCTTAGCCGGCGACTCCACGCTCTTAGCAAACGATTCAACGTTAACGAACGATTCAAGCCGATTGGCTGCAGACAGCATCCCACCCCCCACGGCGGACTCTGTCTTTATGGCTGCCGATACGCTTTTCTCGAAGGTGATTCTGCTGAAGGACTACCACCCGATGACTTTGAACCTGATGCGGGATGGCGGGGATCTGGATGAAGACGAGGAAGCCGAGAGTTCATACGACGCAGATCAACCGGACGATCTGACCTCCGATGGCTTTGACATCCTGACCCCTCCGGATAACAACGAACCGCCGGATATCGACAGCCTGGGAAGAGATAGCCTGGGGGTAGACAGTCTACGCAAACAGTTGCGGATAGAGGACGAAGCGCCTCCGGACATCGCTGCAGATTCGCTTATGAAAACGCAAGAAGTGAGTGTCGCGAAAAAACCATCGGCACCAGTAAACGTAAGTCAACAGTTTATCTCTGATGCCGTGAAAAGAAACCGAAAGCATACGGCTGACCCGATACTGAACTCGGCAAGAGCATCGGTGGGAAGGGACCTGGCGGCGGACAGCACTCTCCGGAGCCAATCCGTTATTCCGAAAGGCGGCGAAGGAGACAGCACCTTAATGGCTGCACAGCTTAAAGCAATGACCCCGGTGCCCGACAGCCTGAAGGCCATTTCCGACACGGCCCGAACGCGGATCGTACTGGCCTATCACAACATGAAGATCTATAAATCCGATCTGCAGGCGGTGGCTGACAGCGCTTATTACGGTTATGCTGATTCCATTATCCGTTGTTACGGAAGTCCAATGATCTGGTCGCAGGGCTCCCAGCTATCCAGCGACACCCTTTATATGCAACTGAAGAACCAGCGACTTGACAATATGCTGTTGACGAGCAATGCGTTTATCGTTAGCACTCAAGGCGATTCCACCAAGTTCAATCAGGTTAAAGGGAGGAAAATTACCGGCTTCTTCACCAACAATAAGCTCGACCGGATGTTCGTCGACGGTAATGCGGAGAGCATCTATTATACGATGGACGGAGAGGCGATTTCAGGTATGACGAAAAGTATCGGGAGTCGCATCAAGATCGTATTTCAGGAGAATGAGGTCACCGATATCATTAACATCCGGAAAACGGAGACCAGCTATTCCCCCGTCGCAGCGATCGATCGCGATAAGGAAATCCTTCCCGGCTTTATCTGGCGACCAAAAGATCGTCCGATGAGCAAAGAAGATGTCATCAACCGGGCCCCGAGAGAATCCGAGATTCAAAGGCAGGAAACGGGAGTCCCGGAAAATGCTGACGAAGAGAATGAGGAGCGGGAAAGTCTTTCGCAAGAGGAAGAAACTTCCGCGGAGGAAGGAGCGGAAACTTCCTTAAAAGAAGAGGGAGAGACACCTATGGGGGAAGAGGAAGTACCGTCTGAGAAAGAGAAGCTTCCTCCCGTAAGAAAAGAGGAAATTCTCGAAGGAGAAACTAAAAAGGAAACCAAACCGGAAGAAAAGAACGAGGAGAAGAAGGAAACACCTCCGGAAAAAGAAACACCCCCGAAATCAGTCAAGGAGCCTTAATGCCTGCCTGACCAGGTCTTCAGAAGCATGGAGTGCGTCCAGCCAATGAATAACGATGCCATCTTTCTCCATTTTCCGGAAAAAGGTCATCTGCCGTTTTGCGTAACGGTGAATCTCCGTATTGAGCCGCTCGAAAAATTGCCTTTCATCCAACTCACCCTGCAAATAAAGAACCGCGTATTTATACTCGAGCCCGTAAAAAATAAATCGTTCTGCAGGAACGCCCTGTTCTAGTAAAGCCTTCACTTCATCCAATAAGCCTGCATCCAGTCGCTGAAGAAGCCTCTGGGTGATTCGCTCACGACGTTCCGGAGCCGCAATAGAAAGTCCAATCACCACCGGGGCTTGGAAGGGTTTATCAAAGCCTCCGGGCAATGGCAATCCGATACCCGAAAAACGAAGCATTTCGATGGCTCTGATCAAGCGCTTCCTGGTTTCGACATTTGGTGGAGGACCGGCGAAATTCTTTCCTTTTTCTTCAAAAAGGAAATGGAAGTGCTGAAGCAACTCCTCGTAGCTCAACTCTTCCATTTCCTTTCTAAAGGACTCATCTGCCGGGTATTTCGTCCGGTCGAAATTGTGCAGAACAGCCTGGAGGTAAAGGCCCGTTCCTCCGCAAAGTATTGCCAGCTTGCCCCGACCTACGATGTCCCGGTAAACCCGGCTGAAATCCTCCTGGAAGCGGGCGAGGTTGTATTGTTCACCCGCTTCGAGTATATCGATCAAATGGTAGGGAACCGAACCGAAAAGATGCAGGTCCTTTCCCGTACCAATGTTCATCCCCCTGAAAACCTGACGGGAATCTGCACTAACGATTTCAGCATTCAGCTTTTTGGCTAAATCAACCGCAAGCGCCGTTTTTCCGGATGCCGTCGGTCCGAGCAAAACCAGCAAGTCACAGGCAGACATGCAGATCGTTAGATCTCAAATTTCGTCCACTTCTGTTCACTGGCGTTGCTCTCCACGATGTTATCGATGAAGGCCATACCCCTTACCCCTTCCTGTACCGTAGGGAAATCCAGCATTTCAGCACTAGGCGTTTCGCCATTCAGTTTTGCCGAAACGGTCAATACGAAGTTTCTGTAAATGTTGGCAAAAGCTTCCAGCAAACCTTCCGGGTGTCCGGCGGGTACGCGGGTGTTGTGTTTAGCCACATCGCTCAGGTAGGCACTACCCGTTCTGTATACTTGCATCGGTTCGTCCAGCCATTTCAGATAAAGGCTGTTCGGTTCGTGCTGAATCCATTCCAAACCTCCTTTTTCGCCGTAAATACGGATGCGCAAAGCATTTTCTTCACCCGCGGCGACCTGCGAGGCGATGAGCACTCCGCTGGCACCATTATCAAAACGGATCAGGACGTTTCCATCATCGTCCAGCAAACGACCTTCAACTTTGGTATATAAATCTGCACAGATTTCCGTGATGTGGGAACCGGTAATGTACTCCGCAAGGTGTGCGGCATGTGTACCGATGTCTCCCATGGCGCCGCTCTTGCCCGAACGCTTAGGGTCGGTTCTCCAGGCTGCCTGGGCATTCCCTTCCCGCTCGCTCAGGCGGCTCAGCCAACCCTGCGGATATTCAACGATAACTTTCCGTATGCTGCCTAAGGCACCATCCTTCACCATCTGACGGGCTTGCTTAACCATCGGGTAACCGCTATAGGTATGGGTCAATGCCAGCGTAAGTCCGGTCTTCTCGACCAGTGTCTCCAGTTGCTTCGCTTCATCCAGCGTGAAGGTCATCGGTTTTTCAATCACCACATTGAACCCGTTTTCAAGGGCCATCCTTGCCGGATCGAAATGCACGAAGTTGGGGGTTACGATGGTC
>JBMDWN010000205.1:0-5972 GCA_048595275.1 Olivibacter sp. | reverse complement strand
GATACAATTCTACAATTTCCCACATCAAAGCCGGGCCAACGACGCGGCCTCCAAGGCAAAGCAGGTTCATATCGTCGTGCTCAACACCCTGGTGGGCCGAGTAGCCATCGGTAATTAAAGCGGCTCTAACGCCGGGCATTTTATTGGCCGCGACCGATACGCCTACCCCGCTACCACAAACGGCTATCCCCTTGTGTACGTTCCCTTTGGCAATAGCCTCGCCCAGCGGAATGACCACATCGGGGTAGTCATCGGTAACATCATACTCGAAGGCACCGTAATCTTTGGCCTCGTAACCGGCCTGGGCAAGCTGTTTTAAAAGTTGTTTTTTGGCTTCAAACCCGGCATGGTCGGCCACTACTCCTATTTTCATAAGCTTCATTTGTTAAGAAGCTCTTTAGCCTTTTTAACCACATTTTCGCTTGTAAAACCGAAGTGAGCCATTACGGCATTTCCCTCGCCTGATTCGCCAAATGAATCGATGCCGATCACATCGCCTTCAGCCGTAATGTATTTGTACCAGGGCAAAGTTACACCGGCCTCTACGGCTAAACGTTTATGGAGGTCCGGTGGTAACACCTTTTCCTGGTACTGCTTATCTTGCTGGTTAAATAGTTCAAAAGAGGGCATACTGACCACACGGGCTTTTATACCCTCGGTGGCCAGTTGTTGCTGAGCTTCCAATATCAAATGCACTTCGGATCCGGTTGCCAGGAGTATAACATCCGGTTTACTTCCTTCAGCTTCGCTTAAAATATAGCCTCCCTGCCAGACATTGCTTGCCGGGGCATATTTTTGCTGGTCGATAACCGGTAATTTCTGCCTTGATAGAATTAAGGCTACCGGACCACGTAAACGGCTCATGGCAATTTTCCAGGCTTCATTGGTTTCATAGGCATCGGCGGGACGAAGGACGGTTAAATTTGGCGTTAATCGCAATGATGATACCTGTTCTACCGGTTGGTGCGTAGGACCATCTTCGCCCAAACCAATGCTATCATGCGTAAACACATACGTTACCGGAGCCTTGGTTAAGGCAGCAAGGCGTATCGAGCCACGCATATAATCCGAAAAGGTCAGGAACGTACCACCATATACCCGGTTACCACCATAAGAGGCCATGCCGTTTAAAATGGCTCCCATACCATGTTCGCGTACGCCAAACCATATGTTGCGGCCACCAAAGTTACCGGGTTGAAAACCATCGGAACCGTCTTTTCCCGGTGTTTCGGTCGAGCTGGCCAGGTCGGCCGAACCACCCAATAACCATGGGATATTTTTGCGCAGCGCTTCAAGGGCTTTGCCGGATGCTTGTCTGGTGGCTAAGGGCTCATCCAACTCATAAGCAGGCATATCCTTATCCCACCCTTCAGGAAGTTCGCCATCCTGGCTGATAGCAAACAGTCGTGCTTCATCCGGGTACTTCTGCTTATAGGTATCAAAGGCATCTTTCCATTCCTGGTGCAGATTGGCACCTTTGTCAATGACCTCTTTTAAATGCTCCGTTACGCCATCAGGAATGAAAAATGATTTTTCAGGGTCCCAGCCAAAGAACGCTTTTGTTTTTTTGAGGTTATCTTCGCCCAGCGCACTACCATGAACTTTGTTAGTCCCCTCTTGCGGACTCCCGTAGCCAATAATGGTTTTCACAGAGATGAGCGTTGGCTTTTCTTTTTCTTCCTGCGCTTCGCGGATGGCATTTTCAATTGCTACCAGGTCGTTCCCGTCTTCAACGTTAAGGGTTTGCCAGCCATATGACTGGAACCGTTCGGCCACGTTCTCCGTAAAGGCCAAATTCGTAGGCCCGTCTAATGATATGGCATTATCGTCGTATAAATAAATAAGCCTTCCCAGTTTAAGGTGGCCGGCCAGCGAAGCGGCCTCTGCGGCTACACCTTCCATCAGATCGCCATCACTAACAATGCCGTAAATGTAATTATCAACCAGATCAGCATTGTCTTTATTATAAGTTGCGGACAGAAATTCGGCCGCCATAGCCATACCCACACCGTTGCCAAAACCCTGTCCTAAAGGGCCGGTCGTCACCTCGATACCCGGTGTTAAGGTCGATTCGGGGTGGCCGGGTGTTTTAGAACCCAACTGGCGGAATTTCTTAATTTCGCTTAACGGCAGATCGTAGCCATACAAGTGCAGCAACGCATAAAGCAGCGCCGAGCCATGCCCGGCCGATAATACAAAACGGTCGCGGTTAGGCCATTTGGGCTCCGCAGGGTTAAACCTCAAAAATTTGCTCCACAATACGTAAGCCATTGGAGCAGCTCCTAAAGGCAGACCAGGATGACCCGAGTTGGCCTTTTGTATCATATCGGTCGCTAAAAACCGTATGGTGTTAATACTAAGCTGTTCAATATCTGATGAGTCGTTTGCCATATGATGGTTAAATAAGTTGAACGATTAAAAATACCTGACGTGCAATGTACTCGTTCATAACTAGATTACGATGCCCTTGTTTCCCTTTAACTGTCATTAAAAAATCAAATTGACGCATTTGAATTTACGTTTAGCTTATAAAGCACCCTTTGAGGCGAGACCAAAAGCGCCGATCCCGTGTTTACTTGTCATAACGTAGCTTAGTCAAAAATTCGGTAGTCTCCGGATCCCGGTGATCAAAGAAAACACTTTTCCCTGTATCCAGGCTGGTTATGGAATTCATGTCTTCATCACTTAATTCAAAACTCCAAACATCAGCATTTTCTTCCATTCGTTCTTTCCGGACAGATTTCGGGATAACCGCAATACCACGTTGAATAAGCCAGCGTAAGGTTACCTGAGCGATCGATTTGCCATATTTTTTTCCAATTGAGGCAAACAGTTCGTTTTGGAAGAAATCGTTCTTACCCTCTGCGAAGGACGCCCAAGATTGTGTTAACACACCAGCCTTTTCCAATAGTTCACGCTCCTGCTCCCGCTGATAATAAGCGTTAACCTCAATTTGGTTGACTGCCGGAACAATTTCATTATGAGCAATTAAGTCTACTATCCTATCCGGAAAAAAATTGCTAACCCCTATAGCCCTTATTTTCCCTTCGCTATACAATTCTTCCATAGCACGCCAGGATCCGTAATAATCACCCATGGCCTGGTGAATCAAATAAAGATCCAAATAATCCAGTCCAAGCTTTTTTAAAGAAACTTCAAAAGCTTTCTTTGTCTGCTCGTATCCGGCGTCCTGAACCCACAGCTTAGTGGCAATAAAAAGATCCTCTCTTGGAACATCGCTCTTCTTTATCGCGTCGCCGACGGCCGTCTCATTTCGGTAAAATGACGCCGTGTCGATCAGGCGATAACCCGATTCAATAGCGGTTGAGACTGTTTGTTCACATTCCTTTAAATCGTCTATTTGATAAACGCCTAAACCCAATTTGGGCATTTCAACTCCGTTATTTAATCTGAATTTTTCCATTATTATAGTTAATAAGGTTTTATTTTAAACCGATCAGTTTTTTATTAGTCAAAAAAATTTAGCTGTCAATTGCTTGCATCAAAAGTTCAGCGCTTTTCCTCGTTAATTCCGCGTCTTTGAACAGTATTTGATTGTAATAGATGGAGGTCAAGCCAGAAACCAGAAAAAAAGACAGTGCTTTAAGCTCTTTGTCTGCATTAAGCGCGCCCTTGTGTTTTGCCTCCTGTAGTAATTTTTCAATAGACGCAGCGGCTTTTTTAGTTTGATTCCGAAGAAGACGAGCAATCTTCATATCGGTAATGCCAAGCTCGAAAATTGAATTCGTAAACAAACAGTTTGTTTCCTCCAGCGCAGCCTCTACCACAGAATTGATAATGTTTTTTACGGCTTCCAGCGGATCTGCGCTTCGCAATGCGGCCTCTCCATATTGCTTGTCCTTTTGTTCCATATAGTGCGTAAGAGATTTGACAAACAAATCATGCTTATTACCATAAGTTTGATATAAGCTACTGCGATTTATTCTGGTCGCGTTTTCCAGATCGCTCATAGAAGTCGCGTTGTACCCCTTTTTCCAGAAAAGATCACGGGCAACTTTGAGCTTCTCTTCGTAATCAAATTCTTTGTTCCGTGCCATAACAATACAAAGATACAATTATAAACCGAACGGTTTAATATTTTTATCTATTTACTGATTTCTCCCCTATCACCAGCATTCAACGCGAAATAGATCTTCCTGTCAAAATCTTTTGCTGAGGTCCGGTTTGAAGTGGAATGTTTATTTTTGTTAGATTACAGGGCTGATGGTCTTTGAAAATGAAGTATAAAGAATTTACTCCCTGCGCAACTTTATCGCCGTATATCCATGGCATCAAAAGAAATAGCGACTGACCTTCGTATTTTTGTAAAAACATTAAAGAATACGAAAATGCCTAAGGTATCCCTTTTTATTGCGATGAGTTTAGACGGCTACATCGCAAAGCCGGAAAATGACCTGAGTTTTCTAAAACTGGTCGAAAAAGAAAACGAAGATTATGGCTATGCCAATTTTGTGGAAACCATTGACACGCTGATCATCGGCAGGAAAACTTACGACTACGTCCTTAAAGAAATTGGTGCGTCCCATTACGATAACGGGCACCGGGATGTTTATGTCATTACGAGAACGGAAAAACCCAGCACAGGCCGAACAAGCTTTTATACCGGACCCCTCAGCACTTTGGTTAAGCAGTTGAAAGCTGGAAACGGGAAGAACATCTACTGCGATGGCGGGGCGGAGGTCATTAATGAATTGCTTAAGCACGATCTGATTGATGAGATGATCATTTCTGTAATCCCGATACTGCTGGGCAATGGGACACGACTGTTTCAGGACGGTAGACCGGAGCAAGTCCTGGACTTTATCACTGCCAAAACATACGATACGGGCTTAACGCAGTTATATTACAGCATAAAAAAGCCTGTTTGAGACTATCCGTTTCTATTTTGATACTATTTGAGCGAATCTGCATAAGCTGTTTTTCTACCTTTACAGGCCTATAAACAGCTACTGACTGATGAGTACAAATAACCTTTCCGCCAAGCCGCACTATCCCATTCTTGATGGATTACGAGGTGTGGCTGCCATAATTGTTGTCACGTTTCACCTGGCTGAACCTTTAGGCACCGGACCGCTGGATCTCCTGGTTAATCATGGGTATCTGGCGGTCGATTTCTTCTTCCTGTTGTCCGGTTTTGTGATTGGCTATGCCTATGACGATCGCTGGCATAAGATGACCTTTGGTAATTTTTTCAAACGTCGGGTTGAGCGGCTCCAGCCGATGGTGATCTTGGGGATGACCCTTGGAGCTATTGGCTTCTACTATACCGATTCAACCATCTGGCCGTTTATTCACACCGTTCCGTTTTGGAAATTGCTGTTGGTTATGCTTATTGGTTATACCATCCTACCCGTACCGCTATCTATGGATATACGGGGTTGGCAGGAAATGCATCCGCTCAACAGCGTGGGCTGGTCTTTGCTTTTTGAATACATTGCCAATATCCTTTACGCGGCCGGTATTCGGAAATTCTCAAAAACAGCGCTGAGTGTATTGGTTCTTGTTTCAGCGCTGGCGCTGGCGCATCTGGCTATAAGCAATGGGGATGTCAGCGGTGGCTGGACCCTAAACCTTGAACAGGTACGCATCGGTTTGACGAGGGTCATGTATCCATTTTTTGCTGGCTTGCTGCTTTCCCGGATAGCCCAACCAACCCGTATTAAAAACGCCTTTTTATGGTGCACCGTTCTGATTGCTGCCGCGCTGTACATGCCGCGTATCGGCGGCGCAGACCAAGTCTGGATGAACGGTCTTTATTAATCGGTGTGCATAATCTTCCTTTTCCCGCTCATCGTTTATATCGGTGCAAGCGGAATTATCCACAGCCGAACAGAGCATCATATTTGCAAATTCTTAGGAGACATCTCCTACCCGCTTTACCTGGTTCATTACCCGCTCGTATATTTTTATGTCGCCTGGATTAGTGATCATGAAGGTATAAATCTTATGCA
>JBMDWN010000204.1:0-1636 GCA_048595275.1 Olivibacter sp. | reverse complement strand
TCATGGTTAAGCAATTAAAAGACCGATTTAAGAATACCGCAGGCAGACTGACAGCCTTTTTTGCTATCGTGCTGACGCTCGCAAGCTGCGGAAAAGATAATTACGATGCACCTACGTCACAGCTTACCGGGAGAATCGTATACCAGGGAGAAGCTATTCCCGTTAGTTATAACGACGTTTTGTTTGAACTTTTCGAGCCGGGCTGGCAACTGAACACACCGATCACGGTAACGGTTGATCAGGATGGGAGTTACGCAGCTTTGCTTTTCGACGGCAACTATAAAGCGCTGTTCCAACCGAATCAGGGGCCATTCGTTTCCCTGCCGGACTCTATTGACATAGCCGTTAGCGGATCGACGAACTTCGATATTGAAGTAACGCCTTACTACATGTTGCGGGAGCCGGCTTTCCAGGTTAATGGAAGAAACGTTCAGGCAAACTTCCGGATCGAGCAGATCGTTACGGATGAGCGGGCGCGGGATATAGAACACGTAACGCTTTACGTAGGCAAAACGTTGTTTACGGATACCCGGACCGCAGTGGCCAGAACCGAACGCCGTGGACAGGACATCAACGTCAGCGAGGCGCAAAGCATCAGCGTAGATGTGCCGAACCTGAACCCGGTTCAGAATTACGTTTTCGTTCGGGTGGGCCTGAAGATTGCGGGCGTCGAAGACATGATTTTCACGCCTGTGCAACGAGTTGAATTGTAAATACTGGAAGATAAATGAAAAGTAAAATCCTGTTCTTCACCGGTTTTTCCCTGGCGGGGGCGGTGCTTTTATCTGCATGCGGACAGAAAAATCAGACAGGCGTTGAAGTGGTGAAACGGCCGGATACGGCTGCCCACTCAGCAAATTATGTTTCCAATCGTGCTCCGCTGAAAGCTTCGGCCTTTATTAAACTTCCGGTCGGTAGCATACAGCCTAAGGGTTGGCTGCATAAATACCTGGAGCTGCAACGCGATGGACTGACTGGGCAATTAGGAGAAATCAGTGCCTGGCTGGCCAAAGAAGACAATGCCTGGCTCAGTAAGGACGGCGAAGGAGATCACGGTTGGGAAGAAGTGCCTTATTGGTTGAAAGGCTACGGAAACCTGGGTTATATTCTGGGTGATTCCACGATCATCAAAGAAACAAAAATATGGCTGGATGCTGCGCTGGAAAGCCAGCAAGAGGATGGTTATTTTGGCCCGATGATCCTGAAAGACGGCAAACCTGATCTCTGGGGGAATATGATCATGGTCTGGTGCCTGCAATCCTATTACGAACACAGCCAGGATGAACGGGTGCTGCCCTTCATGGAAAAATACTTCCGGTGGCAGGCAAACCTTCCGGAAGATCGGTTCCTGAAAGACTATTGGGAAAACAGTCGCGGCGGAGACAACCTCTACAGCATTTACTGGCTTTACAACCGGACGGAAGGAAACGACTGGCTGCTTGAACTGGCAGAAAAAACACATCGCAATACCGCCAACTGGCGTCAGCAGGATGACCTGCCCAACTGGCACAACGTGAACATTGCACAATCCTTTCGGGAACCGGCCACTTATTATCTGCAGAGCGGTAATGAAAGCGATCTTAAAGCGACTTACCGGGATTTCGACCTGATCCGGGAACGCTTCGGTCAGGTGCCC
>JBMDWN010000203.1:0-5641 GCA_048595275.1 Olivibacter sp. | reverse complement strand
CATGTCGTTCATGTACACTTTTCTTACTTTCTAACTACTTATTCCATGGGTGTGCGTCAATCTGCTAATTTAGGAAAACGTATAGCTATGAGGCGTAAGACAAAAAATAACATCAATCCGATATTAAATGACAAAATTATCGAAATACACACTAAGATGGCAGGGCATCTTTTACGATATATGAAGCCTGAGGAAGCTTTTTGGGCCGTTGAGGCTTATGTGGACCTTTTAAGATCGGAGTACAGACCTCAATCTACTTTAATAAACAAAGAGTCCATACCCGGCGCTCTGCGAGAAAAACCCGTAAAGAAATAACCGTGTTAGTAAAGGACAATAGGTTAACATATGTATTAGTCCGCCATTTCGACTTTGGCATAAGTTTTGTTAGTAATATATTAGGTTTAGGTTGATTAATATAAAAACCCGGTACAACCCCAAAAGTACCGGGTTTTGTTTTTTTAAAAAAACAGATCAACATTTTACGAGAGCGTAACAATCTTTTTATTTTCAACTTATAGTTTTTGAGCTATCCCTCTTTCTTTGATTTCCTTATTGACATTACTTATAGTGATAAGTCCTGGCAGTAAGGTCAATGGAGTTGCGCACACAACGGCCAGCAAAGTATATAGTTCTTTTGATATTATTAGATAAACGAGAATTGACAGGGCGAACAATAACACTATACCCATTCCAAGATATGCGCCTCTCAATTTGTTTCGGCGTAAAATCAATTCTTCGTCTGACAGTGATTTCAGGTTTTGGGCTGTAGCTTTCATAAACGTGTTTAGATTAACAGGCGTGAAGATATAGAAAATTCGACATAGATTGAACTTGCACTAAAGTAATTTGAAAGATTAGCTTCTTTGGTCAATGTGGCGATAGAAATGACGGTAGCGGTCAATACGTCTTTTATTTTGCTGTTGGAGTAAACTCGGATAAAGGTTCATTAACACATTGATGAGCAGCATTACCAAGGCAAACAGATAGAGCCCGCTGAATAATTTGATTAACATAAAAATGGACATGAAAACAAAGGCGAATAAGTGATTGAGTTCAGCGGTGGTCATTTCCGAACGATAATCTTCGAGTTCGCTCACGATAATTCTTTTTCTGATCGATAACTTCGGATTAAAATACTTGAAAAAGCTGTGCATGATCAACCATTTGAATAGTGTCAGGCCAAGGAAGGAACTCACTCGTTCGCTCTTAATAAAATTAAGCCTTGACAACTTTTTTTGATACAAGGCTGTCTTCGAAAGAAAGGCGGTGACCACCATGCCGACAATCCATGAAATAAAAGCGATAGAAAAGCTAAAGGTGATGTATTTAAGCATAATAAAAGTCTACAAAAGCCGAAACTACTGAGGAAACGGTTTAAGCGACAGGTCTCCGAGGCGCTTTCTTAATTGTTTCATAAAACGCTTGCCCGGATCGGTTTTTACCGTTCTGTAAAGGCTGTCTGGTTCGCGCCAAAGAGCACTGCTCTCAAACTCCCGGTATTCATAATGACCGATGACGAAATCGATCGGATATTTACGCTTCAGGTAACGGATCAGGGCCTCGTTCGCGGATAATTGTGCTCTCGTCAGCGGTTGCTTATCACCACCAATATTTTCAATACCAATGGCACAATGGTTCAGGCCGATCGTGTGCCGGGCGAAAATGGTATCAGGCAGAAGCCGGAAAATAGTACCATCCCGATCGATGAGAAATTGGGACGATACGTTCAGATCACTTGACTGCTTCAGGTCTTTTCGGGATCCTCCCAGCGAAGCTTCCCGAAAAACATCGAAGGTGCGTTCAATATCTGGTACGGCGGTCCAATGCACCACAACCATCTGAGGGACAATGCCCGGGGAAGATTTCATCAGGTCGTGATGCTGAGCCATGTATTCCAGGCTCAGCATCCGACGCAACGAATCATTAGGGAGTGGCTTTTCGAAAATCCGGAAGGTGGATTGCGAACAGGAAGCCAGCAAAAAAAAACTAAAGGCCGTAAGTATGGCTGCGGATCTCTTCATATCGAAATAATTAATCGGCCGAATTCCACCAAAGCGGCGTCAACAGACGGTAACGCTCTGTATTATCACCCACCTGATCCGGATTCCGGTTTTGTTCATTGGATTCGTAAAGCATCGCCTGGATCCATTGACTTTCATCTGCAGGATCGAATATGACAGTGTTCAGGTTAATAGGCCGCATGAGTGAAGGACCGTAGATGTCCCGACTGTAATCCATCCGACGCATATCTACCCAACTTTCCGGATTCAGGCATAAGGTAATGTACTTTTGACGCATAATGTAGCTCAGCCCGGTCTGAAGGGTATTGAAGTGGGTGCTGAATCCATCCGCCAGCTGCGCCTGCCAGTAAGCCTCTATTTCCTGCTGACTAAGCCCCAGCTTCCGCATGTTCGCTTTTACACCTTCTTCATATGCCCCCCTTGACCCTGCAGCATCGCCTGTGCGAAGACGGGCCTCCGCTTCTATGAATTTGACTTCGGAATAGGTGATGAACGGAAAGGGTGACGTTGAATTCGTATAGAAACCGCTTCGGCTAAAGCCGCTGAAGTCATCCGCAACTGTTTTACTGGCATCACCGGCACTTCCATCGGCCAGGAGGCCTTGTCCACCTGCCAAACCGGCACCTGGTGCCAAACCTCTGTAAACGCCATCTGTTGCAGGGGTCATGATTTTTTCAATTCTCGGATCATCGATCGCCGTATTGGTAAAGGGCAATGAGCTGAGCATGTTGACGAAAAACTGGGACCAGGTGATATACCTCGGATTTGCAGCATTTGTGAAGCCTCCCCAGCTGGACCAGGGGTTCTGATCGGTTTCTAAACCGGATTCGATGTAAGGAAATTCAGCATCCATACCATCCGTATCGAAGGCCTGGCTACAGGCTTCTATGACCGCTTGTGGATTGTAGAGTCCGGTTTTTTTACTGAGATGATTCAGGTAGCGGGCTTTCAGGGCGTAGGCGAATTTTCTCCACCGGCTTACATCGCCTCCATACAGCAAATCACCGTTCCTATCGTTTAGACCGACGGCTGTCGCCGGCTGATCGAAGTCAACAATCGCGGCATCCAGGATGGAATCGATTTTCGAGTATACCTCGGGTTGACTGTTGAATTTAGGGATCAGATTCAGCGCTGACCGGCCATCGTAAAAATCATCGACCACGATCGCACCATATTGATCGGTGAGCATACCGAGATTTAACGCCAGAAGGGTCTTCCCTACACCTGAGAAATGCGGGTTCCCTTCGTCTTCTCCCAGGTTGATCAGATCAACGCAGTTCGGCATGGTACTGACATAAGCATTCTGCCACATAAAATAGGCAGCTGTAAAACGCCAGGTTTCGGCATTGCGGTTGGTGCCGGTCGTCAGTGCGGTCAATCCGTATTGGGTAACGCCCGCAATTTCCCTGGCTCCGCGCCACATTGAGGCACCGTTAGTGGTTGTGATGGCTCCGGCAATGCGGTTGGCAGCCGAGACAGCGGCTGGGTTGTTCGGGTTATCGTTGATGTCCAGATAATCTTTGCAGGATGTTAAACTCAGGGACATCAATCCGAGCGTCATCGCTGTATATAGGTATGTTTTCATGACTTAACTGTTCTAAACTAAAAGGTGAATTTCACGCCCATGTCCAGGCCGCGGGTGGCGGGCATGCCCAGGTTATCGAAACCGAAGGATCCGGTTCCGCCGACTCCAGCTCCGCTTCCGGACACTTCCGGATCAACACCCGAGTACGGTGTAAAGAGCAATAGATTCCGACCATTCAAAAACACTTGTAAATTCTGAAGTCCCAGCTTTTGAGTTACAGCCCGCGGGAAATTATAGGACAAGTTTACATAGCGCAAACGAGCCCAGCTGCCATCTTCTACAAAGTTTCGACCTTCATAGAGGTAAAGCGTCTGGTAGAAATCCTGGTTGAGGGGGATTGCTTGTGTATTGGTTAATCCCGTACTTTCGATGATCCCATCGAACACACGCTCCCCGCGGTCCAGGGTCTGCGTACTCAAGCCCGACAGCACCAGCTGATTCTCTGTTGCGTTGTAAATATCTCCACCGATACGGAAGTCCCACATGAAAGACAGGTTGAGGTTTTTGTAGCGGAAGTTATTCGTAATACCGGCTATCCAGGACGGGTTCCGGTCGCCTATGATGCTCATCAGGGCATCGCGCTGAGGCCGGCCGGCATCGTCCAGCAGTAATTGACCCTGTTCGTTTCTTTTCCAGGTGTTGCCGTTGATGCCGAAGACGGTTCCATTTAAAAAGGCTGCTCCCTGCGCGATGCCTGCCCAGGAATCGGATAGTTCAACGCGGTCTAACGTTCCAGGCAGATTGTATACCGCGTTTCTGTTGGCACTGAAATTCAGGTCCGCCGTCCAGCTGAAGGCCGGGCTTTCGATCGCGCGCAGGTTCAAAATGGCCTCTACGCCACGATTTTCTATTTCACCACCATTCAGGTAAGTCAGGAAAGATCCGGACGAAGGCGGCGTTCGCGTTCCTAATATCTGGTTGGAAGAACGGGTCTTGTAATAGGTAAAGTCCAGTCCGATCCGGTTTCTCAGGAAACGAACTTCGGCTCCGTATTCATAGGAGTTGGTGAATTCCGGCTTTAATGTCGGGTTGCCGTAATAATCATTGATGTTTAGTATGAATCCTCTTGGATTAATAGTAAAGTCGTTGATATAGGTCCCCAGGGTTGTTTGCAGCACATGCGGCATAGCATCCTTCCCTACCTGAGCATAAGCGGCTCTGAGTTTAAGATAGGATAGGAAATTTTCGTTCAATTCCGTTCCGAGTTCGCGAAGCAAATCGGTCACAATAACGGAAGAACTGATGGATGGATAGAAAAATGAGCGATCCGTGATCGGCAAGGTAGATGACCAGTCGTTTCTCCCCCGGGCGTTCAGGTATACAATGCCCTTCCAGTCAAAGTTAAAATCGCCAAACAGGCCGATAATACGGCGACGGTCGATCCGGGTAGACGTATTTCGATCTTCCGGCAAGGTGTTGTTGATGCTCGGAAAGCCTGGTTCTATGAAGTTGCGCGCCGAGCTTAAAATGGCTTCCCGGTTGCTCGATTCCAGGTTATGCCCGACCGATAAACTGAAATTAAAATCGTCCCGAACCCGCTTATTTACAGTTGCCAGAAAGGTCGAAGTGGTAATCTGGTTATTGGTCGAAGAAGTGGTGAGGTAACCATTTTCATTGATCTCAACCAAGGTCCCCGGCATGGAATAGTACAGGAATTGCTCATTATAGAAATCCGTTCCGGCGCGGTAGGTTAAGGTTAACCAGTCAAGCGGGGTATAGTTGATGTTTCCGGTGGCAATAACCCGGTTAACTTTGTTGGTCGCCGGCTTATTATGAATGGTCCAAAATGGATTGTCGGATCCGTTGGGATCCAGCGTACGTTGGGAACCGTCCGGGTTCAGATAGTTTCGCATGTCGTCATTTCTCGGCCAGGCTACCGCGCCAAGCACACCACTTGTCCCGCCTTGCGTAAAATAAGTCCGTCCGCTGTTGACGTAATTGGCCGTGGCTCCGATGGTGAGCTTATCGCCCAGTTTTGTTTCGCCGGTAGCCCGGAACGAGTGCCGGGAGAAGTCCGTATTGGGTACCGTACCAT
>JBMDWN010000202.1:0-45509 GCA_048595275.1 Olivibacter sp. | reverse complement strand
CATTGAACTGTGTAGTCGTCTCCCATTTCAAGTTGTCGTTCCGGAGCTGATTGGGCCGGAAACCGAACGCTGCAGCCTCATCGAAGGCATAGGTGGTTCGTTCCAGCAATCCCTGCGTACCATAAGGGTCGATCCCGGTATTTCCGGTTTCACCGTAACTTCCCCTAAGTTTTAGCAGGTCGACAAACTCGCTATCCCGCATGAAAGATTCGTTGCTGATGGTCCAGCCGAGGGCTACGGAAGGGAAAAAACCGTAGCGGTGATTGCGACCGAACCGGGACGAGCCGTCTATACGTGCAGTAAGTGTGGCTAAAAACCGGTCGTCAAAAATATAGTTGATCCGCCCCATGTAGGATATGATATCCCAGCGGTTGAAATCGCTTCCCACCCCCAGAATCTCTTCCGCGGAATTGAAATTGAAGTAACGCATATCCTCTACCGGTATACCCCTGACGCTGATGTTTGATGCTTCCTGCTGACGGTGCTGCAAGCCTTGCAGGGCGGTAATCTCCAAAGCGTGCTTATCCTGAAAGACCTTATTGTACTTAACGATATTCTCCAGCGTATAATTGAATACCAAGTCTTCATTGCCCTGCGCGGCGGAGGTCCCTCCGAGTCGGGCATTGGTGAAACGCCCCTGGAAATTTCCTGTGCGACTGTGGATAAGATCCGGCCCAAAATTCAGCCGGTAGGTCAAGCCCTCCGCAAGCTTAATTTCTCCGTAAATGCTGGTAAAGAGCCGCATCCGCCGATTTTTGTTGATCAGCGCCCCCGGCACCAACTCACTGAGCGGATTGCTCCTCAGTCCGTCGGTGGTCGGAAGGAAAATCAGCGACCCGTTTTCGTCATAAGGCACGCCGAGTGGATTTTCAAGCAACGTATCGTCATAGGGATTCAGCCCTTGCCCGTCCCTGATGCTGTAATTACCCAGCACAGAGGTTCCTATCCGGATACGATCGCTGATCTCGTGGTCCAAGTTGACGCGCATGGCATAGCGATTGAACTTCTGAATCGGGATGATTCCCTGATCGTTCATATAATTAAACGATACATTAAAGCGCGTCTTTTCCGAGCCTCCCATTACGCTGAGGGAATGGTTCTGTTGACGACCTGTCTCCAGCATCAGATCTTGATAATTCGTACTCCGGCCCTGGGCAATAGAAGCCAGTTCAACTGGATCGAACAGACCTGGCGTATTCTGATCCGCATTTGGATCACTATCGTCGTATTGACCTGCAGCTCTTCTGGATTCCCGTTTATATTCGGCGAACTGAGCGCCATCCATCATATCGATCTGTTTATACACATTAGAGAAGCCAATCCAGTTGTCGTAACTGACGGTCGTCTCCCCGCTCACCCCCCTTCTTGTCGTGACGATCACCACGCCATTGGCACCACGCGAGCCGTAAATCGCAGTTGCTGAGGCATCCTTCAGCACCTCCATGGAAGCGATATCCTGTGGAGGGATATCCTCCAGCCCGCCGGTTATGGGTATACCATCGATGACAAAGAGCGGATCGTTTCCGGCTGAAAAAGAGCGGTTACCTCTGACCCGAACCGTAGCTGCGCCACCAGGTTTATTGTTAACATTCGTGACCATAACCCCCGCGGCACGCCCCTGAAGGGCCTGCGAGGGCTGAGTGACGGGCACTTCTCCGATGTCGCGGGAACTGACGGACGATACCGCTCCGGTCACGTCCTGTCGCCTTTGGCTACCATAACCGACTACCACAACCTCATCAAGAGCCGTCTCCTCTTCGGGCTTTAGCGTGATAACAATCTCCTTTGTCAGGTCCTGCCCGGCAAGCGCGTACTCGCTTGCCGAATAGCCGATGTAAGAAACTACCAATACGTCTGTTGCTGATGCCGCAGTTATAGAGAAAAGGCCTTCATCGTTGGATGAAACACTTCGTGTCGTCCCTTTTACGGATATTGTTGCTCCCGCGACAGGCTGTTTGTTCTCGTCCACCACGCGGCCCCTCACATCTTCCTCCTGTCGCACGGAAAGGTTAACGTTTCCAAATGCCCCCATCCTGATTGACGCGTAGTCTGGTAATGAATAAAAGATTGGGACTGAGAGCAACCCGAGGTAAAAAACAGGTTTCTTAACTCCTTCTTTGAATTTCATGGTTGTCAATTTAAGTTAGCAATACTGGTCAGTTGCTCTTGTTCATCGCTTCTGAGGGCTTTAAACCCATATTTCTGAAGCGGGCATAATTTATTGTTAGTCAGCAAGCAATAATAGCGATATAATTTTCAGTAGCGAGATGAATCCCATGAGTTTTTACGAAAACGTTATCGCTCGGCTTTAGCCCAATGCTTTCAAAAAAACTTATCTTTGCGCAAAAACCCTTTTACTATGAATATTCTATTAATCGGCTCCGGTGGTCGCGAAAGTGCTTTTGCCTACAAGATCTCACAGAGTGCATTAACAGATAAATTATATATCGCTCCGGGGAATGCCGGAACGGCAGCTTTCGGAGAAAATGTTGATGTTTCGGTAAACGATTTTCAGAAGATTGCAGACTTTGCCTTGAACAATCGTGTTGAAATGATCGTCGTGGGTCCGGAAGAGCCTCTTGTAAACGGCATACACGATTTTTTTCTGGCACATCCGCAGTTTAAAGACATTCCCGTAATCGGCCCTCAGGCCGCCGGAGCCAGGCTGGAAGGCAGCAAAGACTTCTCGAAGGAATTTATGTCGCGACACGGAATTCCAACTGCGGCATCGAGATCGTTCACAAATGAAACCCTGGAGGAAGGTCTGCAATATATTGACAAGCAATCCTTGCCGGTCGTTTTAAAGGCTGATGGTCTGGCAGCCGGAAAAGGTGTTATTATATCTCCGTCGCACGATGAAGCCCGCATGGCTTTCAAAGAGATGCTTAGCGGACAGTTCGGTGCCGCCGGCGATATGGTTGTGATTGAAGACTACCTTTCCGGAATAGAACTCTCGGTATTCGTCCTTACCGATGGAAAAAGCTATAAAATCCTTCCCTCCGCAAAAGATTATAAACGGATCGGAGAAGGGGATAAGGGACCGAATACGGGCGGAATGGGATCGGTCTCACCGGTTCCTTTCGCGGATCCGCTCTTCATGCAGAAAGTCGAAGAACGGGTCATCAAACCCACTATAGAAGGATTAAAAAAGGATGAAATTCCCTACAAAGGATTTCTTTTTATCGGCCTGATGAATATGGGCGGAGACCCTTATGTCATAGAGTACAACGTACGCATGGGCGACCCGGAAACAGAAAGTATTTTCCCGCGCATTGAAAGTGATTTTGTAGCGCTGCTGCTGGGTGTCGCTCAGGAAAATCTCGAAAGTAAGGAGCTCTCCGTATCGCCGAAAATTGCTGCCACCGTTATGATGGTGTCGGGGGGCTATCCGGGAAGCTACGACAAAGGAAAGGTCATGACCGGAATGGAAAACGTAAAAGAGTCCATTCTGTTCCATGCGGGTACTGCAAGCAGGAATGGGGAAGTCGTGACCAACGGAGGACGTGTGCTGGCGGTGACGTCTCTGCAGGATAATCTGTTTGACGCTCTGCAGCAGGCTACTGCCGACGCCGGACGGATTTTCTACGACGGCCGGACCTTCCGTCGCGATATAGGCTTCGATCTGGTATAATACCGCTAAACCTTCATAAGAATTTTTGAATAAAAGCCATCATCTTCCCTTTGTATCTTACAATTAGGATACAAAGGGAAGATGCATGATTTTGCGTAATGAATAAATCTTTACGCAACATGAAAATTACCAGTCATCGCCTGGGCCTGATATGCCTGGGTACTTTACTCCTCTGCTCCTGCCTGAAGGAGCAACCTGCAGACATCCAACCGGAGCAGCAGCTGTACAACCTAAACCTGAATCTGTCCGGCTTCCAGTCCGTTATCCGCCCATTATCCCAAAATTCCGGATTGCAGGCGCAGCATGTTGGTCTTCGCGCCGGAATCAAAAACAGAACGGCGCGTGCACAGATAACAGAAGCGGATCCCGTTGATCATTACCTTTATTTCTGGACGTTCAACAATGAAAATGTGCTCCCGGAGATTGCCCTTCAGGAGGATGTGGAATTTCGGGTAAAAGGAAGAAGTACGGAAAATTTTACATCAGGCATCAGACACCAGCATTTTCCCGAAGGTGTTTCACTGAGTATAGTTGGTCCGGAATCGATCGAGATCCGCGTCCCCTTAGAGCAAGTCCGCAAACTGGACTCCATCTCCTTTCAGCTACAGAGCTCAAATACCGGCCCTAAAGCCTTCCGTTTTTTGTATTCGCTGGACGAAGGCAATGATTTCCTGGTACTGGAAGAAAACAATCAATTTTCTTACGCGGGTCCACATGCCACAAACTGGTTCCTGTTCGACCTCGAGGGCCGTGTAGACCCCCTGATACACCGGAGCATCATCTTCCGGATTGAGCCATTGGCCGGCGACCGTATGGGAGGCGGGGCGCACAATACAACAACGGGGACCATGCGTGTGGATAATGTTGCGGTTATGGGAATCCCCTGGTTGAGTACCCCGCAGCTTCCATCTATATCTTCCTTGCATTATTATGTATTTGACGCCGAGACCAAAGCAATCGTTACCGAAGGATCTACACCTTTCCAAACAACGACGAACAACCAGTTGTCGGTGCAGTTACCCGGAGGAAACTATTATGCAGTAGTGGTCAGCAACGTTTCTTCTAAGGAACTGCTGCTGCCCCCTCAGCTGAATTCTGCTTACGATTTTTATGTCGGAAACCATTTCGATAATGCATTCGCCAGTATATATGGTCAGAAATCCGAACGTTTCGCGATAGACGAAGCCGATCTTAACCTGGACATCGAGCTGCAGAGATTTTTCAGCCAGATAACATTTGAGTTCACCGATCAGGAAGCGCTGGATCAGGTAGCCAGGTTGGAGGTTACCCGACAACATGGTCATAGTTTTTATTTCCCTTTCGGAACGGTCGGCGAACTGCCCGATCCGGAAGCCAACGCCGTGATTTGGGAGCTTCCCTTCGAACATGGAGACAAGCATATCACATTCAATCAATTTATCGGAAACCCGGAAGAGGAATTTGCGGTTAGCTATCTGCTTCGGGCTCTGGATGCGGAAGGAGTGCTGCTCCGGGATGTGACCGTAGAAAGTAAGATCCGCAACAATGTACAGCTTAGCTTTACGGGTAAATTACTTGAGCCCGCTGATTTCGGAGCCGGCTTTCAGGTTCGGCTAAGGGAAGATTGGGACGCTGAAGTAACCATACCTTTCTAAAACGTCTTCTTCTTAAACCTGCCATCAACCTATCAGGAAGATGGCAGGCTTTTTATGAAAATCTGTTTTACGCTTTTTCCAGCCACTGATCGTATCGCTGATGATCTGTTCGTCAGGCGCTGTAAGCTGACAGGCCACGCACAGACGGGTATCGGCAGAGCAGGCTTTTAAAACATCCTCCAGCAATTGATTGTTTCGAAACGGCGTCTCCATAAAGAGTTGCGTTTGTCGCTGCTCCTTTGACAGGCGCTCCAGCTGCTTGATGCGCCGGGTCCTTGCGGCTTTGTCTATCGGAAGATAGCCGTGAAAGGCGAAGCTCTGACCGTCCATACCGGAAGCCATGAGAGCCAGAATCATGGAATTCGGCCCTACCAGGGGAACGACTCTAATACCCAAACGATGGGCTTCCCGGACAAGCTCTGCTCCCGGGTCGGCAATGCCCGGACAACCGGCTTCGCTCATCAATCCCACATCTCTACCGGACAAAAGGCCTTCAAAAAAACGCGGGTCAACCTTCCGCTGCTGGCGCTCCTGCTTTCCGTAAACGTGTAACACTAATTCCGATTGCGGGATTGTCAATCCTGCAGATTTCAGAAAACGTCGGGCAGTCTTTTCGTTTTCGACAACGTATTCGGAGATTCCGTTGATCAGTTCCTGATGAAAGGCCGTGTAAGAAGATTTTTCCGCTCCATCCGCTAGTGGGACAGGCAAAAGATATAAGGTACCTGCGGACATTCTGCAAAGATGCAGTTTTTAGAATGAATATCCTTAGCTTTAACTACGCTATACAGGGCTTCAATGAAGACGAATGATGACAGCACTTTTAACGAAATGGTATTTCAGCTTGTGCGGTTGATTCCTAAAGGGCGGGTTTGTTCCTATGGTGTGCTGGCAAAAGCCATAGGCCGCCCTGGAAACGCCCGGCAGGTTGGTCAGGCCATGGCGCGGGCCGGTCAGGCAAAAACTCCGGTACCGGCACACCGCGTGGTCAACAGCAGCGGGATGCTAAGCGGCGCGGCTGCATTCCCGGAAAAAGACAGCATGCAGCAAATGCTGGAAAAGGAAGGGGTTCCGGTACGGAAGAATCGCATTGTAGATCTTAAGTCTTATTTTTGGAACCCCTTAACAGAACTCGAAAATGAATGACATTAAACGATGCGGTTGGTGTGGTACCGACCCGCTTTATGTAGCCTACCATGATCTTGAGTGGGGGAAGCCGGTGGAAAATGAGCAGACGCTCTTCGAATTTCTCATCCTGGAAGCTGCCCAGGCAGGTCTGAGCTGGATTACCATTTTAAGGAAGCGTGAGGGCTACCGAAAGAACTTTGCCGGTTTCGATGCATCAAAGGTAGCCCGGTTTGGCGAGGCGGAGATTGAAGAGATCCTGCAAGACCCTGGTATTGTCCGAAACCGCGCAAAGGTAAAAGCTGCTATTGGCGCTGCCCGCATTTTCCTTGACCTGCAAGGGGAATTCGGTTCCTTTTATAACTATTTGTATTCCTTTATGCCGGGCCGGCAACCTATCAATCAATCGGTAGAAAACTATCGGCAGATTCCCGTCACATCGCCGGAATCGGACGCAATCTCAAAAGACCTGAAAAAACGTGGCCTGAAATTCTTTGGCAGTACCATCTGCTACGCCTATATGCAGGCCGTGGGCATGGTGAACGACCATGAGAACAGCTGTTTTTTTAAATAGCGTATAGGCGCATTAGCGGTAATCGGTCAGAAAGCTCTTGAATTCCTCATACCGATTACTCAAGGGTTCTTTTTTACTTTCCCGTTCGGCCAAAGCCTCAACCTGTTCAGGTATCGCCATTTGAGAAGCGATTTCTGCATCGAAGGCTTCCGGAAATTTGCAGGGATGAGCAGTAGACAGTACGATGGAACGGTAATCGCCCGGATCTTCTTTTCGCTGTTGCCGGGCGGCCAGGTAGGCCACCGCAGTATGTGGACAAGCCACATAACCATAACTTTCATATAGCTCCCGCATACCGGACTTCGTTTCCTTATCGTCAAAAGCTATCGAGCGCAACAGGGTTTTCAACACCACGGTATCTCCCCCAAACAGGTCCATAATACGCACCCAATTGCTGGGTTGCGCTACATCCATAGCATTCGACAGGCTGGCTATGGTGGGTCTGGGATCATAGTGTCCCTCCCGGAGAAAACGTGGCACGGTGTCGTTTGCATTCGTGGCGGCGAGGAAGTAACGCACCGGCAAGCCCATTTTCCAGGCTAGCAAGCCGGCTCCTACATTACCGAAATTTCCGCTCGGCACAGAAAAAGCAACCTCGTGATCGCCTTGCCTCCGGGCATCGGCCAGGGCGTGAAAGTAGTAGAACGTCTGCGGGATCAGTCGACTGATGTTGATGGAATTGGCAGAGGTCAGGTTAAGCAAGCCCTTCAGTTCAGGGTCATTGAAGGCCTGCTTCACCATGGCCTGGCAATCATCGAACGTACCGTCGACCTCCAGCGCGCGGATGTTCCCCGCGTTTCTGGTCAGCTGTTGTTCCTGTATAGGGCTCACCTTTCCTCTAGGGTATAAAATGGTTACCCGCGTATTGGGTACCGATTCGAACCCCAGAGCGACCGCTCCGCCCGTATCGCCGGAAGTCGCAACAAGTACATCCAGTAAAGCGTCCCCACGATCCGCGGCAAAATAAGCCATCACCCGACTCATGAAGCGTGCTCCAAAGTCCTTAAAAGCCATCGAAGGTCCGTGGAAAAGCTCAAGCACCGATACGTCTTCGTCCAGTTTTCGCAGGGGTACCCCGAAGTTTATCGCATCGCGGATAATCTCCTCCAGCTTCGCCTGCGGAATGTCTTCTCCTAAAAGGGCAGAACTGATCTCCAGAGCAATATCCTGCAAACTTCTGTTCTCAAGGTCACGGATAAAATCTCCCGAGAGCTCGGGAATGTATACCGGCATATATAAGCCTTTATCTGCCGGCAAACTCTGAAAAAGCGCTTCCCGGAAGGGGATCCGCAACTGCCGGTTATTGGTACTGTAAAATAACATGTTTCTTCTGTTAATGATTATTTTTTACTTCCAGCACCCGGGGACCTTGGGTATTTACCGGAGAACTGTAACCGTTGCTGCCGATCTCTGTTGAATCCAGGTGCGCTTGCAGGGCAGAGGTAATCCGTTCCGCTTTTTCCATATCGGTGGAAAAAGCAAAAACTGATGGGCCGGAGCCGGAGATACCAAAGCCCAGCGCCCCCTGGTCAAGGGCAACTTTTCGCATATTTTCGAATTCAGGAATCAGGATCGACCGCGTTGGCTCAATCAGTACGTCTTTCATGCAACGGCCGATCAGCGCATAGTCTGCGGTAAACAAGCCACTAACCAATCCGGCAATGTTGCCCCATTGGGTTACCGCATCCTTCAGCAATACCTGAGAGCGGATCATCTGCCGCGCCGCCCTGGTTGGCACATCGACATGCGGGAATACCACCGAACAATACAATTGTTCGGGAACGGGAAGTTGTATAACCTCCAGCGGATCATAACTACGGATCAGGGTGATTCCACCCAACAGCGCCGGAGCAACATTATCGGCATGCCCGTGCCCGCAGGCAAGCTCTTCCCCCTTCAATGCAAAAGGCAGAAGCTCTGATTTGCTAAGGGGCCTCCCCAGAAGCTCGTTGATCGCAAACAGGCCTGCGACGGTGCTCGCTGCGCTCGAACCCAGGCCGCTGCCAATCGGCATCTTTTTCTCCAGTTCAATTTCTACGCCCAGCTCTTCGAGGCCCAGATGCTCCAGCACCAGCTTTACGCAGGCGCTTACCGTATTTTTCTCCGGGTCCATCGGCAAACGCCCGTCGTCTCCACTGATGGAAGTTAACTGTACTCCGGGCGACCCAACTCTCCTGATCAACACTTCGTCACCCGGTGCGTCAAGTGCAAGCCCCAGTACGTCGTAGCCGCAGACCAGGTTTGCGGCTGTTGCCGGAGCAAAAACGCGAACCATTTCCGCCATAAGATAATCCTCAGGTTTCTTCTTCTTGTATGTTGTTTCCATTACTCGTTTTAATGTGCTCCTACATTGACCAGATCGGCAAAAACACCACCGGCCGTGACTTCACTTCCCGCACCGGGACCCTTAACCACAAGCGGTCGTTGTTTATACCGTTCGGTCGTGAATGAAATGACATTATCGCTTCCGGACAAACTATAAAAGGGATGCTCCTCGCCCACCAGTTCTACGGCAATGGAGACTTTTCCATCTTCCAGTTTACCGATGTAACGGATCGCTTTGTTCTCCCTCCCGGCTTTTGCTTTCATCGCTTCGAAATAGGCATGCTCTGCCTTCAGACTTTCGTAAAATGCCTCAACGGAAGCGGCGTCCAGACAAGTCTGAGGAAGAATTTTCCCCAGCTCGATATCCTGCGCTTCCAGGGGATAACCGGCATCCCTGGCGAGGATCAGCATCTTGCGCATAAAGTCCGTCCCGCTCAGGTCATCCCGGGGATCCGGTTCTGTAAAACCAAGGGCCTGAGCTTCCCTGACAACGCTTTCGAAAGAGCGGTCGCCAACGAAATTATTGAAGATGAAAGAAATCGTTCCGGATAAGATGGCTTCGATCTTCAGGATGCGGTCGCCACTCGTCATCAAATCTTTCAGGGTACGAACAATAGGCAGCCCGGCGCCGACATTCGTCTCGTAAAAGAAATCTACGCCAAATTTCCGCGCCGTATCCTTCAGTTTACGATACTGATCGTAAGCCGAAGAATTAGCAATTTTATTACAGGTAACGATGGAGATGGTCGACCGGAAGACCTCCAGGTAATGCTCAGGGGGAAGCGGGCTTGCCGTATTATCCAGAAAAACGCTGTTTGGCAGGTTCATCTGTTTCATTCTCCGGATAAACCCGGAAAGGTCTGCCGTTTCTCCATTCCCCTCCAGCTCCTGCTTCCAGCCTTCAAGGGAGATCCCGTCCGCATCAAAAAGCATTTTCCTGGAATTGGCCAGTCCGACCAGCTTGATCTGGATATCGTTGTGCTCTTTCAGAAAATTGTGCTGCCGCAGGATCTGGCGAAACAGGGTCGAACCGATATTGCCGGTTCCGAGGTTGAACACATGCATCGTCTTATTCAAATCGGTGAAGAAACCGTCGTGCACCGCATTCAGTGCTTTGGAAAGATCTTCCTGGCGGATGATGACCGAAATGTTATATTCGGAAGATCCCTGCGCAATGGCTCTCACGTTGATCCCGTTCCTTCCCAGTGCATGGAATAACCTGCCAGACATTCCTGGAGTTTGCCGCATGTGCTCGCCGACAATTGCCAATACCGAAAGCCCCGTTTCTACCAGCGGTGGATCGATTTTATTAGCCTGCAGCTCAAGCTCGAATTCAGACTCGATCAGGCGCTTTGCTTCTATTGCTTCCAACGGATTTACGGCAAAGGTGATGGAGTGCTCCGAGGAGGACTGTGTAATCAGCACCACATTGATTTGTCGCTGTGCCAACAGCGAGAACAGACGACCGCTGAAGCCTGCCTTACCAACCATCCCGCTACCCGTAAGGTTAATCAGGCTGATGTCGTTGATGGAAGAAATTCCTTTGATCGGATAGGCACTCTCACCGCTTTCCCGCTGAATACGGGTGCCGGGAAAATCCTGATTGAAGGTGTTTCGGATCAGGATAGGAATATTTTTCTGAAAGGCGGGGGTCATGGTGGGCGGATAGATCACTTTTGCCCCGAAATAGGAAAGTTCCATGGCTTCCGTATAAGAAAGGATGGGTAGCGAAAAGGCTTTTTTAACCAGCCTTGGATCCGCAGTGAGCATACCGTCAACATCCGTCCAGATTTCTATTAAGTCAGCCTCTAAAGCAGCGCCGATAATGGCGGCCGTATAATCACTTCCCCCTCTTCCCAGCGTGGTAACCCTCCCCTGGTCGTTGGAGGCAACGAAACCCGTTACAAAAAGCTGTTTAGCAGAGTTTTCCGCCAAAAGATCGCGAATGCGCTGTTCGCTCGAAGCAACATCTACACGTGCATTGCCAAAACGACTATCCGTCCGGATCAGCTCGCTTCCATCCACGAAGCGGCAATCTGGTATAAATTGAGCAGCAACCTGGCTGATGAGGTAGGTAGAACAACGTTCCCCATAACTTAAGATCAGGTCCTGACTCTGAAGGCTTAACTCGCGGAGGTTGTGAATGCCCTGAAGCAAGTCTTCCAGGTCGTTCATAAAAAGCTTTATCTGCGTAAAGACCGGGTTTTGATCCTTGACGGAAATAAGCTTACGAATAACCTCAAAATGTTTTTCTTCCATCGTACTCAATGCATCCCGGAATGGTCTGCCCTCCGACGCATCCCGGGCCATCAGGCTGAGTAAGTTCGTAATGCCGCTCATAGCGGATAAGACCACCACTTGCTGTTCACCGCGAGCGTGTCTGTTTTTCAGGATTTCGAGAAGACTGCCTATGCTCGCAACCGAGCCAACGGATGTACCGCCAAATTTTAAAACGTTCATGATCGACTTAGATAAACGAAGAAAGGCGCTCCTTTTCGGGGAGCGCCTTTCCTATATGATTGATCACATACGATTAGTCCCCCCGGAGATGATTCCCGATGGTAATAATAATCGTAGTAATAATCGTTGCACTTTTCATTATGGCAGTAAAGAAAGGCTTTAGTTTCCAATTTGTCAAGAAAAAAATGAATTTTAATGAAATCGCTTCACCTTGATGACTTGAGAAAAAAAAACTATTTTTGAACAAAATCCTGATTAATCCATGAACGAGCTTATAGAGTTACAATTAGATGATGCCAGAGAAAACATGAACAAGGCACTTGCTCATGCAGAAAGCGAAATTGCTAAAATCCGCGCAGGAAAAGCAATGCCGTCTATGCTCGATGGTGTTCAGGTTGATTACTACGGTTCGGCAACCCCACTGGCCCAGGTGGCCAACATCAACACCCCGGACCCGCGAACTCTGGTGGTTCAACCCTGGGAGAAAAGCATGATCTCGCCTATTGAGAAAGCCATCATCGATTCCAACATCGGCTTAAATCCGCAAAACGACGGATCCATCATCCGTATGATGGTGCCCCCGCTTACCGAAGAACGCCGGCGGGATTTGGTCCGTAAGGTGAAAGATGAGGCGGAAAAAGGACGGGTTTCCGTCAGAAACATCCGCAAGGATGCTAACGAGCAGATCAAAAAACTTAAAAACGACGGGGCCTCGGAAGACGAGATCAAAGTCGGCGAAGGCGAAGTACAAAAATTGACAGATATTTTTATTCAAAAGGTCGATAAGCTTGCTGAAGCTAAAGAAAAAGATATCATGACGGTTTAATTATCTAATAAATTCAGGCTTTAGCTAATCCGGAAGCATAACCTGCTTTCGGATTTTTTATTTATTCACGAAATTGTTGCTCAAAACATTTAAAAAAGTGTATCTGAGCTTCTAATTTTACCATTCAACACCCTGTTCTATGAATAAACAATTACTGGCCGCACTGAGCACCTCTGTTTTTATTGCGCTCGGCTTATCCTTTCCAGTCCTCGGACAACATCCGTCAACAGCTCTGTCCATCGACAAAATTATGCGCGATCCGGAATGGATCGGCGGAAGCCCGGAACAGCTGCAATGGGATCCCATAAGCGGGAATTTATATTTTCGATGGAATCCGGAAGGAGCCGAATACGCCGCCCTTTATCGTCTTGAGCCACAAACCAAAAAACCAGTCCGGATGGAAGAGGCAGAAGCGGCAAACCTGAGCCGCCGGATGAACTATTCTCAAAACCGCGACCAGGGCCTTGTCGAACGCAACGGAGACCTCTACGTCTGGGAAAAGAAAAGCGGAGAAACACGTCGACTGACCCAGACCAGCGAGCGCAAGTCGGACCCCCGATTTTCCAGTGACGGGAAAAAGGTCATTTATCAGCGGGGAAATAACCTGTACACCCTCAGCCTTGTAGACGGTCATACGGAACAGCTTACGGACTTTGCCATAAACAAGACTTCCGAAGGAAAAAAGGAAGACAGCACTGAGCAACAAACCTGGCTTAAAGAACAACAGCTCGACTTATTCGACGTGCTCAATCAGGATAAAAGGAAAAAAGCGGTACAGGATTCCCTGGCCGAACTCAGGAAAGAGAAAGGACTCCGTACCCTCAAACTCGGTGAAGGAGAAAACCTGCTGCACCTGGAAGCCAGCCCCGACCTCCGTTACATCGCATACACCACCATGAAGCCGGCGAAGGGAAATAAGAACACGTTTGTGCCGGATTGGGTCACACGGTCGGGTTATACTGAAGAAATGCGTACGAGAACAAAAGTCGGAGATCAGCCTACGGAAATGAAGGCCTACCTGTACGACCGGGAGCGTGACACTGTTTTGGTTATTCAGACGAAAGGCTTGCCCGGCATAAAAGATATTCCAACCTTTTATGAGGATTACCCGGATGTACGGGATTCGCTGAAGAAAAAAGACGCAGACCGGATCGTCAGCATCTCTTCCATACAGTGGAACCCCGGGGGTAGCCAGGCCGTGCTGATCGTTGGCAGCTTCGATCATAAAGACCGCTGGATTACCCGCCTTAACCTCGAAACCGGCAGCCTGGAAAGCCTGGACCGGCAGCATGACGACGCGTGGATAGCCGGCCCCGGCATTGGCGGCTCCTGGTACGGCGGAAATACCGGCTGGATCGATGAACACAATTTCTATTTCCAGAGCGAGGAAAGTGGTTACTCCCATCTCTATCGTGTGGATGTGCGGAGCGGTAACAAAACAGCGCTCACCTCTGGCAATTTCGAGGTTCAGGGTGCTGAGCTGTCTCCCGATAAAAAGCTGTTCTACATTACCGCCAATAAAGAGCATCCGGGAATAACGCATTTCTACCATTTACCGGCGAAGGGAGGCGAGCTCAGGAAAATCACACGTGAAGATGGCGGAAATGAGGTGCAGGTCTCGCCCGACGGGAAATGGCTGGCTATACGGCATTCTACGGCAAACCAGCCCTGGGAACTATTTCTGCAGGAAAATAAGGCAGGAACGGAAGCTTCCCGGATCACGACATCGACGTCGGAAGAATTTCGCGCATACGACTGGAAGACGCCGGACTTTATCGAATTCAAAAACCGGCATGGCAACAATGTTCATGCGCGACTCTATCAACCAGAGAAGCCAAAGGAAAATCGGCCTGCAGTCGTCTTTGTACATGGAGCAGGGTACCTGCAGAATGCTCATCAATGGTGGAGCAGCTATTTCCGCGAATATTTCTTTCATAACTTCCTCGTGGATCAGGGTTATACTGTGCTGGACATTGACTATACCGGGAGTGCCGGCTATGGCCGGGACCACCGTACCGGTATCTACCGCCACATGGGAGGAAAAGACCTTACCGACCAGGTGGATGGGGTGAAGTTGCTGGTCGATAAATATGGTGTAAACCCGAAAAATGTGGGTTTATATGGTGGATCTTATGGTGGCTTCATCACCCTAATGGCACTCTTCAACGAAGCGGAGACCTTTGCTTCCGGAGCTGCGCTTCGATCGGTTACAGACTGGGCACACTATAACCACGGTTACACCTCTAACATCCTGAACGAGCCCTTCAATGATCCGAAGGCCTACGAACGTTCTTCACCGATCAACTTTGCCGCCGGTCTGAAAGGACATTTACTGATGTGCCACGGAATGGTAGACGTGAATGTGCATTTCCAGGACATCGTCCGGTTGAGTCAGCGTCTTATCGAACTTGGAAAAGAGGATTGGGAACTGGCCGTTTACCCGGTTGAGGACCACGGCTTCGTGAAGGCCAGTAGCTGGACGGATGAGTACAAGCGGATATTTAAACTCTTTGAACAGACCTTGAACAGGCCTTAATGCCGGGTATCGTTGCCGTGGTAAATGCTTAGGTAGCTGTCGTAACGGGAGGGCTCAAGCGCTCCCGCTTCGAGTGCCTGAAGGACGGCACAACCGGGTTCGTTAATATGCCGGCAGTTGTTGAAGCGGCAATCCGACATCAATTTTCTCATTTCCGGAAAAAAATGTCCGAGCTCCTGTTGTTCAATATCGATGATACCCAATTCGCGGATGCCGGGTGTATCGATGAGTGCACCACCCTGGGGGAGATCCAGCATCTCAGCAAAGGTGGTCGTATGCTTTCCTTTATCGGACCAGTCGGATATGTTTCCCGTTTTTAATGTCAGCCCGGGGATAAGGCGGTTGATGAGGGTGGATTTACCCACCCCGCTGTGCCCGCTCACCAAAGTGGTCTTATCCTTTAGTTTGCTATGCAGCGCATCCAAACCCTCTCCGCTGAGTGCCGAGACTACCGAGCAGGCGTAACCAATGCCTTCGTACATCGACACGTATTCGTCCAAAATCTCCAGGCCTTCGTCACTGAACAGGTCCAGTTTATTAAACACGAGGATTGCCGGTACGTCGTAAGCCTCCGCTGTAACCAGGAAACGGTCGATAAAGCCGAGCGAGGTTGGCGGCGATGCCAGGGTAACCACCAGCAAAGCCTGATCAAGGTTGGCAGCAAGAATCTGCGCCTGTTTAGATAAGTTCACAGACTTCCGGATCATGTAGTTCCGGCGGGGCAGCAATTCTGCAATGACCGCCGTGTCCTGATCGGGTTCCGGTTCGATCATTACCTCGTCGCCAACGGCAACCGGGTTGGTCGTTTTAATCTCTTTTGTCCGGAATTTCCCCTTAATGCGTGCCTCGTATAAGGTGCCGGAAGCAGCCCTGACCGTGTACCAGCTGCCGGTCGACTTGATCACCAAAGCCTGCTCCCGGCTCATAGGCGTCCTTCAACAGCCTTCAGCCCGGACTCAACCCGGGCAATGGTTTCTTCTCTGCCCAGTCTTTCGGCAATATCAAAGACATGCGGACCAAATTTACCGCCCACCAGCATAATCCGGAAGGGCAGCATCAACTCTCCCAGCTTCATGCCCGTAGCTTCAACCGCCAGTTTATAGAACGCCTCCAGCTCGGCGGAACGCCAGGGTTCGAAAGCGGCTAATTCGTCGGTCATGTCCCGGAAGAACGTGCTTTTTTCTGCTGTCCATTTTTTCAGGATGCTATCGAGGTCCAGGCTTTCAGGCCGGACGAAAAAGAAGGATGCCTGAGCCCAGAAATCAGAGAGGTATACCAGGCGTTCCCTGACCAGGGGAAGTAATTCTTCTACCCGGGATTGCTCAACCCGCTGTCCGGACTCCGTAAGTTGCTCAACAATCAGCGGCGCCAGAAAAGTATCTTCGCTGCGTTTTATCCACTCCTGATTAAACCAGCGGGCTTTCTCGAAATCAAATTTGGCGCCCGACTTGCTCACACGCTCGAGGGAAAACCGGGAGATCAGCTCTTCAAGCGTAAATATTTCCTGTTCTGTACCGTCATTCCAGCCCAGCAGCGCAAGTAAATTAACGAAAGCCTGAGGCAGAAAACCCAGCTCCCGGAAGCCCTTGGTGAGATCGCCGGTTTTGGGGTCTTTCCAGTTCATGGCATAAACGGGGAATCCCAGCCGGTCTCCGTCCCTTTTGCTCAGTTTGCCATTGCCTTCCGGCTTCAGGATGAGTGGCAGGTGTGCCCATTGCGGCATGTCTTCCCGCCAGCCGAGGTATTCCCAGAGGAGCAGGTGAACGGGTGCTGATGGCAGCCATTCCTCCCCGCGGAAGGCATGGGAGATTTTCATGAGGTAATCATCTACGACTACCGCGAGATGATAGGTCGGCATCCCGTCAGCTTTCAGCAATACCTTATCGTCCACCTGACTGGTCTCAAAATGTACGTCACCCCGGATCAGATCGCTGAAACCGATCTCTTCGTCAGCAGGAACCTTAATACGGACGACATATGGTGTTTCCTCATCGAGCAGTTGTTGAACCCTTTCCGGGTTCAGGTTCAGGGAGTTGTTCAGCGTCCGGCGGTTGCTGTGACTATATCTAAACGTCGGATCGGCCTTGCGCTGCGCATCCAGCTCTTCCGGTGTGTCGAAAGCGTAATACGCATCGCCCTGAGCAACCAGCTGTTCCGCATACTGGCGGTAAAGCGCCTTTCGCTCGCTTTGCCGGTAAGGGCCGTATTCACCACCTTTCGAAGGACTTTCATCCGGCTCCAGGCCGCACCAGGATAGACATTCGTTAATATATTCTTCCGCTCCCGGAACGTAACGGCTCTGATCGGTATCTTCGACGCGGAGGATGAAGGTCCCCCCCTGGCTTTTCGCAAATAAGTAGTTAAACAGCACCGTGCGTACGCCCCCCAAATGCAGACCTCCGGTCGGACTGGGCGCGAAGCGTACCCTGATGGTTGGTTTTTCTGACATAGGACAAAGTTAACCAATAAAAATTGTACTTTGGCAGCAATGAATCCTTACCAGTACAACCAGCGGTGGAAATTTCTGTTGCTCATCTTCGCTGCTCTCATTGCAGCCGCTTCCCTCTGGTACACCAATTATCTGGTAAAAAACTTATCCGTTGCCGAACGAACAAAAGCGTCCGTATGGGCCATCAGTACGAGCACGATGTACTCGATGCCGGACATTAACGATGAGTTCATCACCTATATTTACGCCGTAAGAGACAGCCTGGCGGTACCGGCCATCATCACGGATGCGCGGGATAGCATCATCTATTACCGCGGCCTGGACAGCACACGAACCAACATCCGCATCGACGATGAGATTTCCGTTCCGGGAATTAACCTCCAGCGTTACGATCCGGCGTATTTTCAACATCAGCTGACGCTGATGCGCGAACAGCATCCGCCAATTGAAATTGACCTTTCCGGCGGACAGAAGATGTTCGTATATTATAAGGATTCGATGTTGCTCACGCAGCTCCGGGTCTTCCCCTACGTTCAGCTGACCCTAATCGCCATTTTCCTCGGCATTGCTTATACGGTATTTAACTCCATGCGGCAGTCGGAACAGAACCAGGTCTGGGTGGGTATGGCGAAGGAAACCGCTCATCAGCTGGGCACGCCCTTATCCTCGCTGATGGCCTGGCTGGAAATCCTCAAATCCCGTTTCGATGCGGAAGAAGATCCGCTGATCGGGGAGATGGAGAACGATGTTAAGCGACTGGAAGTGGTGGCAGACCGTTTTTCGAAGATCGGCTCTAAACCGGTACTGGAGAGCCATGCGGTGTATCCGGTCATCTCCAATTTTGTTCGCTACTTCTCTGTTCGGACGAGCGATAAAATCCGCTTTACCGTCTCGGGAGATAAAACTGTAGAGGCGATGCTGAATGTCCCGCTCTTTGACTGGGTTATCGAGAATATCCTGAAAAATGCCGCTAATGCTATTGAATCAGGCGGGGAGATCAGTGTGGAAATCAGCGACAATATTGCCAAGGAGCAAGTCATCATTGATGTAACAGATACCGGAAAAGGAATACCGAGGAACAAGTTCGACGCGGTGTTTCAACCCGGCTATACCACCCGGAAGCGCGGTTGGGGACTTGGCCTGACCCTCACCAAAAGAATGGTTGAAAATTACCATCAGGGGCAAATCTTTGTTAAAGATTCAGAAATTGGAAAAGGAACGACGTTTAGAATTATATTAAAGAGCAGCTTGACTTATGAACCCGCTAAAATCTGACGAATACCCGGCTTTCTATGCCACCTACGTAGACACGGTGCAAGGCGATGTAATGGCTTTGCTGAAAGAGCAACTTCAGTCCTTTCCAGCTTTCATCGCCACGATCACCAAAAAGCAGGGCGATTATGCTTACGCCCCGGAAAAGTGGACCATCAAGCAGGTGCTGGGCCATGTGATCGATACGGAACGCATAATGGCCTATCGCGCTTTACGCTTCGCCCGCAACGACACCAAAGCCCTTCCCGGTTTTGAACAGGATGACTATGTAGCGCAGGGGCGCTTTCAGGAGCGTACACTGGCCAGCCTGTCTGAAGAATTTGAAGATGTGCGCAAGGCAACTCTTTCGCTTTTTAAGCACCTTAACGAAGCCGAAAGATCACGCAAAGGACTCGCCTCCGACCGCCTCATCAGCGTTCGCGCCTTCCATTACATCATTGCCGGACATTTGAATCACCATAAGAATATCATCCGCGAACGCTACCTTCGTCAATAAAAAGCGATCCTGAATAAATCATTTTCAGGCATACCGAAGGGGCAATCGATTGCGTCTTCATTTAAGTTTTGAATATCGATTTATTTCGTTAGACTTGTATCCTTTTGTAGGAAAACCCATAACTATTCAACATGAACCCACAATCTGACGCTTTAACGCCCGGAAAGAGTTCCGTAAATCCGATCGTCATCATCGGAGCCCTGTTTTTCATTTTCGGATTCGTTACCTGGCTCAATTCGGTATTGATCCCTTACCTGAAAATTGCCTGCGAACTCAATCACTTCCAATCGTACCTCGTCGCTTTCGCCTTCTACATAGCCTACTTCGTGATGGCTCCGCTGTCTACGAAAGTATTAAAGATCTTTGGCTTTAAAAACGGGATGTCGGTCGGGCTGCTGGTTGTTGGTTTTGGTGCTTTACTGTTCATTCCGGCAGCGCTGTCCAGGACTTATGCTATTTTTCTGATCGGCCTGTTTATACAGGGTTCCGGACTTGCGATATTGCAAACGGCCTCCAATCCCTACATCACCATCCTCGGTCCTGCCGAGAGTGCAGCCAAGCGGATCAGCATTATGGGAATATGCAATAAACTGGCGGGAGGACTTGCTCCGATTATTCTCGGTACCGTGGTGCTGAGTAATGCTGATGCGCTGGAAGCCCGGATAGAGACCCTTCCTGAACTGGAAAAAATTGCTGAATTAAACGAACTGGCCTCACGGGTTATCGTTCCTTACATCTGCATTATCCTGGTGCTCGTTGCCCTTTCTTTTCTGATCTACCGTTCCGGGCTGCCGGAAATTGATACGGATACAGAAGACGAAACCGTGGCCGCGTCTAATGAAGGTAAAACCAGCTTATTTCAGTTTCCACACCTTATCCTGGGTGTTATCACGATGTTTTTGTACGTAGGCGTTGAGGTCATCGCCGGCGATACCATCATCAGTTACGGATCATCCCAGAACATCAGCCTGGAAACCGCAAAATTTTTTACCATGGGCACGATGGCCTGCATGGTAATCGGTTATTTGATTGGTATTATATGCATCCCAAAATACATTAAACAGCATGATGCTATGAAGGTCTGTGCTATACTGGGTATTATTTTTTCGATGGGGGCTATCTTTACAAGCGGCTATGTTTCTGTAGCATTCGTCGCGCTTTTAGGACTCGCCAATTCCCTGGTATACCCGGCCATATGGCCACTCGCCATTGTTGGATTAGGCCGCTTTACTAAAGCCGCTTCATCTGCTCTGGTGATGGGTCTGGCTGGTGGTGCGGTGCTTCCCGTTATCTACGGCGCTTTGGCCGACAGCTGGAATCCTCAGCAGGCCTACTGGGCGATCGTTCCATGTTACTTATTCATCTGGTTTTACGCAACGATCGGTTATAAGGTTGGCAGAAAGCAATAAATCCTTAATTTAGTGCGCAAAATAAAGGATTTATGAAAAAAACCATACAAGCAATGGCTTGCGCTTTCGGGCTGCTCGCCGCAGGAGCATTTACTGAATTAAATGCCCAGGGGCTGAGTCTACCTGCAGCAAGTCCGGCGCAGACCGTTACGCAACAGCTTGGAATCGGACAGGTAACCTTGAAATACGCCAGGCCGAATGTTTCCGGAAGAGCTATTTTCGGAAAATTAGTGCCTTTCGGGGAAGTCTGGCGCACGGGTGCCAACCAGAATACAACACTAAGTTTTGACAAAGAGGTATCCATTGACGGGAAAACTTTACCAGCCGGCACTTACGCCCTCTTCGCCATTCCGGAAAAGAACAACTGGACCATCATCCTGAACAAACAGAACGATCAATGGGGTGCTTATACCTACGATGAAAAGCAGGACATCCTCCGTTTCAACGTTAAGCCGCAAAAAACACCTTCAAAAAAGGAAACGCTCGAGATCCACTTTACGGAAGTCGCTCCCCAAAAAGCCACGCTGGCGATCGAATGGGAAAACACGGCGGTTTCTTTTGAAATGACCGTTAACCAGGAAAAGGAAATCATGGCTTCAATCCAAAAAGCCATGGAAGGTCCGAAAAAACCTTATCTGGCGGCCGCTCAATATTATTATAACAACGATAAAGATCTGGGCCAGGCGCTGCAATGGGCTGACGAAGCGATAAAATCCAATCCGGAGCTACCTTATCCGTATTATTGGAAAGCCCGGATCCAGCTGAAAAGAGGAGACAAGGCTGGTGCCCGTACCAGTGCTCAGCAAGGTGTACAGGCAGCCGAAAAAGCAGCCAACAGCGAGTACATCCGCCTGAATAAAGAGGTTCTGGAGAAGGCCAAATAAATTAATATCTTTGCAATTCCATGTTCGATAATTTACAGGATAAGTTAGATAGGGCCTTTAAAGTTTTAAAAGGCCAGGGCAACATCACAGAGATTAACGTTGCGGAAACCATGAAGGAAATCCGTAAGGCTCTGCTGGATGCTGACGTTAATTATAAGACTGCCAAGTCCTTTACAGACGATGTAAAGCAAAAGGCTTTGGGCGAGAATGTTTTAAGCAGCATCTCTCCTGGTCAGTTGCTGACTAAGGTCATGAACGATGAGCTCACGCAGCTCATGGGCGGGTCCGTGACCGAGCTTGAATTAGGGAAGAACCCGACGGTTATATTGATTGCCGGTCTGAACGGTGCTGGTAAAACGACTTTTACCGGAAAGCTGGCCAAATACCTGAAAGAGAAAAAAGGCAGAAAGCCGCTTTTGGTAGCGGATGATGTTCATCGCCCCGCAGCCATCGATCAGCTCGAAGTGCTGGGCGGGCAGGTTGGTGTGCCGGTATACGCAAACCGCGAATCTAAAGATCCCGTTGAAATTGCCAGGGAAGGAATTGCCAAAGCGAAGCAGGACGGCAACAACGTCGTCATTGTGGATACTGCCGGACGCCTTGCCATCGACGAAGCGCTGATGCAGGAGATTTCAGCGGTCAAGGAAGCAACTCAGCCGCATGAGATCCTTTTTGTGGTCGACTCGATGACGGGACAGGATGCCGTGAATACGGCTAAAGCCTTCAACGATCGTCTGGACTTTACCGGAGTTGTTTTGACCAAACTGGATGGGGATACCCGCGGTGGTGCTGCTTTATCCATTAAATCCGTCGTTAACAAGCCGATTAAATTTATCGGTACCGGAGAAAAGATGGAGGCATTGGATGTTTTCCACCCCGACCGAATGGCCTCCAGGATTCTTGGGATGGGTGATGTGGTCTCGCTCGTTGAACGTGCACAGCAGCAATTTGACGAGAAAGAAGCCGCAGCTCTGCAGAAGAAAATCCGCAAAAATAAATTCGATTTCAACGACTTTATCAGCCAGATTCAGCAGATCAAGAAAATGGGGAACATGAAAGACCTCATGGGCATGATCCCTGGCGTCGGCAAAGCGATCAAAGATGTGGACATCGATGACGATGCCTTCAAACCGATTGAGGCCATCATCAGCTCCATGACCCCCTTTGAAAGAGAAAACCCCGACGCCATTGACCAGAAACGCCGACTGCGGATCGCTAAAGGATCGGGTAACGATATCGCTGAAGTGAACAAGCTGATGAAGCAGTTTTCCGATATGCGGAAGATGATGAAGCAGTTTTCAAATCCGGCTGTGGCCGCGAAAATGATGCGTAATATGCCGAAAGGCCCTATGGGTTAAGAAAGAAATTTAACCCTCGAAACAAAAAAACAAAAGCCGGTGAATCTTCTGATCACCGGCTTTTCTCTTCTAAGGCTTTTCCCTATTTTCCACCCGGAAATATAGACCTGAATACATGCTAATAAAAACTTATTGCAGTTCCCTGTACGGAATCGAGGCGGTGATGATCACGGTGGAAGTCTACGTGGGGCCCGGCGCCCAATACCACATCGTCGGATTACCGGATAACGCGATTAAGGAAAGTACTTACCGCATCGAAAGCGCCATCCAATCCTGCGGATACCGGATGCCCCGGCAGAAGATCGTCGTCAACCTTTCTCCCGCCCACATCCGGAAAGAAGGCTCCGCATTCGACCTAGCGATCGCCACAGGCATTCTGGCGGCTTCCGGGCAGATCAGCAGCACCTTGTTAGAAAAGGTATTGTTCCTCGGAGAACTGTCGATGGATGGCACCATCCAACCCGTTCGCGGCGTGTTACCCATAGCGATAGAAGCCCATGAAAACCGTTACCAGGGACTCTTCCTGCCCAGCGTAAATGCCCGGGAGGCATCGGTCGTTGAAGGTCTGGAAGTTTATCCCCTTAATAACCTGCTGGAGCTTATTGATACGCTGAACGGAATCCGATCCTTAAGATCTTTTACTGGTCATGCTTCGGCTACCGAAGTTTCTGAAATTTCCTTAAAAGGTGAACTGGATTTTAGCGAGGTTAAAGGGCAGGAGAGCGTCAAGCGAGCGCTGGAAATCGCTGCTGCAGGCGGACATAACGCGCTTCTGGTGGGCGCACCCGGTTCCGGAAAAACCATGCTAGCCAAACGGATGCCGGGAATCCTGCCGCCTTTAAGCCTGGAAGAGTCGCTCGAAACAACCAAGATCTATTCCGTTTCCGGAAAACTGCGCAAGCTGGAATACCTGATCAGCCACCGTCCGTTTCGCGCGCCCCATCACAGCGTCAGCGATATTGCACTAGTCGGGGGTGGTGCCAATCCGCAGCCCGGGGAAATTTCGCTGGCACATAACGGGATTCTGTTTCTGGATGAGCTTCCGGAATTCAGACGCAATGCCCTGGAGGTCATGCGTCAGCCTATGGAAGACCGGATGATCAGCATTTCCCGTGCGCGGATGACAGTAGAATATCCCGCCAGCTTCATGCTGATCGCCTCTATGAACCCTTGTCCCTGCGGCTATTATAATCACCCGGAAAAATTATGCGTATGCGGACCGGCGGTGGTGCAACGCTACTTGAGCAAGGTTTCGGGACCTTTGCTGGACCGGATCGATTTACATGTCGAAGTGATGCCCGTGGAATTCAACGAGCTTTCCGGATCGAAAAGTGCCGAGAAAAGCCAGCACATCCGGACGCGCGTGATTGCAGCCCGGAAGATGCAGGAGACACGTTTTCAAAACAACCCGCATCTACACAGCAATGCCCAGATGGAGTCCAAATTCGTGCGAGAAGTGTGTACCATCGATTCCTCCGGGAAACAGCTCCTGAAGAGTGCGATGGAAAAACTGGGCTTATCCGCAAGAGCGTATGATCGTATTCTGAAAGTGGCCCGCACGATTGCCGACATGGACGATTCGCCTCGCATTCAAAACCAGCATCTCGCCGAAGCCATTCATTTCAGAAGCCTGGACCGGGAGCACTGGGCGGGCTAGTAAACGGCTTAAAAAGAAAGGCTGGCAATCCATTTGATTACCAGCCTTTATAATTAACGTCTGTAATTTTAAGCTTACGCGCCCAATTGCACGCGCTTAAAAGCTGTAACGGTCAGTCCTTTGGAAACACTATCCAGGAACTGAGAAACGTTCTTGCTGCTGTCTTTAACAAACTCCTGGTTCAACAAGGTAGAGTCTTTGTAGAATTTGTTTAACTTACCCTGAGCAATCTTTTCAACCATTTCCTCTGGTTTGCCTTCCGCACGGATCTGCTCTTTAGCAATTTCCAGTTCACGCTCGATTGTGCGGGTATCAACACCGTCCTTATCGATTGCAACCGGGTTCATCGCAGCAATTTGCATCGCCACATCTTTACCAGCTTCTTCAGCACCTTCTGTCTCAGCGCTCAGGCCTACTAATACACCTAAGCGGTAGTTTCCGTGGATGTAAGGAACCACACGCTCAGCGGTAATGACCTCGTACTTGGATACATCGATCTTCTCACCAATTTTACCGGTTTGATCCAACAAAAGATCAGAAATCTTCGTGCCGTTGATGGATAAGCCTTTCAGGTCTTCCAGGGTAGCAGGAGCTTCTTCAATGGCCACATTGGCAATGCTCTCCGCGAAAGCGATGAAATCAGCATTTTTCGCTACGAAATCCGTTTCGCAGTTCAGCTCGATAACCACACCCTTTTTGTTATCAGCAGTAGTCTTGGCAATCACAACGCCTTCATTGGAATCACGATCCTGACGGCTCGCAGCCACCTTGGCACCTTTTTTACGGAGGTAATCCACCGCAGCTTCAAAGTCGCCATTGGCTTCAACCAAAGCCTTTTTACAATCCATCATTCCAGCGCCTGTTTGCTGGCGCAGTTTATTTACGTCCGATGCAGAAATTTGTACTGTAGACATGATTTTTTTATTGTTATGCTATTAAGTAAAAAAGGGTCAGAGTTTAATTTACAGAACCTGCCCGCAAATTAAGCCCCAACCCTATTTGTTAAAAATTACTCTCCGTCTTTTGCTTCGACAGTTTCTTTAGGGGCTTCAGCCGGCTCTTCGCCATTGTCAATTTTAGCTTTAGCGCTTGCAGCTTCTTTCTCTGCTTCGTCTTCCTTATCGCGTTTACGCTCGTCCAAACCTTCCGCGATGGCTTTAGCAATAATGCTGCTCACCAGCGTGATGGACTTAGTCGCGTCATCGTTCGAAGGAATCGGGAAGTCGATGTTGGTTGGATCCGAATTGGTATCCACCATTGCGAAAGTAGGGATGTTCAGCTTCAACGCTTCGCTAACTGCAATGTGCTCTTTCTTCACGTCGATGATGAAAAGGGCTGCCGGTAAGCGGTTCAAATCAGCGATACCACCCAACAGGTTTTCCAATTTCACACGCTCACGCTGAATCATCAGCTTTTCTTTCTTCGACAACACATCGTAAGTACCATCCTTAGTCATTTTGTCGATGTTCGACATTTTCTTGATGGACTTGCGTACGGTCGCAAAGTTGGTCAGCATACCACCTAACCAACGCTCGGTTACGAAAGGCATATTAACCGCTTTAGCCTGCTCAGCAACGATGTCTTTCGCTTGCTTTTTAGTAGCAACGAAAAGCACTTTTCTTCCAGACTTAACGATTTGCTTGATTGCTGAAGAAGCCTCTTCAAGCTTCGATAAAGTTTTATTTAAATCGATGATGTGGATGCCGTTACGCTCCATGAAAATGTACTTAGACATTTTCGGATCCCACTTACGGGTAAGGTGACCAAAGTGTACACCTGCATCCAGTAATTCCTGATATGTTGTTCTAGCCATTGTTTGATCCTCCTTAAATTAACGTTTACTAAATTGAAATCTCTTACGCGCTTTACGACGGCCTGGTTTCTTACGCTCAACCATACGGTCGTCACGGGTAACCAAACCTTTTGCACGCAGAGCAGGCTTAACCTCCGGATTCAGCTCGATCAAAGCTTTAGAGATCGCCAGACGTACGGCTTCTGCCTGTCCTTTGATTCCGCCTCCGGCAACGTTAACTTTCACGTCGATGTTCGCTACGCCGCCGCCAATTTCGGCACTTTGCGTAACGATGTACTGCAATGGCAATGTTGGAAAATACGTTTTGTAGTCTTTTCCGTTGATGGTGATATTACCGCTGCCGGCAGATAAGTAAATCCGGGCAACAGCTGTTTTTCTTCTACCTGAAGTGTTTGTTGTAGACATCTTTTTTTCCCTTAGAATTTAACAGTTTTTGGATTCTGAGCCGCATGCGGGTGCTCGCTGCCTGCATAAACATGAAGGTTTTTGAACAGGGCGCGACCTAAACGGGTTTTAGGCAACATACCCCGTACCGCTTTCTCAACCACACGGGTCGGATGTTTAACGATTAATTCCTTAGGGGAAATAAAACGCTGACCACCTGGGTAACCGGTATACGAAACATATTCTTTTTGGTTGAATTTGTTTCCGGTCAGTTTCACCTTGTCTGCATTAATAATAATTACATTATCGCCGCAGTCTACGTGTGGGGTGTACGATGGCTTGTTTTTTCCTCTGATGATCTTTGCAACCTCAGATGACAAGCGCCCCAAAATCTCGCCTTCCGCGTCAACAACTACCCATTCTTTGTTAACGGTGCTCTTGTTGGCCGAGACAGTTTTAAAACTTAACGTATTCACTTGCTTGATTTTATTTTAATAAAACACTATAGTTTCTTCCTTAATTAAAAGGAACGCAAAGGTAGACAGAATATTCTGAATTTGAAAACTTTAGCTAAGAATATTTGCTTCCGGATATTTTCCTGACTCAAGCCACTTTAAGTGTGTATTAACTTATGATGAATTATTTTCGGTTATCGGAGTTCGAGGTAGCTCAGTTCCACATCTGTCCAGATCCAAAATTCGTTTCCAGGGTTAATCGGAATGCGCCCGCTAAAGCGTACCGGCACACTTGCCCCTTTTTCCATTTCAAGATCTTCAGGGACATTGCAAATCACCAAAGGGCCCAATTGAGCATTATCCAGGACAAAGCGATACTCTCCTTCCTTTAGGTTGCCAATTGAATCTGTAAAATGAAGCGTTGTCTCCTGCCGGTTTAACTGTCTCGAGTCATAGCGACTAAAATCACAACTTCCGGAAAACGTATAGTCTGAATCGTCCTCTAACTTTGAACAGGAGTTGAACAGCCAGGAACCCGCCAAACATAGGATCAGCAGAAGGAGAGAAATTTTTGATCTTATCATAATTCGTTTACCGTATGAAGCTGTTTTCTTGTCAGGAGACCAGCGCTTGTAAAAATAACGATTGTTTTACCATTTATCAAAAGTCTCAGACATTTCTTATCTTCGGATCAAAGAACCTTAAAACAATAAGTAAGAGGATAATAACTATGCAAAATTCAGGAAGGATACGGGTATTGGTTGTCGGATGCGGAAACATGGGAGCCTCTCATGCACAGGCTTATCACAGTTCGGATGGCTTTGAGATTGCCGGTCTCGTGTCCCGAGGAGAAAGTAAAAACGTATTGAAAGAAACGCTTGGCGGCGATTATGAGACTTTGTCCGATTATGAAGATGCCCTTCTTCAAACCAAACCGGACGCCGTATGTATTTCCACTTATCCTGACACGCATGAAACATATATCCTGAAAGCCCTGGAAGCCGGCTGCCACGTCTTTGTAGAAAAACCGATCGCAGACTCCCTGGAGGGTGCCTACCGTGTAGCAGAAGCAGCCGAAAAACATCAAAAAAAATTGGTCGTGGGTTATATACTCCGCCATCATCCCTCCTGGATCCGCTTCATCGAAGCAGGCAAAAGCCTCGGCAAGCCTCTGGTCATGCGCATGAACCTTAACCAGCAAAGCCATGGGAACATGTGGAACGTCCACCGCAACCTGATGAAGAGCCTGAGCCCGATCGTCGACTGTGGTGTACACTACATTGATGTGATGTGCCAAATGGTTGAGTCCGCTCCGATCAAGGTCAGCGCCATCGGTGCCCGCCTGAGTGATGACGTTGCTCCAGACAACTACAATTACGGGCAATTGCAGATTCATTTTGAAGATGGTTCAATAGGTTGGTACGAAGCCGGGTGGGGACCGATGATGAGTGAAACGGCTTTTTTCATCAAAGACGTGATCGGCCCAAAAGGCTCGGCTTCCATCGTTGCCGAAAAAGCAGGAGCCAGCGGAAAGTCCGATTCGGTAGCTTCTCACACGCAAACAGAATCCATCCGCATCCACCACGCGGATCTGGATCAGGATAATGAATTCACCAAAAAAGACGACTGGATTCACCTGACGGACGAACCAGACCATCAGGCATTATGCGACCGGGAGCAGGCCTATTTCCTGCGGGCGATACAGGAAGACCTGGATCTCCAGGAACATGTAAGGGATGCCGTAAACAGTCTGCGCATTGCCTTCGCCTGCGATGAATCCGTTAAAACCGGAAATATGATTCACTTAACTTAAAGCACCATGGATCAACGCATCATCAATTTGTACGACGAATACACCCATGCGCCACTGCCGCGGGATGTTTTCATTAAGCGCCTGGCCAAGCTGACCGGAAGCATGGCGGTAGCGATGTCCGTACTCCCTTTATTGGAGGGGAATTATGCACAGGCCGCTACTGTGCCGGACAGCGACATCAGCTCTGAAGAAATTACCTACGACTCCAAATTTGGAAAAGTTAAGGGGCTGCTGGCGCAGCCGAAAAGCGGAGGGCCTTACGGTGCGGTGGTGGTCATTCACGAAAACCGGGGACTGACCCCACACATTAAAGATGTCACGAAACGAGTCGCCACGGCAGGGTTCATCGCGCTGGGCGTAGATGCGCTCAGCCCTTTTGGCGGCACGCCGGAGGATGAAGACAAGGGCCGGGAACTGATCGGGAAACTGGACGACCGGGAGAATCTTCAACGCTACCTCGATGGGCTCGAATACCTGCGAAACGTTAAAGGTAGCAATGGAAAGACCGGTTGCGTCGGCTTCTGCTGGGGCGGGGGCATGGCAAATGACCTTGCCGTGCACGATCCAAAGCTGAATGCTGCAGTAGCGTATTACGGCAGACAGGCTCCTGCAGATCAGGTTTCCAAAATCAAAGCAAAACTGCTGCTGCAGTACGCGGGCCTGGATGAACGGATCAATAAAGGCATCCCGGAATACGAAAAAGCACTGAAGGCCAATAAGGTTGACTACAAGCTGTACATTTATCCAGATGTCAACCATGCGTTTAACAACGACACTTCTGCTGCCCGGTACGACGCTAAGACCGCTAAACTGGCCTGGGACCGCAGCGTTGAATTTCTGAAGGAAAATCTTTCCTGAGTATCTGGAGTACGAACCCTTAAGCTTGGCTTAAGGGTTCGTACTCCAGATACTCAGGTTCTTCACGAAAGCCCTTTTGTTGAGCTTAAGCTGAACTACGATCATCTCAGCGATGTCCTCCGCCTGCAAGACCTTTTCCGGATTACCGTCGGTGATTTTCAGGTCTTTCATGGCCATATCGGTTGCTACCGTGCTCGGTGCAAAAGCCGTTACGCGTACATTATGCTTGCGCACTTCCATCAAAATCGCCTCCGACAACCCCATCACCGCGAATTTCGATGCTGCGTAGGCGCTGGTTCCGGCATTAGCGCGAAGTCCGGAAGTGGATGAGATGTTGATAACGTCCCCGCCGTTTTTGTCAATCAGGTCAGGAAGGACTGCCCGTGTTACATACATCAATCCAAAGACATTCACTTTCACAATCTCTTCCCACTTATCCGCCGGCATCTCCAGTACGTTTCCGAAAGAAGCAATACCCGCACTGTTGATCAGGATATCATAATTTCCTAACTGATCCCGAATCGAATTAACGGCAGCTTCCACTTCATCCTGTTTGGCGACATCCGCCGCGGCAATCGCACAAAGTCCTCCATCCCGTTCAATCTCCTCTTTTACAGCCTTTAAAAGCTCCTCATTCCTACCCATCAAACCCACTTTCACGCCTTCTGCTGCCATCGCTTTAGCAACGGCTTTTCCTATACCCCGGCTTCCACCGGTCACTAACGCTGTCTTTCCCGACAAATTTTCCATTCTATGCTATTCTGTTTCTGTATCTTCTATTGTATCCAATGGTCCGCGACTTACTTCTACGCCAGCCTTGTATACACCATGTATCCGCCGTGTATAACGGATGTCGATCGTTGGATCTGCATCCAAAACTATAAAATTTGCCGCTTTTCCCTTGACTAAAGTCCCAAAATCCTGATCGATCTTTAACGCTTCAGCGGCATTTCTCGTCCCGGCCAGAATGGCTTCGTATGGGGTCAGACCGGCCTGTACCAACAGCTCCAGTTCCAGATGCTCGCTGAAGCCCGGTACACGTATGGGAAAAGCACCGGAGTCTGTTCCAAGCAGGATCTTCACCCCCGCCCCATGCAGTTTACGAACATTTTCAAGAGCCTGCTCAAAGGCTTTCTTGTTCCGGTCAACCGATGACCGCTGCTCATTGCGGAAAGCTTCACTCTTCAGCATATCCTGAACGCCCTCCCCCAGCTTAGCGGTAAAAAAAGGTTCATCCACCCATTCCGGGCTCTCAGCGTATGCATAGCTATATTTATCCAACGAAAGTGTCGGAATATAGGCCACGCTGCGCTTTTTCATGTCTTCTATAGAGGCATCATCTACCAAACTGTCTCTTATGCTGTGTGCGAACAGGTCCAGGCCATGATGAAGCAGATAACGGGCATCTTTCAGGTAATACACGTGCGCAGCAACGCGGAGGTTATGCCCGTGTGCTTTATTGATAATCGTTTCGGCAATTTCGGGACTCATTCTACCGGGTTCTCCCAGCTTCTCCGCCCATATTTTCACGAGGTCCGGCTGAAGTTCCGCCAACTCGTCGACTTCTTTACCAGCTTCTTCCACACTTGCAGGGCGAAAAACCTGGTCGAAGCCGCCCTGTGTGGGCGGAACTGCCTCAGCATTCCCGAAACCATATCCAGCTGTCAGCATACTCGCGCCGCCAAAAGCCCCTATACGAAGGGAATCTCGAAGGCCATTCTCAAACAAGAGCGGACGATCCGTTCCCATAACCTGAACATGGGAGATTCCATATTGCTCGTAAATTTTTAGCTGATTCAGGATGTTTTCTCGGGTGTAATTTTCGCCGCTGACTTCCGTGCCTTTGACGATACCGATATGCACGTGCGCACTAATCAGACTTGGCATGACCGTTTTTCCCCGGAGATCGATGACTACGGCGCCGGAGCTATCCAGCTCTTTGCCAATCCCGGTAATCTTCCCATTTTCCACCGTGAACTGAATATCGCGGAGTGTACTGTCGCTTACCCCATCAATCAGGTTCACATTAGTATACAGGCTTTTTTCAAATTTCCCTTCTCCTTCCGAAGAATCAACGCAGGAGCTAAGGTTCAATAACGCTGAAAAAGCCAGGCCGACGCCGGCCAAGATGTAAATATTCCTCATGTTTCTTGCTTTTTAACCTATGTTAAAGAACGCCTTAAAAACCTGTTTGTTCGCAATTAATCGCATTGATCACTACTAAAGGGGCCTCCCGGACGCACTTTCTTCCAGATAAATGAGAACCAAATCCGTAGTTAACCCGGCTTTTACAAGGTTTTTACAGGGCTTATACTCGGCTAAGGGCCCTGTTAAAGCCCTGTTATAGCCCTGTATAAGCCCTGTTATACCCTGGTTAATTACGGCAATGATTCAAAGTTGATACGAATTCATTTACATTGCTGTAGTTTAAGAAAATCGTATAGCCTATTGGAATGAAAGGATGGACTGGTCATTGGAAACAAAAAAAGCACAAGCGTGCTTACACTTGTGCTTTTTTCAGCGGTCCGGACGGGACTCGAACCCGCGACCCCATGCGTGACAGGCATGTATTCTAACCAGCTGAACTACCGGACCTCTTGTCTTTCGACGATTCCCCTCGTTTGGGGAGTGCAAATATAGCCCGATTTTTTAAAAATACAGGCTTTTTTAAAAATTTTATTCGAAGCCGCCTTCTTTCAGTTTTTCCGCATTTTCGGCAAATTGAAGGGCGTCGATGATCTCCTGAATATCGCCATCCATAATCGCCGGAAGGTTATACATAGTCAATCCGATGCGATGCTCGGTTACCCGCCCCTGCGGATAATTGTAGGTCCGGATCTTTGCCGAACGGTCTCCCGTCGAAACCATTGTTTTCCGTTTCGCCGCGATATCTCCATGTTTCTTCTGGACCTCAAGCTCATACAGCTTCGTCCTCAACATTTCCATCGCCAGTTCGCGGTTGGCAAGCTGTGAACGCTCTACCTGGCAGACAACCACAATACCAGAAGGCTTATGGGTAAGCTGCACCTTGGTTTCCACCTTATTGACATTCTGTCCGCCAGCACCGCCGGAACGAGAGGTCTGCAATTCAACGTCAGCCGGGTTGATTTCGACATCGACTTCTTCCGCTTCCGGGAGTACCGCCACCGAGGCGGCGGACGTATGCACCCTGCCCTGCGTTTCGGTATCCGGTACGCGTTGTACGCGATGTACACCGGATTCGTATTTCATCTGTCCGTAGACATCCTCGCCGTTTACCTTCAGGATCACTTCTTTGTAGCCGCCGGCTGTCCCTTCGGTTACATCCATCACTTCCACCCGCCAGCCTTTCTGATCGAAGAAACGGGAATACATCCGGTATAGATCGCCGGCAAAAAGGGCTGCCTCATCACCACCTGTACCACCGCGGATTTCAAAAACAGCGTTTTTAGCATCCTCCGGATCCTTGGGAATCATCATCAGCCTGACGGTCGACTCTTTTTCCTCTTTCTGTTCGAGCAGAGCATCCAGATCTTCCTTGGCCATTTCCCGAAGCTCCTGATCTTTTTCGTTCGCCAGGATATCTCGGTTGGTCTCTATGTTGCTGACGATGTTCTTGTAGATGTGGTATTCGTCTACAATCTTTCCCAGGTCTTTATATTCTTTGTTGAGTTTGGCGAAACGTTTCATGTCGCTCACCGTGTCCGGATTGCTTAGCTCCCGTTCAACCTCTTCCCAGCGTAGTTTTATCGCTTCAAGTTTATCTAACATGCTCTGATTCTTTCCCTGATTATCCGACCCCTAAGGGTAGATAAAAAGTTTACAAACTTAGGTAAAAATGGCCTGAAGAACAATTGGCTATTCTGTCCATTCTTTCAGGTGAAGTTCCTGCCCGTCAAACACCGCATAACTATTGTAATTCACCCACTCGCCCAGGTTGATGTAATGGCTGTTGCCGCCCAGATCGACGTCCATCGGCACGTGCCGGTGTCCGAAGATCAGGTAATCGTAATGTTCTTCTTTCAGCAGGGTCTTTGAATAGGTAATGAGCCATTCCTGCTCTTCCTCTATGCGCCAATCTTTTCGGGCATTCGTTATCTTGCTGTTGTGCGACCAGCGATTCGCTATGCCGATGCCGAGGTTCGGGTGGATCCTTTCGAACAGCCATTGACAGACTGAACTCCGGAAGATTTTCTTCAGCATTTTATATTTCCGGTCGCCCGGCCCCAATCCGTCTCCGTGGTGCAGGAAAAATTTCTTGCCGGATTCTTCCAGAATGAGTTCATCGGATATAATGGTTACCCCGATCTCTTTCTTCAGGTAACCGAACATCCACATATCGTGGTTGCCTTTAAACCACGTAATTTCCACACCGATGTCGGATAATTCCGCCAGCTTCCCCAAAAAGCGGATGTAACCTTTCGGTACCGCGGTACGGTACTCGAACCAAAAGTCGAAGATATCGCCCAGCAGAAAAAGGCGCTCCGCATCGCCCTTAATGGCCTCCAGCCAACGGACAATCCGATCTTCCCGTTCCCTGCTTTCTTTGTAGCCCGGGATTCCGAGGTGAAAATCCGACGCGAAATACCATTTTTTCCCTTTTTCCATCGATGCGAAATTAAAAAAAATGTAGGTTTGTAAATAAGGGATCAACAGTTAAATCAATATCGTTCATTAACATGAAAACAACGAAATGGAGTTCTTTAGCGCTGGCACTGGCTACCTTGTTTGGCGCATGCAAGCAGGGCGGAGAGAAAATTGCCCCGGCTGAAGACATAAAAATTATGGAATACCCGAAGACAGAAAAAGAATCCGTAAAAGACGTTTATTTCGGAGAGGAGGTCGACGACCCCTACCGATGGCTGGAAAACGATACGGCAGCCAATACCAAAGCCTGGGTCAAGTCCGAGAATGAGGTGACCGATAATTACCTGGAGCAGATCCCGTTCCGGGACGCCATGAAAAAGCGGCTGGAAAAACTATGGAATTATGAAAAATATTCCGCTCCGTTTAAGGAGGGTGATTACACGTACTTCTTTAAAAACGATGGATTGCAGAACCAATCGGTTCTTTATCGCGTCCTTCCGGACGGTAAGGAGGAGGTGTTTCTGGATCCGAACAAGTTTTCGGACGACGGTACGACTTCCATGGCGGGCATGTCTTTCACGAAAGACGGAAGCCTGATGGCTTACCAGATCTCTGAGGGAGGGTCGGACTGGCGTAAGGTGATCGTCCTGAAAGCAGAAGATAAATCTATGGTCGGCGATACCTTGCTGGATCTCAAATTCACCGGTGTAGCCTGGAAAGGTAACGAGGGGTTCTATTACAGCAGTTACGATAAACCCAAAGAAGGTAGCACCTTATCGGGCCTGACCCAATACCATAAATTGTACTACCATAAGTTAGGCACCGCTCAGCAGGAGGATCAGCTGGTCTTCGGAGGTGAGGCGACTCCCCGCCGCTACATCAGCGCCTACCTGACCGAAGATGAGAACTTCCTCGTAGTTACTGCTGCCAACACCACCAGCGGCAACGAATTGTATGTAAAGGATTTACGTACGGCTAATGCACCGTTCAAAAGTGTGGTTGACAATTTCGAGAAGGAGCATTATATCGTTGATAATAACGGCGATGACTTTTTTATCTACACCAATCTGGATGCTCCGAACTATCGCCTGGTCAAAGCGCCCATCGGCAATCCGACAAAGGCTTCCTGGACCGATGTGATCGGGGAGACAGACAATGTGATGAGCATCAGCACCGGAGGTGGAAAGTTTTTTGCAAACTACCTGAAGGATGCTACTTCGCTGGTCAAACAATTTGATCAGAGCGGCAAAGAGGAGCGGGAGATTGAACTTCCGGGTGTTGGCTCGGCTGGGGGTTTCAGCGCCAAAAAGGACGAAAAAGAGCTTTATTATTCCTTTACCTCTTACATCTATCCGCCGACAATCTTCAAATACGACATCACTTCCGGCGGGTCTTCCGTTTACAGAGAGCCTGAGGTAGATTTCACCCGGGATCAATATGAGTCGAAGCAGGTTTTTTACACCTCAAAAGATGGCACAAAGGTTCCGATGATCATTACGCATAAGAAAGGCTTGGAGCTGAACGCGGAGAACCCGACGATGCTTTACGGATATGGAGGTTTCAACATCAGCCTCAGCCCGAGCTTTAGCGTAGCCAACCTACTCTTTCTGGAACAGGGAGGTGTTTACGCCGTGGCTAACCTGCGTGGCGGAGGAGAGTATGGCGAAAAATGGCACCTGGCGGGCACCAAGCTGAATAAGCAAAATGTATTTGACGATTTCATCGCTGCTGCGCAATACCTGATTGATAACCAATATACTTCATCAGAGAAACTGGCGATATCCGGCGGATCCAACGGAGGCTTGCTGGTTGGCGCAGCCATGACGCAGCGCCCGGAGCTGTTTAAAGTTGCTTTCCCCGCCGTAGGGGTCCTGGATATGCTTCGCTATCATAAATTCACCGCCGGTGCCGGCTGGGCTTATGATTATGGCACTTCGGACGACAGTAAGGAGCAGTTTGATTACCTGAAAGGCTATTCTCCTTATCATAATCTGAAAGAAGGTGTGGAATACCCGGCCACGATGGTGACCACGGCCGATCACGACGACCGCGTTGTGCCGGCGCATTCCTTTAAATTTGCTGCCCGGCTGCAGGAGTACCATAAAGGATCTAACCCTGTGCTGATCCGTGTTGAGACGAAGGCCGGACATGGCGCCGGCAAGCCCACGGCTATGATCATCCAGGAGCAGGCGGATAAGTGGGCATTTCTGTTTCAGAACATGAATCTCTCTTATTCAGAACTTTCCGACGATTCTCACAAAGAATAATTCAATTTGAAAGAGGGGTCTGTGCCCCTCTTTTCTGATTCTTTTGTCGTTTATAGACAAAAAGTCGCTTCTGAAGTTTTTTCCAATAATAATTATTCGCTTAAATGAAATTTAAAGCTCAAATTAGGCGAAAAAATATTTATGTGTTGATTTCTCCGCACACATTTTTATTTGTTTTTTGTTGATAGGGCGAAATGATACAACTTTTTCCTGTCAATATTAATTAAGCATATACTTTATGTTAAGATCATCACGATTCTTTTTTTTGTTTTCCTGTTTATTTTTGCCTTTAATTAGTTTTGGACAGTTTGCCGCCCCATTTAGTGTTGGAGTGGGCGCGGGAGCAACTCAGGTTTACGGTGATTTGCGAAACAAGCCTTTTGATTTTGCCGGCCATGTGGATCTGGATTATCTGCTTACTCCATATACATCAGTCGGTTTACAGGGTCAGATGGGAACGCTCCGGGGCGATGACCTGGCGGGGCGGCACGCGGTTAACCGGTATACGGCTGCCAATGCAAACGTCAAGGTTCGCATCGGACAATTCATGAATCGTGGGAAAAATTTCGGACTGCAATATTTATCGGATAAGAGCTTCCTGAGCTACCTCAGTTTTTTATACGCCGGGGCGGGGATCGGTTTCATCTACTCAGACGTAGAAGCTTACCGGGGCGGAGTTGAACCGGAAAATGTTCCGGAAGTATTTGCAGGAGAAGATTACAGCTATACAACTATCATACCCGTGAATGTTGGTATCGACATTCCTTTTGGCACAAGTTTAGCGGGTCCCGTTTGGGCAGTTAACTTAAACTTCCAGTTGGGTATTTCTTTCGGAGATAATATTGACGGTTATACCAACAGTTATAGTAATTACCAGGATCGAACAACGTATGTTTCGCTCGGCATTAAACGCGCGATAAGATCCAGATTCAGGTAAGGACTTATTTTTTAGTCCATAGGTACATTAAAGATGAATAAATTTTAAAAATATGTTGAATATCCTACAAGGAGCCCATCCAAACCGCTTAGTAAAAAAACGCAGCGTTTATATGTTTGCTGCAAGCGGCGCACTCGCCGTCACCATGATGCTTGGTGCCTGCAAATCGAATCGCCTTTACGAAGCTCCGAAGGTTTCTTCATTTAGAGGAAAGACGCTTCCTGCGCCTCCGGGTATGGTATACGTTCCCTCAGGAACGATCTTTTACAAGAGTTCTGAAGATAGTAGCGACGTGGGCAGAAATGTAAGTCTTAGTGCTTTTTTTATAGATGAGACCGAAGTTACCAATAAGGAATACCGGGCCTTCGTAAACTGGGTTGCTGATTCCGTAGCCGTGACCGACTACCTTAACGACGATCAGTTTTTTCTGCCGGAAGGAGAAGCCACTGCACTCAATGCGGATGCGGAAAGACCGATTGACTGGAAGCGCGTCAGAAAGATGTCTCCTTTGTGGCAGAATAATAGCCTTGAAATACAGGAGAAGCTGCAGCCGATGTTGAATTACGAAGGCGGACGACGTAGTCTGAATCCGGGAGTTTTAAATTATCGCTTTACCTATCTAAAAGCAGACCGGACAAACAGAAGTGAATATGTGACGGACACCGTGGCTGTCATGCCGGTAGAGGATATCTGGTCGCGCGACTTCCCGAATGCTCAGCTGACGGCTATGGACGCGAATTATTTCAATCATGAATCGTTCGATCATAATCCGGTGGTTGGGGTGACCTGGAAACAGGCGCGGGCGTATACTGACTGGCGCGGAAAAGAAATTATGTCCAGGCTGCAGAAAAATTCCTATCTCAAGGGTTTTCAGTTGACGTTTAATCTTCCTACAGAAGCACAATGGCAATATGCTTCTGAGGGTAAGCTCGATCCAAGAGATACCATGAGCCGCTCCATGCTTACTATTAAAGACCGGAAGGTGAGAGATAAGCAAAGACTAGCCGTAAACTTCAAACAGGGTGAGGGAACTTATTCACGCGATGGGGCAACCTTTACCGTGCCGGTTAAGTCATACGCTCCGAATGCTTTCGGTGTTTATAACATGGCTGGTAACGTATCCGAGTGGACATTGGATGCCTACAGTCCATCGGCTATTGCCTTTGTAAACGACCTGAATCCAGTCCTGCTGTACGATGCTGATGAATCAGATTCTTACGCGCTAAAACGAAAAGTCGTTAAAGGGGGGTCCTGGAAAGACAACGGAGGTTTTCTGGACAGCGATGCCAGAAACTATGAAGAACAGGGGGCAGCACATTCCTACATCGGTTTCCGCTGTGTGATGTCAGCCGTTGAGGTGCCTACCGAACATTTAAAAACCCGCAGATACAGATCAGAATAAAAGAACATGAAAAATATATTCATAACTATAAGCTGCCTGACGTTTTTTTCGCTGAATGGAGCATTGGCTCAGGAAATGGAGGAAATGTATCCGGACACCATGTCAATGTCTACCCGCTCCGTGCAGGAGCCCGACATGAATACAAATACGCCGAACCCCGGTGCCGACACCAGCATGCAGGGCGAGATCCTTCAGGATACTATCCCGACAAGCGATGGATATTATCAGTCCAATAACCTGAAAGATGCTGTGCCTTTTGCCTTTCCTAAAGTCGACCCGAAAAACATCCGTTTTTACAAACGCATCTGGAGAGACATCGACCTGCGCGATGAGCAGAACTATATCTTTGCTATTCCGGGCGCCTCCCTTATGGAAGCGGTAATGGAAGGAATTCGTGAAGGGAAGCTTACGCCTTACAACCCGGAGGATGATGGATTCAAATCACGGCTTACGGCGCGTGAGGGAGAGGCTCGTTTCGCCGACAGCGTTTTGGTACCGATTTTCGATGATGAAGGAAATCAGATCGATGCTCAGATGGCGATGAGTGAATTCAACCCGGAGAAAGTCACCAAATTCCGGATTAAAGAAGATATGTTTTACGACAAGCAGCGCGGTAAACTCGAAACCCGTATCATTGGGGTTGCTCCGCTGATGGAAGTGAATGCATCGGAAGACCTAGGAGAATCCATTGGATCAACCCCGGCGTTTTGGCTTTATTTTCCACAACTCCGTTATAAGCTGGTACAGGTTGACGTGTCCGATCCCGACCGGGAATTGTACGATATGAGTATGGACGATCTGTTCGTTCAACGAAAATTCGCCAGCAAAATCATTCGTGAATCCTCCCCACGGGATGCCGGTCAGTTCTCCGACAGCGGTAATCAGGAACAGGTTAACGAAGGCGAAATCGAAGATAAAATCAATAAATATAAAGAGCGTTTGTGGCGGAACCCGAAGGGTGTAAAAGCGGAAGAATTAGCAGACCCGAGGGAACCTGAGGAGCGGAATTAAGTGAGTTTTTGATGAGAAAAACAGTTTTTGTATTTTTTATTGGCCTTGCACTGCTAGGTTTTAAGCGTGCCAGCGCACAGATAATGAAGGAATATTCCAGTTTCTACCCTGCCGTAGGTCTTCAGTTGGGAACGCATGGAATAGGCATAGAAGGCGCCTACCCGCTTTCCGGATCTTTTGGCCTTCGGGTCGCGGGAAATTTCTTCCCTAAAACAAAAGTCGTCTGGGGCGATAATAAGGTGGTCTCCGTTGATCGATCCAATGCGGCAGCATTTTTGGACTGGCAGCCTTTATTTGGAAAAGGAAGCTGGATTGCGAGAAAATGGATCGTAACCGGCGGCTTTGGCTATTATTTTGAAAACACCCTTAATCGTTACCGGGGAGGGACCGCCGTACCGGATCAGCCACTGGATTACCAGTTTGAATTCAGCCGGGCACGTCCATATCTGGGTACGGGTCTGAACGGTGTAAAACTTGCTCACCGCATCAATTTTTCAGCGCACGTCGGCTATTTTTTTCCAACTGAATCGACCAAAATCATCCTGCATGAGAAAGATCCTGCTGAGCTGCCGATCCTGGAAGATCGTGCGCAGTCCTTTCCAAATAACATAGCACCCGGCGTCAATGTACAAGTAGGGGTGTCTTACCTGCTCTTTTAGAAAATCAGATATATCCAGACACGACTTATGAAAAAGAAAGATAATTCAAGATGGCTGCACGTAGCAATTTCGTGGGGAGCCAGTGTGGTAATTTTAGGTGCCTTGTTCAAAATTCTGCACATTGGCGGGTCAATGGCTAATTATATGATCGGACTCGGACTTGGTGTGGAAGCGGCCTTATTCTTCATCATGGGTTTTAATCCCCCGCAGGAAGAACCCGCATGGGAAAGAGTATACCCGGAGTTATCGCCCGATTACCAGGGTGATTTACCGAAAACCTCCGCCAGGACAGTAGCGGCACCGGCTGGTCCATCCACAACCGCGGCCCTGGATAAAATCTTTGCAGATGCGCAGGTAGGTCCGGAAACGCTGGAGAATTTAGGCAAAGGACTTCGGTCGTTTAACGATAAAGTTTCCGCCATCAATAACATTTCTGATGCCTCCTTTGCGGCGAATGAATTTACCCAGAAGCTTAAGCAGGCCTCAGCAAAATTTGACGAGCTGGGCAGCGTATTTGAACGGGCTTCTCAGAACCTGGTATCCATGTCTTCGCAGAATGCGAATACAGAGGGTTATCATAAACAGGTGCAACAGCTTACAGAAAACCTCAGCGCCCTGAATGTTATGTATGAACGGGAGCTGCGTGAATCCGGAGCTCATCTGCAGTCCATGAGTCATTTCTATGAGCACCTGAGTTCCACTATGCAGAACTTCAACGATTCGCTGGAAGATTCAAAATCCTTTAAAGACGAAGTGAACAAGCTAGCGAAGAATCTCGCCGCGCTGAATTCGGTTTACGGCAATATGCTTAACGCGATGAATCAGCCCCGGATGTAGTCATATACAGGTACCACAAAATTTAATCATTAATTAATGGCTTTAGGAAGAGAAACCCCGAGGCAGCGGATGATTGGTATCATGTATCTGGTACTACTTGCGATGCTTGCCTTAAATGTATCTGACACGATATTAGATGCTTTCAAAAATATAAACGACAGTCTGGAGACTTCCCGTTCGAACGTCAATACCTCCGTCGAGCAGCTCTTCACATCCTTTGAAAACACCAAACTTAAGGAAGAGCCTGAACGTGCAAGACCGATTTACGAAAAAGCGAAACAGGCAAGGTCTATTGTCGCGGATCTGAATAACCACATCAATTCACTCAAGAAGGAGTTTGAAGAGCGCGGTGGCGGCTACGACGAAGATACCGGCGACCTGGTTCAGCGTGATAACGCGGACATTGCGCCAGGCATGATGATCAACCAGAAAAAGGGAGAAGAACTAAAAAACAAAATAAACGAAACCCGCGAAAAATTACTCAGTCTATTGGATGAAAACGACCGTAATGCGGTAACGTTTTCCCTGGAGGCCAATGATCCGGAGCGCAGCGTGAACGGGAAAAGACGTTGGGAAGAGATTAACTTCGGCGACGGAACTCCACTGACCGCAGCGATGACCATTCTGACGAAAATTCAGACGGATGCCCAGAATGCAGAGTCCGATATGGTGAAGCGTATTCTGGGAAAAATGGATCAGGCGGTGGTCAACCTGGATCAGTTCGCTGCGGTGGCCGTGGCACCAAGTTCCTATCTGATTCAGGGACAGCCCTACTCCGCTGAAGTCTTTCTGACGGCTTACGATTCAAAATCGGATCCGGAGATCTCCGTTAACGGAAGCACTCTCCAGGTGGCGGACGGAAAAGGTACTTACAGCGTGCCGACCGACCGGGAGGGAACCTTTACCTGGAGAGGAACTATCAAGGTTAAACAGACGGATGGCACCATCAAAGAATACCAGACACCGGAACAGCAGTACCAAGTGGCACGACCATCGGCGGTCGTCTCCCCCGACAAAATGAATGTTTTGTACATCGGTGTAGATAATCCCTTATCCGTTTCCGCACCCGGAACTCCGGCAGACAAGATTAAGGTCAGCATGAGCAGCGGAAGCTTAAGCGGTTCCGGAGGTAAATACGTAGCCAGAGTATCAACGCCGGGCACTTCAAAGATTTCAGTATCTGCGGAAGTAGCTCCGGGCAAGGTCCAGACCCTGAGCACCACGGATTTCCGGATCAAGAGAATTCCGGATCCGGTTGCCCGGTTCGCAGGAAAGTCCGGGGGTACGATGAGCTCTGTGGCCCTGAAAGCCCAGAATGCCGTCTTCGCGAACCTCGAAAATTTTGATTTCGATGCCAAATTCTCCATCACGAAGTTTACGCTGATCATCGCAAAACCCCGCGCAGATGCGGTCGTTCTTTCTACCAGTGGCAATTCGCTCAGCTCCGCCATGAAGTCGGCGTTGAACAGCATCGGCCCCGGCGCGAGGGTAATCTTCGATAACATTATCGCTGTAGGACCGGATAAATCGCCCAGACAACTCGGATCGATTGCCTTTACGGCGAACTAAGGCGGTTGCTTGATAACATAAAAAAAGGGTGGAATTTTCGGAAATTCCACCCTTTTTTTATGTTGTGCCGACGCTATCTCTTTAAAACGGGTTTGACCTGATAGCCTTCCTTTCGTAATAAAGTGATTAAGCCCTTCTCTCCCCCGAGATGCCCGGCACCAACAGCGAAAAACACAGGCTCTTCAGACGCCATGGCAACAATCTTCGGAATCCAGTTCCGGTTTCTGTTGTCCAGCAGAAGATGCTGATAGGGCTTTAGAGATGGATCATCTGAAATACCACGGTAAAGAGCCTCTATATCCTGATGTTGATAGAGCGTAATCATCGTTGATAAGGTTTGGCGGGTACTGTCCGTATTCATCATCATAGCGGCTAATTGATCTGCTTGTAAAGCATAAGGAATGGAATCAAAGACACTCGCCTGATCATCTATTGTTTCCAGCTCACCAATCTCCATATCCTTGTCTTTGGCCCTTGCGATCAATTCCATTTCCCAGCTGGCTATGTCACAATCTATCAAGCCCATCATTAAAAAAGATTGAAGCATGATAGGCTTCATTTGTTCCACCATAGCCAGGTTCGTTTTGCCGTATTTCTTAAGCGAGTCGTCAACCTGCTGATAAGTAGCTGAATCATAAAGATCACTAAGGGTCTTCCCATCCTTCATCTGCATGGCCGACAACATTTTTACCGGTAGTTCGGGCTGACTGATATCGATTTCCAGCACAAGCCGCTTACACCTATCGAGTTTTTCGGCAATCAGTTCAGTAAAGTCAAGCTGATCCTTGCACAACAAATGGAAGGTTCCATAAATGTAGGACGGGGCTTGTAAATCGCCCCCCGACACTTCCCAGAGTAAAGCCTTTTCAAGGCTTGGTTCGTCCTTTTCGACCGAGGCGCAGGCCGCTACACCGGAGAACATCCAAATAAAAAACAGAAGATATTTATTGCTCATTTTCCTTTTCCGGTTCTTCATCTTCATCAATGTTAGCTAATATCTGATTGACGTTTTTTTCCGTATCGCTTAGTTTACTTTTGCAAACCTTAATGAGCAAGGCTGCTCTTTTGACCTTTTCAGACAAGGTATCGACGGATATTTCGCCTCCTTCAATTTCTTCAACAATAGTTTGCAACTCTTCGAAGGCCTCGGTGTAACTTATTGATTCTGCCATAATTATCTGATTACTATTCCTAATATAATTCCACTTAGGGCTTTCCCTTTGATTTTACCACGCTGGTCAGGCTTCCCTTGTAAAATACGGTCTGTATCTCCTCCCCTGCTCTTACTTCCTCCGCGTCCTGAATGATGTGACCATCTTTCAGCGTCATGCTGTAGCCCCTCTGCAGTACCCGGGCGGGATCCAGTAAATGCACCTGCCTTTCTTCCGTTTCAATCTGTCCCTTCTGCCGGGTAAACAGCATTTGTGTGGCCCGCTGTAACAGCGATGAAGAAGCCGTTGTCAGCAGGGCCTGCTTCTGAAGGAATAAATCGCTTTTGCGGGGCAAGATCCGGCGAAGGTGGCCGATCTTTTCCTCTTCGCCAAGTATCCTAAAGCGCAGTCCCTGAAAAAGGCGACTGCCGGCGTGCTTCATGTCGGCTTCCGAGCCCGACTGAAGCGATTTAGTGGCGCTGATCAGGAGTCGGGAAAGCTGCCGCATATCCGATTTACCGGCAGCCAGAACCGATCGGGAATACTGGCGAATCAAGGCTTCAGCATGTGCAAGTGGTCTGGCTACATCGTGAAAACGCTGTATCAGGAAATCAGCCAGTTCACTCGGCGTGATCGCATTCTTGAAGGCTACCATTTCAGAAACCGTTTCGTTTGTGGCATGCCCGATGCCCGTCAGCACCGGCAAGGGAAAGGTTGCAATAGCCCGGGCAAGGTGTAGGTTATTGTAGGCGCTCAGGCCAATATCGCCGCCGCCACCACGTACGATCAGCACCGCGTCAAAGTCTTCCTTTCTGGAATGGATGACTTTCAACTGTTCCTGTATTGACAACACGGCCTTGTCGCCCTGCAGAAGTGCCGGAAAAAGCGTTTCTTCAAAGCGATAAGCAAATTCATTATTCCGGAGTATTTTCAGGAGATCCGCCAGGCCTTTACTGGTTTCTACCGAAATGATGGCCAGCCGCTTGGGCAGCAAGGCGAGCTGCAAGTCTCGGTTCCGGTCGAAGTTTCCCTCCCGCCGCAACTGATCAATGCTTTCCAGCTTCTCCCTGCTGAGTTCACCAAGTGAATAGGCGGGATCAATGTCCAGTACGCGCAGACTTAGTCCGTGTACCGGATCGAAATCGATACTG
>JBMDWN010000201.1:0-4324 GCA_048595275.1 Olivibacter sp. | reverse complement strand
TGTGTTTTTCCAGGCGTCTGGGAAGTTTTCGCCAGACCTTTATGGTTGGTGAGCATATTGATCAGGGATGATTTCCCGACGTTGGACCGGCCGATAAAAGCATATTCCGGCAGGGCCGGTGCCGGCAAAAGATCAACCTTTGTATTGCTGCAAATAAACTCCGCGCTTTTAATGATCATATCACAAAGGTACGCATCATTTCAGAAAAACCCTTTGCTTGCATTTAAAGGGCAATTTATATAAGTTTGTCCTATGTCAAAAACCGTCACGCCCTATGGGCACGTGCAATCCGGCAAAAAAGAGCAGGTCGCCCATATGTTCGACAGCATTTCCCCGAAATACGATTTCCTGAATCATTTCCTATCTTTCGGAATCGATTTTTTCTGGCGCCGGAAAGCCATTCGCTTTCTGCGTGACGCAAGGCCGGACACGATGCTGGACGTTGCTACAGGAACGGGCGATTTTGCCTTTGAAGCGATAAGGCGACTGAACCCGAAGCGGGTGACGGGTGTGGATATTTCTGAAGGTATGCTGTCTGTTGCCCGGCGTAAAATACAACAGCGACAGCTTACGGAGCAGTTTGACGTCAGGTTGGGCGACTCTGAACAATTGCCCTTTGACGACAATAGTTTTGATGCCGTGACCGTTGCTTTTGGTGTGCGTAACTTTGAAAACCTGGAAAAGGGATTAGCATCGATGTGCCGGGTGTTGAGGCCCGGCGGCCGGGTGATCATCCTGGAGTTCTCCAACCCCAGGACATTCCCGGTAAAACAGCTTTATCAGCTTTACTCGAATACCCTGATGCCTTTTTTTGGCAGGCTGTTTTCGAAAGACGCCCGGGCATATAGCTATCTTCCGGAATCCATTGCGGCATTTCCGGACGGAAACGCTTTTACCGCTTTGATGAGAAATGCTGGTTTCGGAAAAGCGAAGGCCTATCCGCAGACCTTTGGAATATGTACGATTTACGTTGGTGAAAAATAGTCGGGCAATGAAATCCCGCAGAGAACGAAATGGATAAAAAGACGGTCTTTATTACAGGCGCAAGTTCAGGCATCGGTTACGCCTGCGCCGCCGTATTTGCGCGCGAAGGCTATAACCTCCTGCTCGCTTCCAGGCGGGTGGACCGTCTGCACAAAATGGCCACTGAACTCCAGCAGCTTTACGGAGTACGTATACACACCGTAGGCCTGGATGTGCAGGATGAACACATTCTGGAACAGGCCTGGGACGCCCTCCCGGACGAGTGGAAAGAGATTGACGTGCTGATTAATAACGCTGGCCTGAGCCAGGGGCTGGATCCGATCCAGCAGGGTAATACCTCGGACTGGAACCGGATGATCGATACGAATGTTAAAGGACTGCTCTATGTGAGCCGTAAGGTGCTGCCGGAAATGGTGAAACGCAAAAAGGGACACATCATCAATATCGGATCCATCGCAGGCAAAGAGGTGTATCCGAACGGGAATGTGTATTGTGCTACTAAACATGCTGTTGACGCATTGACCAAGGCGATGCGGATCGATTTACTGGCCGATGGCATAAAAGTGAGCAGCGTAGATCCCGGCGCAGTGGAAACTGAATTTTCCATCGTCCGTTTTAAAGGAGATCTGGAACGGGCCAAGAAAGTATATGAAGGCTTTACGCCTTTAAGCGCAGAAGATGTGGCGGAAGCCGTTTGGTTCGTTGCCTCAAGGCCCGCGCATGTGAATGTAGATGACTTATTGCTGATGCCTACGGCACAGGCATCCGGAACGCAGTTCCGTCGGAATTAAGATACCGGTTATATAAAAAATAAAAGAGATATTTTGAAATGGCATTAACAGATCAGATTAATCAGGATATTAAGGCCGCGATGCTGGCTAAACAGGAAGGACGTCTTCGCGGATTACGGGCTATAAAAGCGGCCCTCTTGCTGGCTAAGACGGAAAAAGGTGCTTCAGAATCGGTTGGTGAAGAGGCCGAAATCAAAGTGCTGCAAAAACTGGTGAAACAGCGGAAGGAATCGGCCGATATTTATCAGCAGCAGAAGAGAGACGACCTCTATCAGATTGAAGTGGAAGAAATGGAGGTTATAGAATCCTACCTGCCGAAACAGTTGAGCAGGGAAGAGTTGGTTGCTGCGGTTCAGCAGATCGTAACAGAACAGGGAGCCACGGGCATGAAAGACATGGGCAAGGTTATGGCTGCTGCCAATAAGCAATTAAGTGGAAAGGCAGACGGTAAAGCACTGTCGGAAGTTGTAAAATCGATTTTACAATAGCCTTTCAAAAAATTATAATATTTTCGGTTTTTTTATTCTAGGTTTGCATGTCCAATAACGGAAAGCGCAAAGATTATTTTCATTTTTAAGAGAGTCGATGGAGTATACCATAAAAGAAGATAAAGGATTCAAATATATTGATGAAGGGGAAGGCGAGGTACTTCTGTTGCTTCACGGTTTGATGGGCGCTTTAAGCAATTGGGAAGATACTATAGAAAAATTTAAACCTCATTACCGGGTGATCATTCCGATGCTGCCGATTTATGAAATGCCGATCATTTCCACAGGCGTAAAAAGCTTGTCCAAATGGCTCGAAAAGTTTGTCGAGCATATGCAGCTCAATCAGTTTATCGTTATCGGTAACTCTCTGGGAGGTCATGTTGCGCTGATGTATGTGGTGGGCCATCAGGATAAGGTGAAAGCGCTTGTGCTTGCCGGAAGCTCCGGTCTTTATGAGAACTCTTTCGGAGGATCGTTTCCACGCCGTGAAAGTTACGACTTTATCAAAGAGCGGGTAGAATTTACCTTTTATGATCCGAAAACGGCCACGAAAGAACTGGTAGATGAAGTTTTTGCAACCGTGAATAATAAGGAACGGGTAATTAAAACTATTGCGATGGCTAAATCCGCTATTCGCCACAATATGGCAAAGGAATTGCCGAACATCCACATTCCGGTAGGCCTGATCTGGGGAAAGAACGATAAAATCACCCCTCCGGATGTGGCCGAAGAATTTAAGGAGAAGTTACCCAATGCAACCTTAAGCTGGGTTGATGAATGCGGTCACGCGCCTATGATGGAGCAGCCTGCGTTTTTTAATGAGCAGCTCCGCATCTACCTGGATTCTTTGAAAGGATAGTGAATGCACCGCTGCCCAGGTGGAGATAGGGAGGAACTGGCTTAGTTTTTGAAACAAATACAGGAATCACTTGAAACAATGACAGCAGGCGATATTATCAACGAGAGTTATTTTCCCGCACAACCGGACGATACGCTCCAGCAGTTGCTGGACCGCATGGCCGAGTTTAAGGTCGCCCAGCTTCCGGTAGTAGACCAGCATACTTATATGGGTTTGGTCCTTGAATCCGACTTACTGGAAGAAATGGATGAAGATGCCCTTAAACTTCCTGTCGCTCACCACAGTCTGCATCTGATTTTCATTTACGAAAACCAGCACATTTACGATGCTTTACGACTCTTTCATGTACATCAGCTCGACCTCTTACCCGTGGTAGATGAGCAACAGCAATTCGTTGGAGTTATTTGCCATAAACAATTGTTGAACGCACTTTCCGAAAGCATTCTTACGGACGAACAGGGTGGCATCGTTGTTCTTGAAATCGGAAACCGGGACAATTCTCTTGCGCATCTGGCCCAGCTGGTTGAGGCAGATAATACGCAGATTATGAGTTCAGCCGTACGCAATTTCCCGGATTCAACACGCCTTGAGGTCACCCTGAAGCTTAATCGAACCGATATCTCTTCTGTTATCGCCTCGTTCATGCGGCATGACTATGTGGTTAAAGCCACGTATAACGACTCCCGAAGCTACGACACTACCCGCAATCGCTACGATCAACTGATGAACTATCTGGATCTCTAATTTATTTGTAATGACACGGGTTGCCATATACGGAAGGGAATTTCAAGATTCAGTTTTTCAGTACGTACAGGAAATTTTCAATTTTTTGGATAAGCGTAAAGCAGAGGTTTGGGTCTACAGTACGTTCTACGGATTCCTGGAAGAAAAAATTTCCTTTAACCATTCGATTAAAACCTTTGAACGCCACGAAGATCTTCCGGAAAATATTCCTTTTCTGTTAAGCCTGGGAGGGGACGGAACGATGTTGACGGCCGCTTCTATTGTGGGCAACAGCGGCATTCCGCTGGCCGGCGTTAATTTTGGTCGCCTGGGCTTCCTGGCGGGCATCAATAAGGATAAAATTCATGAAGCGCTTGATCGTCTTTTCGACGGGGATTATGAAATTGACTCCCGGGTGCTGTTGCAGGCCAGGGTGAGGACTGCCAATGCCGACGCGCAGGAGTTTGCTGCCCTGAACG
>JBMDWN010000200.1:0-6345 GCA_048595275.1 Olivibacter sp. | reverse complement strand
ATTTCAACGGCAACGGTGTTGATGGGCAATTCGTAAAGTTCCGCTTCCTCCCGGCTTAGCGAGCCGTTGACTGCTGCAGCCAGCACGGAAAAGGGGTCGTTGAAGGGAGCCGGACGATTGTCTAGTTTTCGCGTCTCTTCCGGCTTGCTTTCCTGCAAGCGGAGGTGGAGGGTTTTAGTATCGGCCGCAATGGCGTAGCCCTTCGTGCCGTAGACTTCCATATCCTTCCTGGAGAACGTCCAGTTCCAGGATCCCTGGATGATGCATTGCGCTTTAGGGTACTGAAGAATGATGGAGGCTTCGTCATCGACCTCCGGATAGATTTCCGGTTTGTTTTGCTGGACGACAGCGGTGACCGACAAGGGGCGCTCGCCATTCATCAGCCAGGTCATCAAATTTGCTCCGTAGCATCCGAAATCAACCAATGCCCCCGCGCCATTCTTAGCAGGATCCGTCAGGATTGCAAAAAACTCTTTACTGACACCGATTTCCTTCGGACCTTGATGACCGTCGTTCACCATGACTTTCCTGACTTCCCCTAGCTGACCTTCCTGAAGTAGCTTTTTGATCTGCTGATTGCTTTCGTACCAGGACGTTTCAAAATTCGTGAGGACGTGAATGTTATGCTTCCTTGCCAGCTGCTCCATTTCTTTTGCATCCGCCACCGTCGTGGCCAGCGGCTTTTCCACCATGACATGAACCTTTCTAGGCGCACAGGCTCTGACTACATCCACGTGTTCGCTTATGGCGCCGAAGGCAGAAACAGCTTCGGGTTTGACTTTATCCAGCATCTGTCCCAGATCATTGAAAAATAATGACCTGTCCAGGGAATAGCGTTTAGCGTAGCGCTCAATGAGTTCCGGATTGGTCTCATAAATCCCAACAAGCTCTACATCCTTTTTATCTTTCCGGTTGAAGATCCAGTCGACATGACCGTGGCTAAGTCCGGCGATCGCCAGCTTCATGGATTTTTGAGCTAACACCGGTAAGGTCATGATCATAATAATTGCCAGGCTTAAAAGCCTGCGGTAGTTTATAGACATTGATCTGTATTATGTGCCTATAAATGTACCAATATCCTGCTAATTCAGAAGCCTTTGATGTTAAAGTTGGATAAATACACACTTGCGTTGTTTCTGGAGCTGTTATCCGTTGAAATGAAAAAATGTTTCGGAACCCTGGGATTGAAAATAAGGGCGTCCAGAATCTTTGCGTCATCCAGAAATACCTTCATGTGCTGATCATTCACTTCTATGCCGACATGAATGATGGCATTGGCATAATTGCTCAGGGGGTATTCAAGCCTGGATTCGTTGCCGTTGTTGTTGCTTTTTGTCCGAACGCTTTCGTAATAGAACATTAATTTCGTTGCAACGTTTGTCTCATTGGCAACTCCGTAAATATAATTCCTGGTGCTGTTCGTTTTGCTAAAGCCAAAGGTGATGTCCCGCAGATCTTGGGCCGTCTGGCTTCTGGTGAGCAGATCAAATTCTACGGTGAATTTGCCAGGCAGCATCAACAGTGAATCCAGTTGATAGGAGGCTCCCTTTGCCAATTGCAGCCATTGTCCCGGTGCACCTGGCACGGACACCACATTCCCGGTACTATTTGTTTGCCAGTTAGAAGCCATATGTCCGGGCTGTTCGAGATTTATGTCGTCTTCGAAGATCAGGCTAGTACCTGCGCGGAAAGGTTCGCCGACCAGTTCCGTGGGTATGGGTAGGGGACTACTATTTTCGGGGTTTTGGCCAGGGCCCGGATTCTGGTTTTTATTCTTCCCGTTAAGGATTTCATCAACCTTACCTTCCGCATGGTTTTCCAGTTTTTTCTGTAGCTTTTTAAAAACCTGCGCATAGGACATGGTCGTCGCGGTAAGTACAAATAACAGGGAGAGGAGGGAGATGTTAAGTTTCATACCTGCTAAAATAGATAAATCAGCCGGGTGCCTGAATGGTTCACCCTGTTCTTTAGAATTCGTCTGAAATAAGTTAGAATTCGCCCGGAATTTCAGAGATTTTAGAGAAATAATCTGAGATTAACTGCTTGCCTCGATGGGAGACGGGCAGTTCAACGCCGTTATCCAAACGTACAAGCATAGACTTCTTTTTAAAGGTTCTTACGTAGGCGGTATTAACCAGGTATGATTGATGGATGCGTAAAAAACCGGTTCCCTCCAATCTTTCGTCGAAATATTTCAGCGGCTTAGCTATCAGCAGCAGCTCTTCGTTTAGTAATCTGAATTGGCAATAATTATCGTCCGCCGAAGCAAATAGAATATCTTTCAAGCGAACAACGTGTATCGCATCCGATGTTCTGAGCACAATCTGCTTAAGCTCTTTTCGGACCTCCTTCAAATTCTGAAAAGCGAGCTGCATTTCCAGCAATTCACTCTGCTGATCCAGTTGCTCAAGGGCTTTTTCTACGGCCTGACAAAGATCTTCAGCCAGCAGCGGTTTGAGTACAAAGTCGATCGCGTTGAATTTAAAAGCCCGGATGGCGAACTCGGAAAAGGCGGTCAGGAAAACAACTCTGAAAGCATGTGTCTTCGGATCGAAGCGTTGCGCCAGCCAATCCAACGAATTTCCGTCTGGCAGATTAACATCAAGAATCATCATATCCACCGCGAATTCTGAGATGTATTGATCTGCCGCTGCCAGGGATCCCGCATGAAACACTTCAAGTTGCGGAAATCGGTCAGTCAGGATCTTTCGAATCATTTCCGACGTGCGGATATCATCTTCCAAAAGCAGGCAGCTTACCGGTTTCGCTTGTTGCGTCAGGATTCGATCCATGTTAACTCTTCCAAAAGTTTGATTCGCAAATTAACTGAAAAACCGGGAAATGGAACCTCTTCCCGACCGGTCTGAATGCTCAGATCAATCAGGCCCTTGTGTTGCAGGTTAATGCTGCGGACGCGTTCCGTGATCAGGCCAATACCCATTGACTTGGTTAAGCTGTCTGCCCCCGGCAGGTCCGCGACCCGTTGTCCGACACCATTATCCTTAATTTCGATGACTAGCGTGTTTGCCGATCGGCTAAGCGCTAGCGTCACGAATCCGTCTGTCACAGACCGAATCCCGTGTTTGACGGCGTTTTCGACGAAAGGCTGAATGAGAAAAGGCGGAATCATAATGGAATCTGTTTCCAGGTCCGGCGCTACTTGTATTCGGTAATTAAAGGCGTTTTTTGCGTCTTCCCGGAGTAATATTAGGTAATGGTTCAGCATTTCAAGCTCCTCGTCCAGTGCAACCCATTCCGATGCAGAATGTTGAAGTAATGTCCGGATAAGCATGGAAAAACTCTTTAGATAACTCATGGAAGCCTCTTTTTCAGCATTGAAAATATAATGCTGTACATTTTGCAAGGCGTTGAAAATGAAATGTGGATTAAGCTGCGCACGGAATAATTTATCCTGTGTTTTAGCCTGTTCGATTTCCTTTCGGCTTTTGAAGCTTTTGAATCGCAGGTAAGCAATGTAGCCGAGGGAGACTAAGCTCAACAGCGATAAGCTTACAATCACCAGGATGCGTTGGTTTTTTTCTTTTGCTGTCCGCTCCAGCTCTGCAATTTTTAACTGACTTTCTTTGGCTCTGTATAGCTCCTGAAGCTCCGAAACCTTTTGGTCATAAGCCATGCGGTTAAGGGAATCGCTGGTTTCCGTAAAGGACTCAAAATAAGTCAATGCCTCGTTCGGCCGACCGGAGAGCATCATGGCTTCTTTTAGATTCCACAACAATTGCTTTCGCTCTTCCAGATTGGCCAGGGGGAGGGCACGTTCGTAAAGCAAAATCCCTTCGCTCAGGTGACCGCGTCTGACTTCAGAATAAGCCAGGTTATTCATCGTCTTTACATGTTGCGGCATTCTGAGACTATCTCTTAATTGCAGGCTTCGTTCAGCATATTCCTTACTGGCATCCCACGATGCTCGCTTGATAGAATAATTGCTGAGGTTGGTCAGGATGGATGCTTTGGCCGCCGGAGCTCTTATTTCACCGGCGAGATCAAGCGCTTCTTTATACAAGGGTTCAACCTGGTTCAGGCTATCTGCATCCAGGTACACGTTAGCCGTATTAATTAGTATCTGTAAACGTCTGATATCCCGTTTTTTCCAGCTTTGTTCCGCCCTTGACAAAAAAGTAATGGCATTCTGATAGTCTCCGGTTTGAGAAGAAACAATGCCAATACCCATGCACGCGTCTGCGGCTTGGTCGGGAAACTGCGTTCCGGCTTCTTCCAGGCTCTGATAGTAACTTTCCAACGCGTCATCCAGTCTGCCAGACATGTGGTTTGCCCTGGCCATGCCAAGTAAAACTTGGGACCGCCGTTTTTTGTTTAATCCGTCCACGGTACGTTCTTCCAGCAGCGCCTGGAATACCTGCAAAGCAGCTTCCGTCTTCCCCGCCTTGAGCAAGCTATCACCATGGGCTACGGAATCTGCGGCTCGCGCAGATTCCGCATGTTGCTGACCGGTCACAATAAGGCTAAGTCCGATTAACAGGCACAGGATGGTTACTGATCGTAGATGCTTCAAGTTGCTATTTGATTAAACCGAAAATAGGAATTTCATATCAATGGTTTGGAAAAAGGGCGGGAATAAATATTTACTATGAGCAATTTGGCTACAAGACTCCGCAATTTCACTACAAAGACCTACGCGCAGATACGGACTTTTGATTAAATAAATTTAAAACAACAAATTATGCAAGCAGAGAAAAATTTAATCGCGCTGGTGACCGGTGCAAATACCGGTATCGGCTATCAAATTGCCAAAGCTTTGGCAGAGAACAATTATACAGTTTATTTAGGTGCAAGGAATGCGGATAAGGGAAAAGCGGCTGCTAAAAGCCTTGGTGGGCAGGTAAAATCGATCTTTATCGATGTGACAGAACATGACTCCGTCCAACAAGCGGCAGAAGAAATTCGAAAAGAACATGGTCGGTTGGACCTGCTGGTGAACAACGCTGCCATATCAAACGTAGGCCATGCCAACGGCAATGTAATGGAAGTCCTTGCGAGACAGATGCCAAGTGTAGTGTCTATAGATGAAATGCGAACGGTGTGGGAGACTAATGTTTTTGGTGTCGTTGCCGTTACACAAGCCTTTCTGCCTTTATTACATGAAGCACCGGCCCCGAGAATTGTGAATGTATCCAGCGGCCTTGGTTCTCTGACATTAAATATGGATCCATCCAATCCTTTCAGAAAAGGTTTCGATGCCGTATATGCTGCTTCCAAGTCTGCGATGAATGCCATTACCGTTTCACTGGCGATCGAGCTGGAAGGTAAGGTTAGAGTCAATGCCGTAAGTCCGGGCTTTACCGCGACGGCTTTGAATAATTTCCAGGGCACTGATACGGTAGAAGAGGGGTCGAAGGAGCCTATTAGGGTGGCATTGGATGAAGAGATAACTTCCGGAAACTTCACAGGACCGGATCAAACCGTTTATCCATGGTAGCTTTATGAAGAAAGGAAGGCTGCTTCAAATTATTGGAGCAGCCTTTTTACCCTGCAATTTGCATAGAAGAAATTAAAAACCTTATTATTGAATATTGAAAAGGTATACAAAGTTGGTTAGAAGGACAGTGCTCTTCATTCTGATACCCATCCTGGCCATTACAGTTGCCGGATGCTTTTATCTGAGAAAACCTAAATTTGGGGCCTTACCTGAAGGCAGAAGGCTGGAAATCGTTGAGCAATCGCCGAACTACAGGGATGGAAAGTTCAGGAATCTAACGGAAAAGCCTGAGTTTGGAGAAGGCTACTCCCTGGTTAAAGTCATGTGGGAAGCGCTGACAAAAAGAAGTCCGGATGCTGCACCGGTCGATTCTTTGCCAGGCGTAAGAACTAATTTAAAAGACATTCATCCGGACAGCAATGTTATGGTCTGGTTTGGCCATTCCTCCTTTTTCCTGCAGCTGAACGGTGTTAAAATTCTGGTCGATCCTATATTTTCGAACAGCGCATCGCCACTCCCCGGTGGTGTAAAGGCGTTCAAAGGCAGTAACATTTATTCGGTTGATGATATGCCCGATATAGATTGCATGTTACTTTCCCACGATCATTATGATCATCTCGATTACGAAACAGCTAAAGCCCTTCAACCCAAAGTAAAGTCGGTCATCTGCGGTTTGGGGGCAGGCGCCCACTACGAACGGTGGGGCTACACAGAAAATCAGATTGTTGAAAAGGATTGGGGTGACACCATTGTCGTAAGCCCGGAAGTCACTATTTATCCTGAAAGCACGCACCACGTATCCGGAAGATTATTGACGCGGGGAAAGAGTTTGTGGGTATCTTTTTACATCCAGTCGCCATCATTAAATCTGTATTACAGCGGCGACGGAG
>JBMDWN010000199.1:0-3729 GCA_048595275.1 Olivibacter sp. | reverse complement strand
ATGAGAGTTTACCGATCGGGTTCTTTATGGCAAGTGGTCTGGGCCAGTTTATGGACAGCTGCCGCGGTGATGACAAAGGGGATTTTCGTTGTACTGATCATCGGTTCCGGGTTTGTCATTCTTTGGCTGCTGAAGCGGGACTTCCGGCAATTCCTGAATTACCGTTGGTGGCTGGCTTTGCTGCTGACCTTAATTTTTTCCTTGCCGGAAGTGTATAGCGTTTACGTGCAGTTCGATCTGCATCCGGAGCTTACAGTCTTTGGGGAGCAGGGTGTTTCCGGCGTACGATTTTTCTTTTGGGACAGTCAATTCGGTCGGTTCTTCAATAGTGGACCTATCCAGGGCAAAGGGGACCCGTTCTTTTTCATCCACACGACGCTTTGGGCTTTTCTTCCCTGGTCGGTTGGCTTGTTTTGGGCAGTTGGTTACGCTATATTCCGGCGGAAAAATATGCCGGTTGATGCGGTAAGCTGGGGCACAGCCTTATTTGCCTTTTTGCTGTTTTCGGCCTCCCGTTTTCAGCTTCCGCATTACCTGAACATCGTGTTTCCTTTTATGGCGGTGCTGACCGCACAGTTCCTGGCTAGCGTGTCGGAAAGCTGGGAGAAGCAGCGGCCCTTTATCCGGGTTCAGTCGCTGATTGGGTGGCTGCTTCTCCTCGCCCTGGCAGGCATTGTTTTGCTGTTCTTCGGGCAGGGTTACTGGTGGGTTTATACGTTGATTCTGCTGCTCGGAGGTACGCTCTGGTATGGCGTTGGTAAAGCTTATCTGAACGGTTCAATATTATTTTTATACGGAACGGGTTTGTTCATCGGACTGGTTTACGGTGCGCTGCTTTATCCGGGTTTATTAAAATACCAGGCTGGTATGTATGCTGCGCGTGCGCTTGATGAACAAACTGGCTTAAATAGAGGCCTGGTGATGCTGAGCGATGATACCCGGTACACCTTTGACTTTTACAGCAATAAGCCTGTAGATTACGTCAATTGGGAAGAGTGGAAGAAAGCCCCGGCTACAAAAGATGGCCAGGCCGTTCTGGTAGACGGTGCGCAATTGGAGGAATTGCATCAGCTTGGTTATCGTATCGACGAGTTGGCTGAATTTAAGCATTATCATGTAACGAAAGTGAAGCCTGCTTTTGTTAATAAGCAAACGCGTGAAGGCGTGTTGGAAAGACGTTATTTGGTCAGGATAGCAGGATTATAGATCCCATACGAATGGAACAAGAAAATACCCCTTACGAAGCTGTTGAGCAGGCAGCTATAGCCGTCATAGGCCTCGGTTATGTCGGCCTCCCGCTTGCTGTAGAGTTTGCGAAAAAATACGATGTTCTGGGCTTTGATATCAACATCGGGAGAATTGATGAATTGAAGCAGTCAAAAGACCGAACGCAAGAAACCGATCTTCGGGTACTGACGGGGGTAACCCGCTTAAAGGAAAAGGGTGAAAATATCGGTTTGACTTTTTCATCTGATCAGGAAGATCTGAAGGCGTACAATACTTATATCGTCACCGTTCCGACACCGATTGATCAGTTCAAAGCGCCGGATCTGAAACCGCTCAGCAAGGCTTCCGAAATGCTGGGAGCGATTTTGAAGAAGGGAGATCTGGTGATCTATGAATCGACCGTTTATCCGGGCTGTACAGAAGAAGTTTGTGTTCCTTTGTTGGAAAAGGTATCGGGTTTAACCTTAAATGTTGATTTTTTCGTCGGCTATTCTCCGGAACGGATCAGTCCGGGAGATAAGATCAATACCCTTACGAGTATCAAAAAGGTGACCTCGGGGTCTACTCCGGAAATTGCGGACAGGGTAGATGATTTGTACCGGTCCATTATCCGGGCAGGTACACATAAGGCGCCGTCAATTAAGGTTGCCGAAGCTTCAAAAGCCATCGAAAATGCTCAGCGGGATGTGAACATTTCCTTCGTTAATGAACTTTCCCTGATTTTTGATCGCATTGGTATCGACACCAATGATGTGATCGAGGCGGCTGCGACCAAATGGAATTTTCTCAAATACAAGCCGGGTCTGGTGGGAGGGCATTGCATTGGCGTTGATCCTTATTATCTTGCTCACAAAGCGCAGGAACTGGGTTACCATCCTCAGGTGATTCTTTCCGGACGCCGGGTAAACGACAATATGGGGTCTTTTGTTGCGGACAAGGTGGTGAAGCTGATGATTCAGAAGGATCATAAAATTAAGGGAGCTAAGGCCCTGATCATGGGGATTACGTTTAAAGAAAATTGTCCCGACGTCCGCAATACGCGCGCGGTCGATATTTATCATGAGCTGGTGAGTTTCGGTTTGGATGTGGATGTTTATGACCCTTGGGCGAACGCGGATGAAGTTAAAGCTGAATACGATCTGGAAGTGATTGGCATTATGGATGAGCAGGTTATTTATGACGCGGTGATCGTCGCGGTAGCACACAATGAGTTTTTGAAATTTGATTACGAGCGGATCAAGCGCAATAACGGGGTGATCTTCGATACGAAGGCTTGTTTGGACCGTTCTTTGGTGGATGCGAGGCTTTAGTACTGCTTAAGCTTTTCTGACTACTCGTATTTGTTATAAGGCGCATGTGTTTGTTTGGAACAATTCAAAAAACGTATCTTCGTGGCCGTTTACTTGAAAGAGCGTAGAGATTACATAAAATTACCATAATCTTTGTTATTGAGACGGGGTCGAGCTCGTCAAATGAAGTTTTAATAGATGAGCAAAAACCTTATTATATTTGGTACTAGACCGGAAGCGATAAAAATGGCACCTCTGATAAAGGAGTTTGGTAAACACGACGACTTATATACAAAAGTTTGTGTTACTGCTCAGCATCGGGAAATGCTTGATCAGGTATTAGACTTTTTTGAAATAAATCCAGACTATGATCTGGATCTAATGAAACGTGGTCAAAGTTTGTATTCTTTGACAGCAGATATTATTACAGGTTTGAAACCAGTTTTGGAGGATTACAGGCCAGATTATGTCTATGTACATGGTGATACTAGTACTTCAATGGCTGCTAGTATAGCTGCTTTTTATTCCGGTGCTAAAGTATTTCACGTAGAAGCAGGTCTGCGCACTAACGATAAGCGTTCTCCATTTCCAGAAGAGATTAATCGTCAAGTGACTGGACGTATTGCTGATTATCATTTCGCCCCTACCGTGGCATCTCAACAAAACTTATTAAGAGAAAATGTTTCATCAGATAGGATACTTGTAACAGGAAACACGGTTATTGATGCGTTGTTCGAAAGCTCTAAGCGGATTAAAAGCTTAGAAAACGAAGAAATAAAATCCTTAAAAAATATTATAAACGTCGACAGTAGATTGATTTTAGTGACTGGGCATAGGCGGGAGAACCATGGTCAGGGTTTCATTAATATCTGCAAGGCACTGAAGGATATAGCCGAGACTTTTACAGATGTTCAGATCATTTATCCAGTGCATTTAAATCCTAATGTAAAGGGGCCGGTATATGGAATGTTGACTGATATAAAAAACATCAAACTGATCAGTCCGTTGGCCTATCCAGCCTTTGTTTGGCTGATGAATCAATCACATTTAATTATAACAGATTCAGGAGGTGTACAAGAAGAGGCTCCTAGCTTGGGAAAGCCAGTGTTGGTTATGCGTGATACTACTGAAAGGCCTGAAGCGGTAGAAGCCGGAACCGTTATATTGGTTGGCACAAATAGAGAAAAAATAGTCTCTGAAGCCAGTGATCTTT
>JBMDWN010000198.1:0-3778 GCA_048595275.1 Olivibacter sp. | reverse complement strand
TCCAGGGTTCACCAGCGAAGTTATAAAGGTAAATCATATGCTGTATGGGCTGATTGCCATGCGCATACTGTCCCATATTGGCAATCTGCATTTCACGGATCTCATGGATAACACCGCCATAATAGCTCTCATCGAAATCAGGCGACTGATTAAATACCGAATCCATCATCGTGATAAACTCTTTTTGGCCACCCATCAGGTCAATCAGCCCCTGAACGTCATGAAACACGCTCCAGGAGTAATGCCAGCTGTTCCCTTCTGTGAAGGTATCACCCCATTTCAACGGGTTAAACGGATTCTGGAAGCTTCCGTCCTGATTCTTACCCCGCATGAGCTTGGTCTCCGGATCGAATAAATGACGATAATTCTGGCTTCTTTTTTTATACAATTCAATTTCCTTTTTAGGGCGCTTCAGCGCTTTTGCCAGCTGGTAAATGGCAAAATCGTCATAGGCATATTCCAGTGTACGTGCGCCGTTTTCATTAATGCCCACGTCGTATGGAACGTACCCAAGCTTATTGTAATATTCAACGCCTTTTCGTCCTACAGCACTAACCGGGCCTTCGTTATTGGCGCCATGCAATAAGCCTTCATATAAGGTCTCTATATCGTAGCCACGGAGTCCTTTGAGGTAAGCCTCGGCAATAACCGATGCGGAGTTGTTGCCGACCATGATGTCGGCGTAGCCAGGACTGCTCCATTCAGGATAGAAACCTCCTTCTTTATAAGCGTTCAGTAAACCTTCCTGCATTTCCTTATTGATGGATGGATACATCAGGTTAAGAAAAGGGTAAAGTGCCCGGAAGGTGTCCCAGAATCCGGTACCTGCAAACATGTAGCCCGGAAGCACTTCTCCGGTATACGGACTGTAGTGCATTACTTCACCTTTTGCATCGATCTCGTAAAGTTTATTCGGAAAAAACAGCGTGCGGTAAAGACAGGAATAAAACGTTCTCTTCTGATCGATCGTTCCACCTTCGACAGCAAGTCTTCCCAGGCGATCATTCCATAGAGAGCGGCCTTTTGCTGCGATCTGATCGAATTGATCCTCTCCGAGTTCTTTCAAGTTGATCATAGCCTGTTCAGGGCTGATAAAAGACGATGCGATTTTCGCATGGATTGGCTCTTGTTTGCCATTGGAAACAAAGCCTACAATAGCACCGCTATGATCCGCCTGAATCTTAAGCTGCCCGGAATGCATGGTCGAATCCGACCAGGTAGCTACATTAGCGAACGGACGATCAAACTGAATAACGAAATAGTTTTTAAAGTTCTTCAGATCACCACGGGCATACCGGGAGGAGTAACCGATTATCGTATTCTTTTCGGGGATGATGGTAACCTCTGATCCACGGTCAAAAGCATCGAGCACGATAAATGCGCTATCTGTTTTAGAAAAGGTAAAGCGCATCATGGCCGCACGTTCCGTAGGCGTGATTTCTGCCGTAACGTCATGATCTGCCAGGTAAACGCTGTAGTAATATGGTTTGGATACTTCCGATTTGTGGGAGAACCAGCTTGCGCGCTCCTCCTGGCGGAATACGGGCTTCCCGCTGACTGGCATCAGAGAAAACTGACCGTAATCATTCATCCAGGGTGAAGGCTGGTGCGTTTGTTTTATTCCTTGAATTTTGTCGGATCCGTAAGTGTATTGCCAACCATTTCCATTTTTTCCGGTTTGTGGGGTCCACAAATTCATACCCCATGGAAGACCGATAGCGGGGTAAGTATTTCCGTTGGAGAGAGAGGGTTTGGAGTCCGTTCCCATCAATGGGTTTACGTAGTCGACAGGTTCAAGTTGGTCAGGATCTTTCGGGGTAGCAGCACTGAGCGGTGAAACGACACCGGCAAATGCGATACCCAGTAAGATATTCTTAACACATTTCTTCATTGTGATTTTGATGTTTTTTTTAAAAATAAAGAAAGCCCGCCAAAAAAAGGCAGACTTTCCGATTATGATGAAACCAAACACATTTAATTGTATCCAGGATTTTGCTGGAGATTGGGATTCAGCACTCGTTGGTTATTCGGAATCGGGAATAACGTTTTAGTCGGATCTGTAGGTTGATGATCCCACCAGCTATCTGTATGAAAACGACCGAAACGAATCAAGTCCTGTCTTCTGAATCCTTCGAAAATGAACTCCCTTCCACGTTCAGCCAAGAGCTCGTCCATTGTCAAACTACCCATGTCGTATTGATGGGCTGGCCAGTCTTCTGCTGCATAGGCACGCCTCTTTGAAGCGTTAATTACTTCTATGGCTTCAGGCGTTGCGACGCCCCCAGCCTGGCGCATTAAGGCCTCAGCTTTCGCAAAATAAATCCAGGTAAGGCGATAAAGATTCCAGTCCGTGCTGTTATAACTTGGATGATTCAAGTCGCCTAGCTGATACTTGTTGAAGCGGATACCACTGTTTCCTTCTCCTGTGTTCATGTTAGACGGTAAGGTCTCAGGGTCGGTGCCGTTTTGACGAGCCTCGAGATTTTTACGGATATTATCCACAAATGTCAGGGGCTGACCTTCGTATTCATCATTTCTTCCTAACACACGCTCCGCAGGGTTGTCAAACCGGTACTGATCTCCGGAAAGAAGCCAGGTTGACTTTCGCAAGTCTGCATCGGAGAATCCATCAAATACACCTGGTATGACCACACAACCATTGTTACCATCCCTGGCACCGCCAGTAATGGCTCGCTGGTTGAAATAGAAAAAATCTCCGGTCCATTGAGGCTGCGTATTGGAGCGCTGGAACTCATAGGCAATGGCGAATACGGCTTCGCGAGACAAGTCGTTATCCGGTTTAAAGGTATCGGTTATGTTGGGATCTAAGGCCATAGAACCGTTTTGTCCACCGGCATTGCCGTTAATGAGCTGATCGGCAGCCGCAATACAGTCTTCCCAGCGCGCAGTACCTGTCCATACTTCTGCGTTCAGATACAATTCCACCAGCATGGCATAAGCTCCAGCTTTAGACATCCGCCCAACCATCTGCCTTGAAAGCTCAGGAACGACATCTACATTTTGTAGAATTTCGGATTCAATAAAGTTGAACACTTCTTCGCGAGTGGCCGTTGGAGGGTTGACCGGTAGGCCAATCTGCGTAACGATCGGTACATTTCCCCACAGATCCATTATTTTAAGATAATGAAAGGCTCTCAAAAGCTTTAGTTCCCCAATATAGGCCGTTTTTTCTTCTTCTGTGATCCCCATATCTCCAGCCTCGTTTCCCTCAAGAGCTTCAATAGGGTCAGTGCATAAGCCCATCCCCCAAAACATCAGCCTCCAGGCTTGTAAAACAGATGGCTCATCTGGTGTCCAGCTGTGGTAGTGAAGTCGGATCCATTTTCCTCCATCCTGACCATGCCGACCTTTTACGGGCCAGGCAAGTTGATCCGCTGAATATTCACTTAAACGCCACCAGCCATCCTGACCGGGTGTTGCCCAAGCGTTGGCATGCGTGTATGGCCTGAGAACCGCTGATATCACTTCTTCCCGGTTGTTGTAAAAGTTATTAGTCGCGTATCGGCTGTACACCGTTTCGTCCAGGTTTGTACAGGCGTTTATTGTCCATAATAAGCTTGGTATACTCAATATATAAAGGACCTTTTTAATGTTGATTTTCATGATAATCTCTTTTGTTCTTTTGACCTTAGAATCCAATGTTAAGTCCGAAAAGGATAGACCGGGTGGCAGGAAAAATACTTCTCACGTCCACACCAAGCGGGAAATTGTCATCGCCACCTAAACCCGTGTCATTTACATAGTCAGGATCATTGCC
>JBMDWN010000197.1:0-45832 GCA_048595275.1 Olivibacter sp. | reverse complement strand
CCTGAGTTCGAGGAGAAAATTGTGGCTAACGTGGAAATCCGGGAGGTATTCAAGATCTCGAAAGTTGGAACAATTGCGGGATGTATGGTACTGGACGGAAAGATCACCCGTAATCACGACATTCGTATCATCAGAGACGGTGTAGTGATCCATACCGGAAAACTGGCTTCACTGAAACGCTTCAAAGACGATGTGAAAGAGGTTTCGAAGGGTTACGAATGTGGTTTGAGTATCCATAACTTCAACGATATTCAGGTAAGCGACATCGTCGAAGCTTATGAACAAGTAGAAGTAAAGCGTAAGCTCTAGTTCACCTTACATAAAATAACAGGAGCACCAGTCTGTGATAAGCGGCTGGTGCTTTTTTTTAAGTTCTATAAATTGTAGATTTGCTTTCGTTGCAAAAAATTGATTCTTAGTTTATGCCGTATTTATTCACTTCAGAATCCGTTTCTGAAGGACATCCTGATAAAATTGCCGATCAAATTTCGGACGCCATAATTGATAACTTTCTGGCCTGGGACGCAGACGCGAAAGTGGCGGTGGAGACGCTGGTTACTACCGGACAGGTGTTTTTAGCCGGTGAGGTGAAGTCCAGAACCTATCTGGATGTACAAAAGATCGCCAGAGCGGTTATTGAACAAATTGGTTACACAAAATCTGCGTATATGTTCGAAGCGAATTCCTGCGGGGTTCTCTCTGCCATTCATGAGCAGAGCGCAGACATCAGTCAGGGCGTTGACCGGTCAGAAAAAAAGGATCAGGGCGCAGGCGATCAGGGAATGATGTTTGGCTACGCGACGAATGAAACGGAAAACCTGATGCCGCTGGCATTGGATCTCTCTCATAAGCTTCTTTACGAACTCAGCGCATTGCGTCGCGAAGGGAAGCAGATTCCTTATTTACGCCCTGACGCGAAGGCACAGGTAACGATCGAGTATAACGACGACCATACCCCTAAACGTATTGACACGATCGTGGTTTCTACGCAGCATGACGATTTCGCGCCCGAAACAGAGATGCTGCAGCGGATCAAGAAGGATATCATTGAAATCCTTGTTGAACGGGTTAAGACTTCCTTAAAACCGGAAATACAGGCACTGTTTACGGACGACATTACCTACCACATCAACCCTACCGGAAAATTCGTGATCGGAGGGCCGCACGGCGATACGGGGCTTACCGGACGCAAGATTATCGTGGACACCTATGGTGGTAAGGGCGGACACGGCGGTGGGGCATTTTCCGGAAAGGATCCCTCAAAGGTTGATCGTTCCGCAGCCTATGCTGCCAGGCATATTGCAAAGAATTTGGTTGCGGCAGGCGTATCCGACGAGATATTGGTGCAACTCTCTTATGCTATCGGTGTAAAGGAGCCTATGGGTATCTATGTGAATACTTATGGAAAAAGTCACGTGGACTTAACCGATGGAGACATTGCGCTGAAAATAAAGGAACTTTTTGACCTCACTCCTTACGGAATCGAGACCCGGCTGAAATTAAGGAACCCTATTTACTCGGAAACGGCAAGCTACGGGCACATGGGCAGGGATCCGCGCACGGTGGTCAAAACGTTTGAAAATACCATGGGAGAAACAAAGCAGGTTGAGGTTGACCTCTTCACCTGGGAGAAGCTGGATCACGTAGAGGAAATTAAAACCACCTTTGGCCTCTAACAGATGCGTAAACTGGCAGGCTATATACTGACGCCCGTTCACTACATCTACTTTGGGTTGTGTCTGCTGATTTTCCATCCCATACAATGGCTTTGCCTTCGGACAGGTGGTTACCGGCTGCATAAGTGGTCGGTAGACTGGCTGAATTTTTTTCTTACCAGTTCCTACTATCTGCTTGGAAACTCCATCCGATTTACGAACCGGCAGCAGCTGCCCGATAATCGGCCAATCATATTCATTGCCAACCACCAGAGTATGTATGATATTCCGCCACTGATCTTTTTCCTGAGGCGATATCATGCAAAATTCATCTCGAAGATTGAACTCACCCGCGGCATTCCCAGCATTTCTTTTAACCTTAAGCATGGTGGAGCAGCGAATATCGACCGGAAAGATTCCAAACAGTCCATCGCTGAGATTATAAAGCTGGGCAATAATATGAAGGACAAGAACTGGTCTTGTGTCATATTTCCGGAAGGTACCCGATCCAGGACGGGCGTGGTTAAGCCATTTGCTGTTGGAGGGATTGCTACCTTGCTTAAGAAGGTTCCCAATGCCTTGGTTGTGCCGATCGCCATTGACCGGTCCTGGGAGATGGTTCGCTTTGGAAAGTTCCCGTTGAATACCTTTATCCCCATGAGCTGGGAGGTGCTGAATCCGATAGCCCGGGAAGGACTAAGTGCGGAAGAAGTGGTTCATCTTGCCGAATCCTGTGTGCGCGAATATGTAAATCCGGTTTCTTAACGGACCGAACGACCTTTCCATTGATATTTTCCGGCATTTCCGGCTATCCCGATGTACACCATATAAAGTGGGTGCAGTAACGTGAGTATAGGAAGCTTCCAAAGCAATTCCTTGCGCCCGGCAAATTTTGTCAGGGGGCGCAGAAACAGAAGTTCGATAAGCAGTTTTACACCTATCACCATCAGAAAGACCGGTAAAAAATCGAGGCTGAATAAGGATAAAACTCCCGTGCAAAGGACAGTCAGGTTAAAAAACCAGATCAAAACGCCCAAAGCAACGATTGCTTTATTTTTATAGCGGGTACTTTTAGATGCCCATCTCCTCCTCTGCCGGACAAAGGCACTCAAAGTGAGTTTCGCTTCCGTGTAGACAATTGCTTCATGGGATTTACAGAAACCTACGCCTTCCGGGTATCGCTCGGCCACTTTATGCAGAAATAATTCATCATCGCCGCTGGCCAGGTCGTCAATACCCTGAAAACCTTTCAGCTCCATAAATACGTCTTTCCGGTAAGCCAGGTTAGCGCCATTGCAGGTCGACGGCCTTCCTAATCCGATTCCCGCGGCTCCCAAACCGATCAGGTACAAGAACTCCAGCGTTTGAAGGCGTTCGAACCAGCTCTTCTCCTCGAAATAGACGACCGGCGAAGAAATCAGCTTGTATTGATTGAGCTCATAATAGCTTACGATTGTCCGGAGCCACATCGGTCCCATATAGCAGTCTGCATCCGTAGCGACGATCAGATCGCCTGTCGACTGGTGTATCGCAACCGTAATCGCCTTTTTCTTGTAAGAATTTAGCTTCTCATCTTCCTGGAGCCGGATCAATTGAACTCCGTTATTGTGAAAAGACGCTATAATTTCTGCCGTCCTGTCGGTTGAATGATCGTCAACCACAATACACTCAAACAATTCCGGCGGGTAGTTCTGGGCAACGATGGCTTCAAGTGTTCTACCAATATTTTTCTCTTCGTTTCGGGCTGCAATCAGTACACTTACTTTAGTTCTTACAGACTTTTGTCCTCCCGCACCATAGGCAGGAATTTGTCGCCATCCCTTACAAAGGTAAGCCACGATGCACACATAGAGTAATGTCAGCGCAAGTGTAACGCTATTCAGAATGAGAATTGCCAAAGAAATTAATTTTAAAGACAAAGAACGCCCCGATGATGGCCGGAACAATTAAATTAGTGAACCAGATGGATGCAGAAGAAGCCATAACGGCTAACTCCTGAGTGGTAATAAATGCAAAAAAATAACTAGCCGTTAAGCTGCGTACACCTACATCGATAAGATCAAGCGAAGGTAAAGCAGACTGTATAAAGAAGAGTATAAAAATCATCATCAGCATAGGCACAAAAGGTAAATCAGGTATCAATGCCTGCATCAGGAAACAATACTGCGAAGTAAAAATAGTATACCTCCCCAGCGAATACCGGAATACCACCCAGAGCGAACGGCGATCATACCGATTCAGGATGAGCAGAAATCGATGAACCTTGCTAAGCCAGGAAATGTTTTGTGTAAAACGGACAACCCACTGTATATTCGTATAAACAAACAAAAGCCCTCCTGAAATAAGAAGGGCCACCCCCCAGGCCAGCATCTGGACGGGCAAAGAGACCTCAAGGTAAGTTACAACAAACCAGGCCGAAGCCAGAGCGCCTACTACATTGGTAATAAGCATCTGTGCAAAGGATCCTACTGCCATGGCGACTACGCCATACAACCGTTTTCTCGGCTTCAAAAAGAATACCCTACCTCCGTACTCGCCGATCCGGTTTGGGGTGAACACGGCCCAGCTCAGCCCGGAGAAAACGGATGTAAAAGCTTTGCCTAGGGAAATCATCTGAATGGGCCTGCAGAGAAACTGCCATTTTTTACACTCCAGCAACCAGTTTATGCCCATCAGCAATAAAAGGATTGCTACGATACCGAACACTTCTGCACCATTGAAATCCCTGAGCAAATTACTGAATTCACGCAGGTTCTCATTGTCGGTGATCTTTCTGTAGACGAACCAGGCGACCAACAGAAAAACGCTCACTTTAATTGATATACTGAGTATTTTTTTCGACTTTCGACTCAACGTGATAGCTAATTGTGTGCAATGTTAATAAAAAGTGGCGACTTGAGGAAGGATAAGAGAGGACGTACCATACTGGGGATAGACCCGGGCACTAAAGTCATGGGCTACGGCGTAATCACTGAAACCGGCAGCCAGCTAAAGCTGGTCAGCATGGGAATCGTTAAACTCGGCCATCTGGAGAATCACGCGTTGAAACTCAAACAGATTTTTCATAAAACCTGTTCACTGATTGAACAATATCAACCAGACTGTATGGCCCTGGAAGATCCGTTCTACGGAAAAAACATACAGGTAATTCTAAAACTTGGCCGTGCACAGGGCGTTGCCATGGCTGCAGCAATGGCCAACCAACTGGACATCGCGGAATACGCGCCGCGTAAAATCAAACAGTCGGTAACCGGAAACGGAAATGCGAGTAAGGATCAGGTTGCCCGCATGCTAAAGAGTTTATTGGGTTACGAAGAAGACCCTGCTTTTTTTGACGCGACAGACGGTTTGGCTGTAGCCCTTTGCCACTCGTTTCAAAGCAGAAACGAAACAGCGGGCGTAACCAATCTGAATAAGACTTCAAAAAAGAAGGGCAATTATTCAGGATGGGAGGCTTTTGTAAAGGAAAACGAAGAACGCCTGAGCTAGGCGTCTCCGTTTCTGGTTACTTCGGCAAGCATTGCACGGATACGCTCTGCATGCTCCGTGAGCTGTTCGTCTGTGAGTTTCAGTTTCGGTTGCTCAAAGCTCATTTCGCTTACAGCATTTATCGGTATAAGATGGATGTGCGTATGCGGAACCTCCAGGCCGACAACCGCCAGACCGACCTTACGGCATGGGAATGCTTTTTTTATTCCTGCCGCCACAATTTTGGCAAAGACCCACAGTCCGATATATTCTGAATCCTCCATATCGAAAACATAATCGGTTTCCTTTTTGGGAATCACCAGTACATGTCCCTCTTTCAAGGGTTCGATATCCATAAAGGCCAGATAATCGTTCGACTCGGCGACCTTGTGGGCGGGTATTTCCCCATCCGCTATTTTTTTGAAGATAGATGACATAAAATGCTCGTTAGGTATTCAATTAACGGGATATTTCAAGAATCTCAAACTCAATCTTACCCGCCGGAACGTCAATTTCAGCTTTGTCGCCGACCGATTTCCCCAGCAGTCCCTGGGCAATTGGCGACTTAACGGAAATCTTTCCGCCTTTAAGATCGGCTTCGGTCTCTGATACCAACTGGTAGGTCATGGTGGCACCATTTTTAGTATTTTTAAGCTTGACAATGGATAAAGCCAAAACTTTCGTAATATCCAGTTTGGACTCGTCTATTAGCCTGGCATTGGCTAGCACCTCTTCCAGTTTGGCAATTTTAGTTTCATGATGTCCCTGCGCTTCTTTCGCAGCATCGTATTCTGCATTTTCGGACAAGTCTCCTTTATCTCTGGCCTCCGCAATGGCTTTTGCTATTCCAGCACGCCCTTCTGTCTTTAAATACTGAAGCTCTTCCTTGAGCTTCTCTAACCCTTCTTTGCTGTAATATGTGATATCTGCCATAAAATCTGATTTCTATAGTATAAAAAAATAAGCAAGATCACATCACGTAAGTCGGACCGATCTTGCTCGATTAGTACGAAGATAATTTCTTTTTGGAAAAAAAACAAATGACCGCTTAACGGCCGGAAGCGATAAATTTATAACCTAATCCACGGACGGTAAGCAGGTGTCCCGGCTTATCCGGATTGACCTCTATTTTCTTTCTCAGACGAACAATATGCATATCCAGTGTCCTGGTATTAACATTGGAACTGTAGCCCCAAACGACCTGCATGAGCTCATCACGACTTACCACACGTCCCATATTCTGAAGGAAATACAAAAGAATCCTGTTCTCCAGTATCGTCAGTTCTACCTTGCGCCCCTCACGGACTAACGAATGCGTATTCGGATGATGTTCAGCATTTCCGAAATGCAGAACGTTCTGTCCGCCATTAACGAAAAATTTTACTTTGTTCTCGATCAGTGCGACCAGCACATCCATATTAAACGGCTTGGTAACGTAATCGGATACTCCGAAACTATATGCATCTATCTTATCAACATCCTGTGATTTTGCCGTCATCATAATGATCAGTCCGGTATAACCGGATTCTCTTATCTTCTGGCAGACTTCTGAGCCCTGCTTACCCGGCAGCATCCAGTCCAGTAGTACAATATCTGGTCGTTCCCTTAAAACCAGCTCTTCTCCATCTTTCCCGTTTGCCGCTTCCACCACAGTGTAATGCTCCGATTCCAGGCGATGAACCACTAAAAAACGAAGGTTTTCATCGTCTTCTACCACGGCTATTTTAACGTCTTTCTGCATCCTTAATCTAAATCTGTTTTAGTTCTAACATTCTCTGACATAGGGAAGAATTACGGTAAAAACAGCGCCCTGGTCCGGCGCGCTCTTAACTGTAATCGTACCATGCATAAAGTTAATCAATTCTTTACAAAAAGCGAGTCCCAGACCAACGCTTCCTTGTTGATTATAACTGCTCTCTACCCGATAGAATTTTTTGAAAATATTGGCTTGTTCACTCGATGCTATGCCAATCCCTTCATCCTTAAATACAAAGTGGAGATACTTCTTTTGGGCGGAAATAGAAATATCCAGTTTTTTCTTCCCTTCTTCTGAATATTTATAAGCATTGTCGATGAGGTTCTGGAACACGCTTTCCAGCAATACTTTATCGCTGCAAAAGACCAACCGCTCGTCTATATGGCATCGGATATCGAAATCCGGGTAGCGGATGCTGTATCGATCTACAATCACCCTGCAAAAGTCGCCCAACGCAATCGATTCCTGTTTAAGCTGAATAGACCGGTTCTCAATTTGTGTAAAGGAGAGCAGCGTATTCAGCAGCCGGTTCAGTTTGTCTGCTTCCTCGTCCAGTATCCGGCCATAGTGCTGCCGGAGGCGTTCCGTCAACTCCCGTCCGCTCTTAATGTTGTTACCGGCAATTTTAATGACGCTTACCGGCGTTTTGAATTCATGCGTCAGATTATTTATGAAGTCGTATTGCAGCTTAAACATCCGATGATTGAATTGAATATTCCGGTAAATGAGCCCTCCGATTACAAACATGGCGAGGTAGGCCAGCGTGATGTAGATGGCCAGGGGCATAAAACGGTGTAGAATCTCCTGGTTCAAATGCTTCCGGTCAGAAACGAAATAAAGCTTGTAGCCGGACAAGGCGCCGGGCAGGGCGGTCTCAGAGGTCATGAGGTCCGGATCCGTATCCAGCATGGTATAGAACAACGGCTTAATTTCGATGTACTCGTATAATTCCGGGTGATTATTTGTTATGGGAATACCGGCAGGGTCAATGTAATAGGTGAATACGTCCTGTTCATAGACTCCATTGTCCTCATAAGCTTCATGCAACATAGACTTAAAAACCTTCACATCCTCTTTTCTGGGGATATTGAGGTAGGTAATTTTCCCCGGCATGACACTGTAAAAGTAGCGACTGATCTCATCGTTATTGATGCTGCGCGAGGTGTCCGCAAGTTCAATGAAGTTTTCAAATTTTATCGAACTGTTGTAGAAATCTTCGTAAACTGATTTCGACAAGTCCGTTAGTCTGGCTACCTGAAGTTCTCCTTCCTTCGAGTACTGAAACACTTGCCTGGCCGACATATCGAGCTGCTTGACTGGCTTAGTCAACTGCGCATCATAGAAGATAATTTTCTGAACAAAGGGGTACCGCGTCAGTATGGAATCGGCATAAACTGCCGCCCCGGCTGAATCCAGATAACCCTGGTAAAACGATACCTCCGGAATCTTTATAAAAAACAAGTTATTGTAATCTCTGGTGCTAAGGTCAAGAACCTGTACTTTCTTGATGTAGAACTCGCTTTCGACAACTTTGCGGATATATTGATAACCGAATAACAGGCCTACAAAAAACAGAATGGAAACACCGATCGCCAGGAGTATGACGAGCATGAAACTCTTTCTGAACCGATGCTGGCTTTGCGCGTACATCTTCATACATCCGATGTGGTTAATTCAAGAGATTTTTCCGAAAAAACTGATCGAGATCCCGATAAAAGTTCAGCCGGTTTTCCTCATTCGTGAAATAGTGCCCCTCCTGTTCGAATTTCAGATATTGCACGGGTACCTGACGATCTTTCAACTCGCGCACCATTTGATCCGTCTCGTTTACATTCCCCCGATCATCCTTTCCTCCCTGGGCCAAGAAAACCGGTATTTTTATCTTGTCGGTATTAAACACCGGGGACACCCGCTTGAAGTACTCCGCATTCTTCATTGGGTTCCCCACTACTTCATACAACATTTCAAGCGATGTTTTGTAATAGGGAGGTACTTCTTTCAAATACGTAAATAGATTTGTAATGCCGCTATAAGAAGCTACACAAGCGTACAAGTCACCGTAGAAGCAAGCTCCGTAAAGCGCTGAGTACCCTCCAAAACTGAAGCCATATATGCCAATGCGTTCCGGATCTGCAATGCCTTCGTGAATCAAATGGCGTACGCCGTCAGCTATATCCTCCTGAATGCGGTCTCCCCATTGCTGAAAACCGGCTGTCCAGAATTCTTTTCCATAACCAGAAGAACCCCGATAGTTTACTTGAAGCACCGCATACCCGCGGTTAGCAAAAAATTGTACTTCATTACTATAACCCCATACATTCCGGGAAGAGGGCCCATTATGCGGAAGTACCAGTAGCGGTAAACGTTCGCTTCTCTTGCGTGCGGGCAAGGTCAGATAAGCATTAATTTCCTTGCCGTCGGAAGCCTGATACAGAAATGGCTTCATTGGTGAAAGCTGAACCTTGGACAGCGAGGGATTGACGTCGGCAAGTTTCATTACCGAGGGTTGGCTAACGTCAAAATAGTAAACGGCCCCAGGGCTGATATCGCTGTAGCTGCGTACAAGATATTTTCGCTGATCCTGGCTAACATCCACCAACTCGAAATCCTGTCCCTCCAGCAACTGGCTGATACGTGAGTAAACAGACTCCAGATGCTTATCGAAAAAATGACGCTCCGTTTTCCAGGTGTCAAAACTGCTGTAAAGCAGCTTTTGATCGGAAGAGAATTGCACATCGCTCAGGTCTACATCCGGGTGGGCGTATAGCGTTCTAACCTCCTCTCCCGCCTCCAGATCTATTTCCACCAGCGCCAGCTTGTCTCTTCCAATGTTTGAAAGTGCATAGATATGAGAAGGTTTGGAGTCGACAAAACGAAGTGGCCGCACCTTGGTCATGAAATTATTTTTAAGCACCACTTTAAATGGAAGGTTTTCCATTTTGCGGAACAGGATGGTCTCATTCACTCCGTCACTGGCAATGGCCAGGCGAATTTTTCCTTCCATATCCGTGAACCAACGACTAATGTTCCCCGGATTACGTGCGACCATCTCCAGGCTGCAATCGTTCAGGTCGAGCCGGTATACATCAAACAGAGATGAATCCCGTTTATTAAGGGCAACCAGTAAATCTTCCTGATAAGGCTGCTTTCCAATCCAGCGCATCTTGATCCGCTCCGGATGAATCAGGCTGCGGACCGCATTCATATTTTTATTAACCGCATAGATCCTCAGCGGTTCATCAGTCCCCCTGTTCTTCTGAAAAACCAGCTCCTGGTCATTTGCCCAGAAATAATTGGAAATATCCTGATCACTTTCCGCTGTGACGCGGTGCGTACTTTTATCAGTTAACTGGTACAAAAACAAGTTTTTCTTACCCTCATATTGCTGAAGAAACGAAATGCTGGTCCCGTCCGGTGAAAGCTGGAAATTCGTGCGCTCAGCGCTCTGAAAAAAATCTTCGACCGGTATAGATGAATCCGACTCGGTTCTCAGGCAAGCGGAAAATGCGAGCCATGCCAGGAGAAAAGGGAGCCGTCTAAACACACGCATAGGCACTATTGCTGTTAAAGTCACCATCGAATATGTTGTTAAATTAGTAATTTTGTGACCGGTGTTCAAAGATTTACCGGTAACATTTAAAGTACAAATCAAGCTTCCGACATTCTATGATCGTTTACAACATTACTTGCATTCTGGATACAGAAAAACATATTGATTTTTTGAGTCATCTGGAAGATGAACTGCTTCCCATTCTCCTGGAGGACGCGCGGGTAAAATCATTTCAGATGCTGGAAATGCTGGATTCCCCAAATGAAGGGATTACCTTAAGTCTACAGTTTATCTTTGACAACCGGGATGAAATGGAAGCTGCCCGTCACGCAATAGGTAATGCTTTCCAGCAATTGATGAAAGAGCAGTTTAACGGCTCCCTTTTTATATTCGACAGTGTGATGAAAAAAATCCGCTAGATTACTGACGGATTAACTGATACAGCTCATCCAACTTTGGAGATAAGACGATTTCAATTCTCCGGTTCAGGCTTCTGGCGTCCGTATCCTGAGCGGAATCCACCGGCTTGAATTCTCCTTTTCCGGCAGCGGTAAGGCGTTCCGGATTGACCTGCTCCGCGCCGGTCAGGTAACGGACCACGGAGGTTGCCCGCAAAACGCTAAGGTCCCAGTTATCTTTGATCTGACCTAGATTGACTACACGCTGATCATCTGTATGCCCCTCGACGGCAATATTGATTTCGGGCTGCTCATTCAATACCTTCGCCAACTCGGAAAGGGCAAGTTTTCCTCGTTCATCGATAACAATACTGCCAGAGGGAAAGAGCAACTTGTCCGTGAGCGAAACATAAACCTTTCCCTCACGCATATTAACCGATAATCCCTTATCCCGAAAGCCGAGCAAAGCCTGCTGCAAGTGATCCCGCAGCTGTTTATTACTGGCTTCCCGCGCGTTTAATATTTCCTCCACTTCCTGAAGCCTTGCTTCCCGCTCAGCCAGATCAGTTGCCAGCTGCTTGGCCTGTGAAGAACTTGAAGACAGATTTCGCTGGACTGCGGCCAAACGCCTTCCAATCGACGCAGTATCGGCTTTCAGGCGGGCAACCTCGTCCTCGAGATTCATGTTCCTTAACTGAGCCGCTTTCCAGCCCTTTTGCAGAGAATCCTGTTGAAACAACAGCCTTTCATATGTTGTTGGGGAAATTACTTTGCACGATGAAAGAAATACCATCGCCATGATAAAAAAATTAAACGTCTTCAAACCTTGAGTCATATTTGATTTTAGGAGTCAGATAATACAATAAAATAAGTCTGGAATAGCGATAATTGACTGGCGACAACCCCAGTATAGTTAAAAGAAGTATGGCGGCATACAACCAGGGAGACTCACTGTAGCTAAGGAAATAGATCAATAACCCGACCAGTACAACTTCTGCCACAGACATGGCATAACTTACATACATAGCCGCATAAAAATAGCCTGGTTCGATCTCAAATTGAAGTCCGCAATAGGGGCATATCTCATTGGTCCGCTGATTACGAAAACTATAGACACCTCCCATGAACATCTTTCCCTTTCGGCATTGGGGACAACGTGCCTCCAGGATGGCTACGGTTTTGCTCTTGCGAGACATGTTGTTTTCCTTTCTCAGATGCCCTCGACAGTCGATTTACTATCTACTGACTTCAAACGATCGTCTTTGCGGTAACGGGTATACCATAAATAACCAAGGGCTCCAACAGCCAGAAATGGCATGGAAAGCAAAAATAAAATTCCTTTATTCAAACCCTGCCCTTGTGTATTTTCACCGCGGACGGATTCATCAGCATTCAAGGTACACATTGCGCACTGTGCTACCGTTGGCTGCACCGAAAAAACAAATAATGCAGAGAAAACGCTAGCGAACAAACATATAAATACAATTCTTCTCAACCGCATAACTATTATCTAAACGTAACTAACCCACAAAAATTATTCCCGGAATCAATAATAGGGAGCCATCATCAGGTATACGATGACTCCGGTAAAGGTGACATAAAGCCAAACCGGAAAGCTCCAGCGGACAAGCTTACGGTGCTTTTCAACTTGCATTTTCATGCCTCGGTAAAAACTGAGCAGGATCAATGGCAATACCGCCGCAGCTAAAATAATATGGGTGATTAAAATGAAAAAGTAGACAGGCCTGACCCAGCCCTGTCCTCCGAATTTAGCTTCATTTCCGGTAGAATGATAGATGATATACAGGACCAGAAAAAGAGAAGATAGTATAAAGGTGATGATATTTAAGCGTTTATGCATTTCAACATTCCCTTTTCTGATATATAGAAAGGAAACGATAAGCAGGACGGTACAGGTACCATTTATTAGGGCATTGACCATGGGCAGATGCAAAGCCCAGGCAGGTACCACTGGCCAGGTGATGATTTTACTTTGTAAAAGCACAACCACCGAAAATACAAATATGGAGACTCCCCATACTAATCTGAAAACATTCTTATCTGACATTACTTGCAATTTAAAAGGTCACCTTATTTGAGCTTCTGATCTCCTCGGTAAGCAATAATTTCACTTCATCGATGAGCAGATCCATCTCTTTTGCATCAAGGGCATTGTAATAGCCCCGGATTCGCCGCTTAGAATCGATCAATACAAGCGAGACCGGATGGGTGCCCGATCCCCCTCCATCTTCCGACAATACCACGTTTAATAATAAATCCTTCCTGGCTATCTTTTCTATTTGCTCGCCTCCTAAAAGGAAATGCCATCGTTGATATAATTGCTCATAAGCTGGCATGTGTGTGCTGTCAGGCCGAATAACAAGCGTATAAAGTGTAACAAGGCCATTGTTTTTGAAGCGTTCCGCTATCTGCTGCATACTCTCCTCCAAGCGGTCTGATAAAGCTGGATTATCGATCGCAGCAATTGAGACCACACTTATACCGTTATCTGGAGGAAAGGTGTAGTCAGGGCCGTCTATACTTGGCAACGTAAAGGGTGCCACTTGATGATAAAGCGTGTCCGGTATTTCCTTCCCTCTATGGCTATGCGTAGTGCCTGAAAGCACTTTTTCACCATACACCGGCAACGACTTGTACCGGTTTTCACCTTTTTCCTGTAACAGGTAGTAGCAGATGCCGGGCAAAGCCAGGACAATAAAAAGAACGCCCAGTTTTTTATACGGAGACCCTTTTTCTTTCCAGGCGGATTGTTTGTCTGGTTGTTGCATAGGAAAAACAAAACCCCTCGCGCTCATGCACGGGGGGTAAGATAAGTTGTTACTGTTCGTGATAGACGACGATTACCCGATTAAAATGCATGGTTAAGGTGAACCTGCAGATAACTGCCTTCTGTGAGCATTAATATGATAAAATATACGATGAACACGAAAACAATTAGGGTTGTGATGATGAAACCGCTTCGCTCAAATTTTAAGTGCATAAAATACGCTACAATGTAATAGGCCTTCACCAAAGTCAATGCTATATATATAAAGTTTACGAAGGGCCCTTTCTCAAGGGGACCATTGTAAACCAGTACAAGCGCAATAAAAAACTCTAGACAGGTTAGGGCAAGCAGATAGAAAAAAACCTTCCAGATTAGTTTTTTCGACATATCGCCATGCTGCGCGTGATCGTCATGTCCTTCCTGATTGGTATGTTGTGAACTCATAAGACTTAAGATGCTTTAAATTAAACGAGGTAGAAAAAAGTAAATACAAAGACCCAGACTAAATCGACAAAGTGCCAGTACAGCCCTACTTTTTCAACCATCAGGTAACTTCCTCTCTTTTCAAATACATTACCCAATACCATAAATAAAATGATGATATTAATGATAACACCTGTAGTCACGTGGAATCCGTGGAAACCCGTTATCGTAAAGAATAAATTGGCAAACTGCATGGCACCGATTTTATCAATCCCCTCATAGTGCTCGGGAATACTACCCCACCAGTATCCTTCATGGTGAAGGTGAGTCCACTCCAAAGCCTGACAACCGAGGAACATTAAACCACCAATGATGGTAGCGATCATCCAGCCTACCACTTCTTTCTTCCGACCATTATGACCCGCATCTACTGCGAGAACCATCGTCACCGAACTCATGATCAGAATAAAGGTCATAATCCCGACGAAAACCAGCGGATAACCTTCATCTGCGATGAACGGGATAGATTGGAAAACCTCATCCGGGTCTGGCCAGGTAACGTGTGCAAAACGCTGAGCCCCGTAATAAATCAAGAAGGCTGAAAAAGTGAATGCATCTGAAACTAAAAAGAACCACATCATAATTTTGCCATATTCCATAGCAAAAGGAGACTTTCCGCCGCTCCATGGTCCTGTTTTAACTTGATCTAATTGCGAAACAGTAGTGCTCATTAAACTAGTTTTATTGATTCAAAAGTAAGAAAACATAAATATATATCCATAGAATATCCAGAAAATGCCAAAATATACTGGCGAGTTCCATTCTAAAAGAATTCTTGTAACTAATCGTTGACGGCCGGGCCTTAAACAAGGCATTCAGCAAGACAATGATGGCAGCAAGGATGTGAACTTGATGCCCCCAGACAAAAACGTATATAAACGATTGCGAGGCGTTCTGGTTAATAAAGTATACGCCCATGGAAACCAACTGCATCCAGGCGCTATATTGCAGAAACAGAAAGCCGAGCCCCAAGGCGATTGTGACCAATAGCCATACACGCTGAAGAGTTAGTTGTCCTGTTTTAGCTGCCTTGTAGGCTAAATGCATGGTCAGGCTGCTGACGATGATAACCGCAGTACTGTATATAAATGTTGTTGGCAACAAGGTTTTGATGCCCTTATCCACACCACTTGCCGTGTAAACGATGAAGCCACTCGACAACGCTGCGAACAACATAAAAGATACAACCAAAAAAACATACAGCGAAAAGCGTCTGGCCTTTAGTTTGGCTGATAGATCTTCCTCTCTCATCATATCAATAAACATTCTTAAATCCGAATAAAGTCAAGTAGCAGCAACAACTGAAGTAGCGGAAGGATAAAGAAAGAAGTAAACATAACCTTCTTTGCGGAAGCTATATCTTTCTTCAATACCAGCTGAAGAGCATAATATATAAAAACCAGGGCCCCTAAACCTGAAACCACGCCGACTACATAGCCTCCAAAACCCAAAACCGTAGGCAGCAGAACGACTGGTAAGAACAGAATTGCGGATAACAGCACCATACAAGCACTGAATATATCACGCTTTGTTGTCGGCAGCAACCGGAATCCGGCCTTCTTGTAATCGTCATCCAATACCCAGGCTATGCTCCAAAAGTGAGGAAATTGCCACACGAACTGAATGGCGAACAAGACTAGTGGTATTTCATCTATAAAAGGCTCTTTGAAAGCCGCGAAGTATCCGATCAAGGGTGGTAAAGCCCCGGGAAACGCCCCAACAAATACCGCTATGGGAGATTTCCTTTTTAAAGGTGTATATAGAAACGCATACAATAAAATGGAAAAAACGGAAAGAACACCGGTTAGGAAATTGAGTCGTACCAGCAAAAGTGTGCCGACCAAACCCATCAGCAAACTAAGTACTAAAGCTTGACCCGATGTCATACGTCCTGCCGGAAGCGGACGGTTCGCGGTGCGGCTCATCAGCTTGTCCAGGTTGCGTTCTATAATTTCATTAAAGCCGTTCGCCGAACCCGTTACCAGCAAGCCTCCAATGGTAAGAATCAACCAGTTCCCCCAGTGCGTTTCTCCCTGGGCTTTACTCCCTATTAAAAAAGCAATCGACGCAGACAAGACAACCGTTAAGGTAAGCCTTACTTTGATCAACTGTTTCAAGTCTTCTATAAAACCCTTCAATGTATAAAAATTATTGTCCTACGTATTCACTGGTCTTACCAAGCAGTAACGTTAGATAAAACTGAGTTCCAAATAACAGGCTAGCTGTAACCAGGTGTACAGTCTGTGCATAGGGCGGCACACCTAAATAGCTCAAAATAAACCCCGTTATCAGCTGTAAAATGACCAGACCCAAGACGACATTAGCGAATTGGCTCTGCTCACTTTTGTAGGCATATCTTGCCCTAATCAGAAAGAACCATCCGACGTTGATGATCAGAAGGCCTATGGCCAAATCCCGATGGTAAGTATAGACCGTTCCCATCATATCGATCCATTCCGTACGCTCGGCCTTGATTGCACTGGAAGATATGGCATCGATTTCTTCCCGAACCGTTGTACCTAAAACCACTTGCAGCAAGGTCAGACCGGTAACAATCAGCGCCAATACTTTCAAACCTCGGCTAGCCCGGTTGATCAGTAAGAATTTATCACGCAGCACTTTAGCCTGAAAATAGGTATAAATGCTAATACCAAGAATAATCAAAGCCAATATCATATGTATGGTTATTACCCACGGCAGTAGATTGGTCGACACGACAATCGAACCCAACCAGGCTTGGATAAGTACTGCGAAAAGATTCAATACACTAAAAAAGAAAATGCGTTTCCGGCTCTTTAAAAAGGCTGTTGAAAAGACTGCGCATAACAGGAGAAATATCCCTGTTACCGCCCCGATCAGACGGTTAATGTATTCCGTCCAGGTTTTAGCCGCATTGAACGGTTCATGCTTTAAAATACTCTTATCGTTCCTAAGTGCATCAGCCAGACTATGCGCGCTGAAAAAATCCAATGTGCGTGCGAAGCGCTCGTTCTTTTTTTCTCTGCCTTCGATATAGGCTTCTTCATACCCGACCGGCAACTGATCCTCGTCCGTAGGTGGCACATACTGGTTAAAACATTTGGGCCAGTCCGGACAGCCCATCCCGGAACCGGTGCTACGAACAACACCACCTGCCAGAATCAATAAAAACAAGGAGACAATAGTAATTTGGTTCATTACTACAAATCTCCTCTCTCCTGGCAAATAAATGCTCAAACTAATCTTTTATAGAAAAAGGCATCTGCATCGTACGCAAACGAACAGATGCCTTTCGGTTAAAACCAATTTAGTGATTGAACTCTTTGGCTTCTATGCCATGCTCAATCTCCCATTCCCGCTGGATACGTTCCGCATCGGTATCCCCTTCAAAATCGTGCGGCATATTGGAGCTCATTGTGGCAGAAAAAGGTGTTGTCTGCGGAATGAAGTCCTCGTCATGTCCCGGCTTACTGTAATCATAAGGCCAACGATAAACCGTCGGGATCTCTCCCGGCCAATTGCCATGCAAATGCTCCACAGGAGTTGTCCATTCCAGCGTATTCGATTTCCACGGGTTCTGAGTCGCCTTTTTACCGAACCAGATCGAATAGAAGAAATTAAACAGGAAAGCTACCTGTCCCAATCCCGCGATGATAGCCGCCCAGGTCACGAATACGTTAACCGAAAGCCATTCCTGCATGAACGGGAAGTTGGTAAAGGAGTAGTACCTGCGGGGCACTCCGTCAATACCCATAAAGTGCATTGGAAAGAACACCAGGTAAGCTCCGACAAAAGTAAACCAGAAATGCAGGTAACCCAGTTTATCGTTCATCATACGCCCGAACATCTTCGGGTACCAGTGATAAACACCGCAGAGCATTCCACAGATAGAAGCAGAACCCATCACCAGGTGGAAGTGAGCCACTACGAAATACGTATCGTGTAAGTTAATATCCAGGGCAGAGTTCCCCAGGAAGATACCGGTTAAACCACCGCTGATGAAGAAAGATACCAAGCCGATCGCGAACAGCATGGCTGGTGTGAAATGCAGGTTACCCCGCCAAAGCGTCGCCAGGTAATTAAACGTCTTCACCGCTGAAGGAACCGCAATAATCAAGGTCGTGATCATAAATACACCACCCAGGAACGGATTCATACCCGTGACGAACATATGGTGCCCCCATACGATGAAGGACAATACCGTGATACCGATCAATGAATACACCATCGCATGGTAACCAAATATAGGCTTGCGTGAGTTAGTAGCGATAACTTCAGAAGTCAGGCCAAGAGCCGGCATCAGAACGATGTACACCTCAGGGTGACCAAGGAACCAGAACAAATGCTGGAATAATATCGGACTACCACCTTCGTTTGGTAAGATCTGACCTCCGATTACAATATCGGAAAGGTAGAAACTGGTCCCCATACTCCGGTCGAAAACCAGCAGAACAACGGCTGTCACCAAAACCGGAAAAGAGAGCAACCCTACGATAGCCGTTAAGAAGAAAGCCCAGATGGTCAATGGCATTCTCCACAAACTCATGCCTTTGGTACGCATGTTCAATACCGTACTGATGTAATTTGTTCCGCCCATCACCTGGGAGACAATGAACAAGACCATACTACTCAACCAGAGCGTCATACCCATTCCGGAACCCGGAATAGCCTGAGGCAACGCGGATAAAGGCGGATAAATAGTCCAGCCTGCACTTGCCGGTCCGCTTTCCACAAAGAAAGAAGCGATCATAACCACGCAGGCCATGAAAAATGCCCAGTAAGAAAGCATATTCATGAAGGGTGAAGCCATATCTCTGGCGCCGAGCTGCAAGGGAATAAGCAAATTACTGAAGGTACCACTCAGCCCGGCAGTAAGCACGAAGAATACCATGATGGTTCCGTGTATGGTTACCAGGGAGAGGAAGAAGTCCGGTTTAATCCGTCCATCAGGAGCGAATCTACCCAGAAACACTTCCAGCATAGGGAAAGAAGAATCCGGGTACGCTAATTGAATACGGAAAAGTATAGAAAGGAACATGGCGAAAAAAGCCATGATGATACCAGTAATTAAAAACTGCTTCGCAATCATCTTATGATCCTGACTAAATATATATTTCGTCAGAAACGTTTCATGATGGTGACCGTGATCATCATGATGTGCTGCTGCGTGCGGAATAGCTGTACTTGACATAACCTATTTTGTAATTATCTTTATTAATTAAGTGCCACCTGATTCGACAAATCCTTTTCCTGCTCCACAGTTGCCTGGGAAGCTTTAAATTCTTTCTTTGCCTCCTCATCGAAGAAATAAGATTGTGTTCCCAGCCATTCCTGGTATTCATCTTCTGTGACGACACGAACAGTCTTTTGCATATTATAATGACCTTGTCCGCAAATCTTCGCGCATAGCATTACAAAATCGAAATCCGGATTATCCAGCTTTTCGCGCATCTCTTCCGTTGTGAAGCGCGGAGTCATCTGGAAATGGGTCTCCATTCCCGGTACGGCATTAACCTGAACCCGGAAATCCGGCATATAAAAACTGTGCAAAATATCTTTGGAATGAATGGTAAAACGAACGGATTTACCGACAGGCAAAACGATGTCGGAACCGCGAACATCATCCCAGGCTGATTTATCGTTGAAATCTATTCCAAGCCCGTTCATGGGAGTCGTCAGTTTATAATTGCGTTCGCCAATGGTATTATCCCGGCCACCGTAACGGACGGTCCAGGCAAACTGTTCACCAGTTACTTCCACCTGAATGGCATCCTTTGCCACATCTTCCGGAATATTGGTTATCGAACGCCAGGTAAAGAAGCCGAACAATACCAGAATGGTAAGAACAACCGCCGGAGCAATGGTCCAAACTTTTTCAATCAAGTTATTATGAGGATAGAAATACGCTTTGCGTTTCCCGTCGCTCTTATAAGCAAACGTAAAACCGAATAAGAGGATATGAGTTATAACGAATACGATGGTCGTGATCACCGTGGTCACGATAAACATCGTGTCAATGGTTGCGCCATGCTCCGAAGCAGCATCCCGGTAAGCGATAGAACCGTGATGAACGAAAGACCAGTATGTTCCATATAAGCCCAGGATCAGACTCAGCAAAAACAGTATACCATGAACCTTGTTCCAGTTCAACCGGTTTTTCCTACCCTGCATTTCCTGAGAAAGCTCATAAATACGCAGAATCTTACCCAGGATGCCGATCACCACACAAGCCAGGAAGAATAGCAACACATAATAGATAAAGTTCTTCAGTACCTGCGGATCTATGGTTTTCTCTTCCGCCTGAGCTGCATCTTCTGCAAGAGCGGAAGCACTTACACCGGAGGGAACGATCTCTTCAACCGCATTTCCGGTAGCTTCTGCCGCTGCACCACCAAGACTATCTGCTTCTTCCTGGAGTTCCTTACTGGAAATAACCGTATCCGGAGAAGAAACCGCAGCGCTATCGGCTTCCTGTGCAAAGACATTTGCCTGAAGAAGGATCGAACAGCTCAGCAGTAAGCCGAATATCATCTTAAAACTGACGTATCTATTATATCTCATGTTAATTCTAAACGTTATTCGTATGTTATTATATCTCGTGGTGTAAGCTTTCTTCCAGGAACGGGTGATTCTTCGGCGCCAGTGAATGTTTGCTCAGCTTAGTCAATGTCAGGAAGGTGAATAAACCGACGAAACCAAGTGCTGAACCAATTTCAGTCAGTCCGAATCCTCTGTGCTCTTCTACTGTACCAGGCATGATCATGATGTAATAATCCAACCAGTGCCCGAGGAGAAGCAGTATACAAACAAAAATCATCACGCTCTCCTTACGTTTTGCATCCCGGTCCATCAGAATCAGCACAGGCGCCACAAAGTTAATAATTAATGATAACCAAAACCAGGGTTTGTACTCCGGCTCCCAGCGCTTGTAAAAATAAACCGTCTCTTCCGGAATGTTGGCATACCAGATCAACATGAATTGTGCAAACCAGACGTAAGTCCAGAAAATAGAGAAACCAAAGATCAGCTTACCCAAATCATGGAGGTGATTCTCATTGATCCAGGACATATAGCCGGAACGCTTCAGTAAAATCACCGTCAGCGTGATGGTACAAAGCCCGCTAACCCATAAGGCTGCGAAATTATACCAGCCGAACATGGTAGAAAACCAGTGCGCTTCCAGCGACATAACGGTATCGAAAGACCAGATCGGCTGCGTGAAGCCAAAGATCACAAGGAAAATAGCAGAATATTTAAAGCTCTGCTTGTAAGAACCCAATCCGCCGTTCAGATCTTCCCGGTAAGACAGGCGTGCCAGGGTAACAGCAAAGGCACTGTAAGCTCCAAGGAAGATAATCTGACGAGCCAGAAAAGCAGGCAGGTTCAGAAAGGCAGACTTACCGGCGACCAGGGCGTCGTAATTCGGGCTTTCCGGATCGGTAATTCCGTCATGATTCCAGTGATGATATAAATTATGTGTAAAAAGACCCGCAATGATGATGACGATCAGAATGATCGCAGCAATCGGTAAAACACTGGCAAAAGCCTGTGGAATACGGATAAGTCCGGAAGACCAGCCTGCCTGAGCAACAAACTGCAAAGCCAGAAAACAGGCTCCTGCAGCACACACACAGGTAAAGTAATAACCCATGAGCAACAGGTTGGCAAATAAGCGGTGACTGCCCTCGAGAAAGCCTCCCGCAATGATGGCTATTACTCCGATAACCAAAGCCGCTAAGCTCCATGTCCTAGCTTTTCCGGCGAACTCGAAGCGTTCGTCAAAATTATATGTAGTATGACTATGATTTCCCATTTGTTATCGTAATATTTTTAGCCTTATTTCTTTTGTAATTCATGTACATACATTACCACTTTCCAACGCTCTTCAGGAGATAGTTGCGATGCATGAGAACCCATGAGGTTTAAACCGTAATAAATGGTATGGTAAATCTTTCCGTCTGTCAGATCTTTCATGTTACCCCCCCTGGAAGAGGTACCCGTAGCGTAAGAAGGCGGCGGCGGAAACTTCTCCATGTTTACAATCGTTCCGTCACCGTGTCCTTCAGGCCCGTGACAGGGAGAGCAAAACGCTTTATACAATTGTGCACCATGCTTTAAATTTGCCTCCGTACGCGGGATCGGGTTGCTCAGATCTGTTCCGGCAGCCGTATAGCCTTCTATCGTGTTCGGAAATTCAAAACGGGCGAAACCTACAGGGGTTGTTCCTTCAGGAGGTAATTGAGCCGTTTGTCCGTTCTTGAAATTGGAATTGGGCTGATCAGGATTGTAACCAATCGGATCGTACATATTCCTCGAAAACTCCCAGCCCGTATCCCGAGTAGTTTTATCACTACAAGCAGAGAAGATTGCTGAAAAAGCAACCGCTGCACAGACAGCACTTAAAAGTTTCGTTTTATTCATAGCTAATATACTTCCTTTCATTGTATAGAACTTCCACCGCTCCGGCTTCCCTTAACAAATTATCAATCTGACCGTGATCGCTGTTAGAGCGCGCATCAATAGCGATCACGAAACGATCGTTGGTAGCCCTCAGATCCATGACACGGGGGGCACGGCCCGGGAACAAATGATTTCTGAAATAAAAAGCAGCGACCATTCCCAGTGCGCAGAACAAAATCGTCAGCTCGAAGGTAACCGGAACGAAATTGGGCATAGGCAGCGAAGGCTTGCCACCGATGTTCATCGGCCAGTCTTTGTGCATCGTATAATACAGCAGGCTGATCCCGGAAATCGTACCGGTAATTCCGCAAATAAAGGCGACAATCGGCAACCTCGATGGTGGTACACCTAATTTATTTTCAATTCCGTGTATAGGCATTGGTGTGTACACATCATAGATAGACACGTTATTTTTTTGCAAGCGGTCGATTCCATCCATCAGATCATCCGGATGCTCAAAATGGCCTAAGATATATTTTGTATCGCTCATCGTTCTTATTTTGCAAGCTCTTTAATCTGTTCATTGCTTATGGAGTCGTATTTTTTCAACGAATCCCGGTAATAATCAACTTCCTCTTTTTTCAGCTTACCTTCTTCAATTAGTTTCTTTTTCTGCTGGAAGCTTGCGGAGTGCAGCAACAGCTTAACTTCAGCGATGGCGATTCCAGGAAGAACGCGAAGGAACAATAAAAACAGGGTAAAGAAGAGGCCGATCGACCCGACAAATATGCCGACATCCGTCCAAGTCGGATAAAACATTGCCCAGCTGGAAGGAATATAATCCCGGTGCAGGGAGGTCACGATAATGACAAAACGCTCGAACCACATACCAATGTTCACCACGATGGACAACACCCATGAGATCGGAATGCTTCTCCGAACCTTCTTAAACCAGAACAACTGCGGAGAGATCACATTGCAAGTCATCATCGCCCAGTAAGCCCAACTGTAAGGTCCGGCAACTCGGTTCGCGAACGCATACATTTCATATTCAGAGCCCGAGTACCAGGCAATGAAGAGCTCCGTAAGATAAGCGACCCCGACGATCGATCCGGTAACCATGATGATCTTATTCATGGACTCGATGTGGAACATCGTGATGTAATTCTCGAAATTCAGCACTTTCCGGGTAATCAGCAACAGCGTTTGCACCATAGCGAAGCCAGAGAAAATCGCCCCGGCAACGAAATAGGGAGGAAAAATCGTGGTGTGCCAACCCGGTATAACCGAGGTAGCAAAGTCCATGGATACAATGGTGTGAACCGAAAGCACCAGTGGTGTTGAAATCCCCGCTAATATCAGGGAAACAATTTCAAAACGCTGCCAGGTTTTAACCGAGCCATTCCAGCCGAAGGAAAAGATCGAGTAAATCTTCTTCCTGAGTCCGGTAGCCCGGTCACGTACCGTAGCGATATCAGGCAATAAACCGGTATACCAGAAGACCAGTGATACCGTGAAATAAGTGGAAATGGCAAAAGCATCCCAGACCAGCGGCGAATTGAAGTTAACCCACAGCGATCCAAATTGATTGGGAAGCGGGAAAATCCAGTAAGCCAGCCAGGGACGTCCCATGTGAGCCACCACATAAGTAGCCGCACAGATCACCGCGAAAATTGTCATCGCTTCCGCCGATCTGTTAATGGAATTCCGCCAGTTCTGACGAAAGAGTAATAATACTGCAGAAATCAAGGTTCCCGCGTGACCGATACCTACCCACCACACAAAGTCGGTAATGTCCCAGGCCCAGCCCACAGTCTTATTCAGACCCCATGCTCCGATACCGGTCCAGAAGGTATAGCTCACACTAAAAACCCACAGCAAAGCACCCAAAGCAGCCATGATGAACCCGATCCACCAGGCCTTATTCGGCTTATTTTCTACGGGTACGAGAATGTCATCGGTTACCTTCGCGTAGGTGATCCCTTCGCCGGTAACTAATGGTTCTCTTAGTATTGATTCGTTATGCGATGACATATGTATAGTATTTCAATATCAGGTTAAACCAATTAAGCATCCATTGTATTTCTAACTTTGGTCATATAGCCAATGTTAGGTTGTACGTTAATTTCCTCCAGCACGTAGTAAACCCGCTCGTTGCGAAGCGCCTTTGCCACCTCTGATTCCGGATCGTTGATGTCCCCGAAGATGATGGCGTTGGCAGAACATGCTGCAGCACAGGCAGTGGTTACATCGCCATCGCGCAACGGACGTTTTTCCATCTTCGCTTTCAGCTTACCAGCCTGAATGCGCTGAATACACATGGAACATTTCTCCATTACCCCTCTCGAACGGGAGGTGACATCAGGATTCAGCACCAATTGAGTAAATTCATTGTTCAGGTAATTGTCAAAACGGGAATCATTCCAGTAATTGAACCAGTTAAAGCGACGGACTTTATAAGGACAGTTGTTCGCGCAATAACGCGTACCGAAACAACGGTTATAAGCCATATGGTTCAGTCCTTCCGAAGAGTGAACTGTTGCCAGAACAGGACAGACCGTCTCACAAGGTGCGTGATCGCAATGCTGACAAAGCATGGGCTGGAACACGACCGATACATCGTCCAGATCCGCATCTTCCTTCGATAATTTATTGATTTCCTTCTCCTCCGTGACCTGCTCGCCGTCATGGTTGAAGCTGTAGTAACGGTCGATGCGCAGCCAGTGCATCTCTCTTCTGCGACGAACTTCATCGCGGCCGACGACCGGAATGTTGTTTTCGACATTACAGGCCACGACACAGGATCCACAACCGGTACAAGCATTCAGATCAATCGCCATTACCCATTTATGGCCGGGCGACTCATACTTGTTCCACAGGTCGTACGTTTTATGTTTAGCGCCGTGGTTTCCGCTTCCATGCGTCGGATCTTCCAGGTAACTGGCGAAAGAAGTTTCGCGAATTACATCTCTCCCTTCAATGGTATGGTGGGTCTGGGTTTGGGCCAGTTCATAAGAACCAGAAACCTTCTCCAGCTTAACTGCAGACGCAAACTGAAGTGTTCCGTTTATCCGCTGAACAAAAGGATAGGCATTCTTACCGACATTGCTTCCCGCTTTACCAGCTTTGGTACGGCCATAACCTACGGCAATGGAAATCGTTCCCTGTGCCTGACCAGGTTGCAGTAATACCGGCAACTCAATGCTGTAACCATTCTCTGCGCTGACCTTTACCACGCTGTGCTCACCCAGGCCCAGAGAATCCGCAAACTTCGGCGCAATGGCCACATAATTGTCCCAGGTAACTTTTGAAACCGGATCCGGCAGCTCCTGCAGGTACGCATTATTCGCTTGCCGGCCGTCCCGCAGGGAAACGCTCTGGTAAAGCTGTAGCTGTATATCCGATCCAGCCAGCTTCTGACTGTTTGAAAGCACTTGCTGAGCCGCACCGTTCAGGTCGCCCCCGAAAGAATAAGCCTGAGCAGGCTGTTCGCCTTTATATTCAAAACCGTTCTGGAGAACAGATTCCCAGCTCTTGGCCGTGCCGGCCAGAATGTTCTGCTCCCAGTTGTTTTTGACAAAATCGTAATAAGAATCTTCGCTTTCAGACCAGACGAGCAAACTTTGCTCCGCCTGACGAGTGTTAAACACAGGGTTGATGGTTGGCTGGACAATCGTATAATAGCCGGCCTTAACACTGCTGTCTCCCCAGGATTCCAGGTAATTATGGTTAGGAGCCAAAACGTCGGCCCATTCAGCCGTCTCATCCTCCCGGTCGCTGAAAGAAACCTTCATCGCAATTTTCCCGATGGCATTCTTAACGGCCTCGTGATCAAAATAATCGTAAGCCGGATTAACATTCAGAAAGAAGGCCACTCCGACATTTCCTGAAGCTGCTTGTTGCAGAAATGCTGCAAAATCCGAATCATTCCCTTTGTACTGAGCCGAGACATTATCCAGATCGATGGTAGCACCGTAACTACCAAGCTGGCTGTTAATCGCGTTTACGATGGTTTGGACTGCGACATCGTTGCTCCCGCTGACAACCAGAGATCTTCCCCTTGCATTTTGCAGTTCACGGGCAACAAGCTGTATAGCCGTCTGCGCCTTTTGATTCCCCTCCAGGCCTTGCGCTCCGGACAGGCTGGCCCCCGCGATCGCGTTATAGAGTGCGATCAATACGGCACCTTCTTCTGACGGCTTAACGGCAACCCGGACATCCGCGTTTGACCCGGTCATACTCAATCCGCTTTCGAACTGGATATGACGGGACATCTTTTTATTATTCAATGATTTATAATCCCGCTGAGAAGCATACTGCTGCGTATGTTCCTCTCCAGACAACCAAGTCGCTAAAAAGTCAGCGCCTACGCTAACAATAACATCCGCCCGGTCAAAACGGTACTGCGGAACCACCGCCTTACCAAAGGAAGCTTCATTCGCTTTGATGATTCCTGCATAAGAAACGGCATCTGTCTGTACCAGTTGTGCCGTCGGATACTTTGCCCTGAATTGCTCCATCAAAGCAAGAGTGGACGGACTGTTAACCGACGCGGCCACAATACGGATCTGCTTACCCGAAGCGGAAGCCGATTTCAACGCAGCGGTAACTTGCTGATCAACATCCTGCCAGCTCGCGTCTTTTCCTTTCAGTTTTGGCCCTTTCAATTTGGACATATCGTACAGATCCAGAACGGAAGCCTGCGTAGCAGCGTCTGTTCCCTGGTTAAGACCGATGGAACCTGGGTTCGCTTCGATCAGGATAGGACGACCTTCACGCGTTTTTACCAAAACACTCTGCCCATTGTAACTGGAAGCATAATAGTTCGGTATACCCGGAGTGATTTCTTCCGGTTTGATCAGATAAGGGATTGATTTATGTACAGGTGTGCTTTCACAAGCAGCCAGGGAAACGGCTCCTAAACCGAAACCCAACGCCTTAAGGAAGTCGCGCCTCGGGGTTTTGGTATTTAATCCGGCTTCGCTTAATACGTTCTCTATAGGAAGCGGTTCTGCAAACTCATTCTTGCTATCTTTTACAAAAGCAGAAGTTTGTTGCAGTTCTTCTAAACCTTTCCAATATTTCTTGTTGCTATCCATTTAAGCTATATCTATTAAGATGCGTATTCTAAATTAATAGTGGCATTTACCACATTCCAATCCACCTAAAGAAGCTGCCGTAATTTTGTCGCCTTCCTTTAGTTTCTCATGCGCGGCGATCAGCTGATCGTAATACGCATTGTCCTTGTGGTTTACTTCAGTTTCCCGGTGACAATTCACACACCACTTCATCGTCAATGGAGAATACTGATAAACCTCTTCCATTGTCTCAATAGGACCGTGACAATTCTGACACTCCAGACCGGCTACCACTACGTGTTGTGAGTGGTTGAAATAGGCAAAGTCGGGCAGGTTGTGAATCCGTACCCATTGAATTGGCTTTTGGTTCGGACCATAATTCGTTCCATCCCAATCCAGCGCATTGTATATCTTCTGAATCTCCGGGGATGTTTCTCCATTGTACTTCTCGCTAGCCGTTACGTAACGATGGCAATTCATACAGACATTTGCCGATGGAATGGAAGCGTTCTTAGATTTGAAGGCACCGGAGTGACAATACTGACACTCAATCTGATTCACACCGGCGTGAAGCTGATGGGAGAATTTAATTGGCTGCACCGGCTGATAGCCCTCATGCACCCCTACATTCCATAAGGTTTTCCAACCGGCAGAACCCAGGAACACGACCAGCATCAGCACGAAGAAAAACACCAGTTTTTTGTTCTTCGCCAGGCGTTTCACGGTCAACACATAGCTTGCCGCTCCTTCGCCGGTTTCTTCCTCTTCCTCGATAACGACATTCCGGTTCAGAATAATTCGTTCCAAAGCCCGGATCACCCGGTTCAATACGACGATCACGATAAACGCAATCACGATGACCGCGATAAGTCCGATCAGCATAAAGTTATTCACATCTCCACTGCCAGCCGCCGTAGCACCTTCTCCGGAAACAGGATCAGGACCCGCCGGCTGATTGCCAGCATCGTCCACATAAGCCAGAATACTCTTAATATCCTCATCGGAAAGATCAGGGAAGGCCGTCATGACCAGGTTATTGTGACCCTCGAAAAGCGCAACAGCCTGCTCGTCACCAGCGGCAACCAACGCTTGCGAATTCTTAATCCATTTAAGCAACCATTCCTCGCTGTAACGGTCGTTGACTCCTTTCAATGCAGGTCCCACGACCACGCTGTTAATGGCATGGCAAGAGGTACATTTCTGTTTGAACAGAGACTCCCCCTTTTTTACATCCTGCGCAAGGACAGCCGAACCCGCCGCAAGGAATAGGCAGACCGCGACAAACGACTTTGTAACACTTCTAAAAAGTAACGAGATGTTTCTCATATTGAGAGCTTTATACTATTTTTTAATGTAACTTGAAAGCAGATAAAAGAAAGCGTAAGGGTATACGCCTTTTAAACCTGAGCACAAAAGTATAACTAATTCATATATCAGTGACAATTTGGTGACTTTAATTATCAATTTATAAACGTTCTAAATTGATGAAAAATATGGCTTTATCGCTATGTTAGCGTATATTTTAGTGTCGGCCAATAAACATTTATCGAAGCTTAAGTCGTCTCATTTTGTCTTAATCGGGCCCCGGATTTGTCTTTTTAAAATGCAATTCCGATATAGCCTATCAGGTGCTTCAGCCGAGTGCACTTTTCATAAAAAAAACCATGCGTAACGCATGGTTTTTTTTTTGAACTCTGTTCCGGGTCATTGCTTCAATATCCAGGCGAAGATAAGAGGCGCAACAATTGTTGCATCGGATTCCACAATAAATTTAGGTGTATTCACATCCAATTTTCCCCAGGTAATTTTTTCATTCGGCACCGCTCCGGAATAAGACCCGTAAGAAGTCGTCGAATCGGAAATCTGACAAAAGTAACTCCAAAATGGAATATCCTCCATTTCCATGTCCTGGTAAAGCATCGGAACGACACAGATCGGAAAATCTCCGGCTATACCGCCGCCAATCTGGAAAAAACCAATGCCCTGCCCTCCGCTGTTTTTCACATACCAGTCGGCCAGGTAGGCCATGTATTCAATGCCGCTCTTCATAATAGAAGCCTTCAGTTCTCCCTTGATCACGTAGGACGCGAAAATATTGCCCATGGTGCTGTCTTCCCATCCGGGAACGACAATCGGCAAATTTTTCTCTGCTGCAGCAAGCATCCAGGAATTCTTAGGATCAATCTCATAATACTGCTCAAGAACTCCACTCTTCAGAAGTTTATACATATATTCATGGGGAAAGTAACGCTCTTCTGACTCCTGCGTTTCTTTCCAGATGGACTGAATATGCGACTGAATACGCCTGAATGCTTCTTCCTCGGGAATGCAAGTATCCGTAACCCGGTTATAATGATTTTCGAGCAGATCCCATTCGTCCTGCGGACTCAGGTCGCGGTAGTGCGGAACACGCTTATAATGCGAATGTGCCACCAGGTTCATGATATCTTCCTCGAGGTTGGCACCTGTACAACTGATGATGCTGATCTTATCCTGACGGATCATTTCCGCGAGGGATATGCCCAATTCGGCCGTGCTCATCGCACCAGCCAGGGTAACCATCATTTTCCCTTCTTTATCCAAATGTGCTTCATAGCCTTTCGCCGCATCCATTAAAGCTGCGGCGTTGAAATGGAGATAATTTTTTTCGATAAATTGTGATACCGGACCTCGCTCAACACTCATAATAGTCAAATTTAATGCTCCAAAGATACGTTTTCCGTCTGAGGGCACGAAAGCGAAAAAATTTCTGGTTAAACTGTATCTTTGGGCGAAAGCCAGCTGTATATGAGATTCTTTTTTTTGCTGATTAGTCTGTTCATACTTTTAACGCCTGATTACGCATCGGCCTGGGGCCTGAACGGACACCGCATTGTTGCCAGGATTGCTCAGGATCATCTCACAAAAAAGGCAAAACGACAAATTCAGCAGATTCTGGGGAAAAATGATCTCCCGATGTCTGCCAACTGGGCGGACTTCATCAAGTCAGACTCTGCTTACAATTACCTCGGCCCCTGGCATTACGTAAACGCTCCCGCCGGCTTGAACGAAAAGGCCTTCCGTGATTACCTGGAAAGTGCCCCTGAACCAAATGCTTATTTTCAACTGGGTTTCCTGGTGGAAAAACTGGAAGATCAGCGGAGCTTACCTGCGGAAGAGCGTCTCCTTTATCTGCGCCTTCTGGTTCATATTCTCGGAGATGTGCACCAGCCTATGCACGTTGGCAGAGCTGAAGACCTGGGAGGCAACCGTATTACGATAAAATGGTTCGGGCAGAAGACAAACCTCCACCGTTTATGGGACGAGCAACTGATCGACTTTCAGCAGCTGAGCTACAGCGAGTACGCGCAAAGCCTGGATAAGGTAAACAAAAGAGAATATGAAATGCTCACCCGGGGCAAATTATCGGACTGGTTATACGAATCCTATCAGGGCGCTGAACAACTTTACCGCTACAGCGAGAAAGACGCCAGGCTCAGCTATCGTTATAACTACGATCAGCTCGAATTGCTTAATCAACAATTGCTGAAGGGTGGCCTAAGGCTGGCGAAGGTCTTAAATCAGCTTTTTGGCTAAGAGAACGTATACATGCCATCCGGACTGACGTAACCGTTAAGGGCCACGTCATGCAAATCAGCTTCAATCGGGTCCTTCAGCGGATCGAAAAACCCAAGCCCTATACAACGGGCATCTTTACGGCATGCACGAAGGAAACGGTCGTAATACCCTTTGCCATATCCAATCCTGTTGCCGTAAAGATCGCAAACCAATAAGGGAACGATAATCAGATCCAGTAGCCGAACGTCGACAGGGTTATTGCGCATTGGTTCCGGAATTCCCCATCGGTTTTCAGCCAGCGGATCTTCCGGGCACAGTAAATGGTGCTCCAGGCTGTTGTCCTCCAGGCCACTTTTTGAAACCACCAGTTTAATCTGGGGATACTGTTGCCGGATATACTCAATCAATGGATAGGTATCGGGTTCCTTCTGTTTTAAGATCGGAAGAAAGGTGTGCAGAAAGGTGACGTTCTTCAGATCGACCTTCCTGAATTGTGCGAATAATCGACCATTTAACTGATGGTAAAGATCCGCCGATAACTGCTGCCTTCTTCGGAGGTAAACGTTCCGGTAAAATTCCTTTTTTTTCACCATATACGAAAAAAAACGGCCTTGAAGAGAGCTCCCCAAGACCGCTAATCAACCTAAACCTAAAAACTTAACTTATACGCTATTTGACGCGCTCGATGTAATCACCCGTACGCGTATCCACTTTCACTTTATCTCCCTGATTAACGAATAGGGGCACCCGGATTTCTACCCCGGTTTCAACCGTTGCGTGCTTAAGTGCATTGGTTGAGGTATCGCCTTTTACCGCCGGCTCCGTATACGTAATCTCCAATTCCACCGATGTCGGCGCCTGAGCCATTATAGGCTCATCGCTTTCAAATGCGACCAGTACATTCATTCCTTCTTTCATAAATCGTGCGGATTCTCCAAACAACGATTTCGGAATGTTGAACTGCTCGAACGAATTGTTATCCATTACAACGAAAAAATCTCCTTCATCGTATAAATATTGATAGTCGTTTGTTTCCACGCGGGCTATTTCCACTTCCTCGTCGGTGCGGAATCGGTACTCGACCATCTTACCCGTTTTAACATTACGCATTTTGGCCTGATAGAAGGCCCGCAGGTTACCAGGCGTACGGTGTATATATTCATCGACACTTACCAGCTCACCATTGAACCTGAGAATATTGCCGGATTTAACCTCTGAAGCTTTTGACATGAATGCTCGAATCTATAAATGACCTAAAGACTTTAATTGTGGGTGCAAAGTTAGTTTTAAAACCCTGATTTAGCAAATCATCAGGCCACTGGCGGGAAGGAAAAAATAACAAACAGGATAACAAACGGATACAAAAATCTAAAAAAAGTCGGATCTTGTTCGGACCTCCTTCGGACTTCTCTCGGATATCCGTTTAATTCAGGCGAAGAAAATTAAAGGAAGCTACGAGAAAGATCACCGTCTTTTTCGGGTAAAATTACCTGTCAATGTCCGGAAGGTATGGCGAAGGTCCTGCCAATTATTTATACTTAAGGAGATCAATCTGCTGACCGCAGAAATCATATTCGTGTGGCTGGTTGGAACAAATGAGGAGCAGACGGTTTGGAGCGAAGCGGTCTATAAGTTTCCGATACCAATCAACACCCTGAACGTCTAAATTACTGGTCGGTTCATCCAGCATCAACAAAGGCGTATCAGAAACACAGGCCAGCGCAAGTTTTGTGCGTTGCTTCATGCCGGAAGAAAAGTAACGGATTTCTTTGTCCAGACCAGTAGGAAGGGCCAGTAATTCGATGAAACGGTCGCGATCCCATCCGGGAAGATAGCGCTTAAATGAAAAATGGAAATCCAGCAATTCGGATAAAGTCAACTCTTCAATCAGCTCCTGGTAGGGGGCTGCCAGGCTGACGAACTGATACAACTGCTCACAAGGCAAAGGCTTGCCGTTGTCATCCAAAATTCGCACGGTACCTTCAGAAGGACTGAGGCTGCCCATAAGGACTTGCAGAAGGGTTGATTTGCCGGCACCGTTTGGCCCGAGGATGGCATAACTATGGCCGGTTTTCAGGTTCACATCAACATGCCTGAAAATCCAGTGGCGGTTAAACCGTCTGCCAATATCTTGCAGGATCAGTTCCAACAGGTTACACCGGGCTTAATTTAAACGACAACCTTCCCCTGGCCGAAGCCCTTCATAACACCCCGATTTGAACTCCGCACAAAATCAAGAATTTCATCGCGGATTTCTGTGGGCTGGGACTCGGTCTCAATGATATCCAGGGCTTTCGCCAGGTTATTGTTCTTTACAAACATGGTCCGGTAGATGTCCTGTATTTCGTTAATTTGTTGCGAGCTGAAGCCTCTTCGGCGCAGGCCAACGGAATTGATTCCGACATAAGAAAGTGGTTCCCGTGCTGCCTTCACAAAAGGTGGAACATCTTTTCTCACCAGTGACCCGCCCGCTACAAAAGCATGGGATCCGATATGACAGAACTGATGCACAGCCACCATACCGGCGAGGACAACATAATCCCCAACAGTGATATGACCGGCCAGGGTGCTGCTGTTAGAAAAGATACAATTGTCTCCGATCAGGCAGTCATGTGCAATATGGGAATACGCCTGAATCAGGCAATTATTTCCTACCACTGTACGCCAGCGATCTCTGGTTCCGCGGTTGATGGTCACACACTCCCGGATTGTCGTATTATCTCCGATTTCCGTTGTCGTATCTTCTCCGGCAAACTTCAGATCCTGGGGAATTCCGCTGATGACGGCACCGGAAAAAATGCGGCAGTTTTTACCGATCCGCGCTCCATCCATAATCACTACATTCGGTCCGATCCAGGTACCGTCTCCGATGACAACATCCTTCTGTATCGTTACGAAGGGTTCAATCACTACATTGTCGCCTACTTTTGCTTCCGGATGGATATATGCTAGTGGTTGGTTCATGCTTTTACACTTTCTCTGTAACTACTTTCTTTTCGGAATCTTTAACCTTTACAATCTGGGCCATAAGTTCCGCCTCGACGACGATTTTATCTCCGACGGTACCAACGCCTTTCATTTGTGCAATTCCCCGGCGTATGGGCTGCAATAAATCACAATGGAAGATAATTGTATCGCCTGGCGTGACCGGTGCTTTAAATCTGGCGTTCTCAATCTTTAAAAACAAGGTGATGTAGTTTTCCGGATCCGGAACGGTGTTGAGCACCAGAATTCCTCCCGTTTGCGCCATCGCTTCAATTTGAAGAACACCGGGAAAGAGTGGCTGACCAGGAAAGTGTCCCATGAAAAGATCTTCATTCATGGTCACATTTTTCAATCCGATAACGTGATGCTTACTGAGTTCCAGTATTTTGTCAATCATGAGCATGGGCTGCCGGTGGGGCAGAATCTCCATGATCTGTTTGGTATCGTAAACCGGTTTTACGTTCGGGTCGTATACCTTCTGGTATTTTTTCGACTTTTGCCGCTTGATGATGCCTTTGATTTTTTTCGCAAAAGCGACGTTCGCGGCGTGTCCCGGACGGGCGGCCATAACATGTCCTTTCAGCGGACGGCCGATCAGGGCCAGGTCGCCGATCATATCCAGCAGTTTGTGGCGGGCAGGTTCGTTCTGATGCCGCAAATTGATGTTGTTCAGGATTCCCTCACGGGCAACGTCGATATCCTCCCGGTTGAACATTACCGCCAAATGCCGCAGCTCTTCCTTACTCACTTCTTTATCCACCACCACGATCGCATTGTTCAAATCTCCCCCTTTTATAAGGTTATGTTTTACCAACATCTCCAGTTCGTGCAGAAAACAAAAGGTTCTTGAAGAGGCGATCTCCTTTTTAAATTCATTCAGCGCACTGATCGTCGCGTGCTGGCTGCCCAGTACAGGCGAGTTATAATCAATCATGCAGGTGAAGCGGTAACCGTCCAGAGGCATTGCCACCATTTCCACTTTCCTGTCTTCTTCAGAATAGTGAATATTATAAGGAACTTCAAAATACTCTCTGTCAGCACTTTGGTCTATCGCTCCCACGGCCTCAATAGCCTGCACGTACTCCACAGCACTGCCATCCAGAATAGGGACTTCAGGACCATCAATCTCTATCAGAACATTGTCGATTTCCATACCGACGAATGCCGCCAGCAGATGTTCTACCGTACTTACACTCGCTCCATTCTGGGAGATGGTCGTTCCCCTGGACGTATCGGTTACATTATCCACATCCGCGTCAATCGTCGGATGGTTTTCAAGATCAACACGCTTGAACTTGTAGCCATGATTTTCGGGCGCAGGCTTAAAAACCAGTTTCGCATGCTGCCCGGTATGTAAACCTACACCGGAAAGGGTAACCTCTTTCTTTAAGGTTCTTTGTTTAATGTTCATTTCAACAGTATTTGATTCAACGAAACGCTCTTAAGTCCGCGCTTCTTTGATTAATCGTTCCAATTCGTAAATTCTACGCTCAAGTTCCGGCAGCCGTTGGGCAACTACCTGTGCACGCAGTTGGGACTGGTATGCAAATGCGGGACTTCCACCCCACTTTTTATTGGGTTCCGTGATGGAACGGTTGATGCCGGATTGCGCCTGCACCTGACTTCCATCGGCAATTTGAATATGACCAACCACCCCGACCTGCCCTCCCAGCACGACATTACTACCAATCTTCGCGCTTCCGGAAACACCGGTCTGTGCGGCGATAACGGTATTTTCACCCACTTCAACGTTATGAGCCAGTTGAATAAGGTTGTCGATTTTGACCCCTTTCCGAATCATGGTATGTCCCATAGTTGCCCGATCGATCGTCGTATTGGCACCAATCTCTACATCATCTTCGATGATCACATTGCCAATCTGACTCACTTTCTGATAGGATCCGTTTTGTTGAGGCGCAAAACCGAACCCGTCACTTCCGATAACGGAACCGGAATGTATGATAACCCGCTCGCCGATTTCACAATCCCTGTATACCTTTACACCTGGAAAAAGGGTACTACCTGCTCCCACCCGAACCTGATCACCCAGGTAAGTCTGCGGGTAAATCTTGCAACCGTCTTCGATCTTCGAGCCTGCACCAATATAGGTAAACGCACCAATGTAAACGTCTTTCCCGATCTCAGCCGTAGCATGAATGAACACCGGCTCCTCGATACCTACCCGCTCCTCCTGCAACTCATTATAGCGTTCCAGCAGCAGCGATAGAGCACTATAAGCATCCTTGACACGGATCAAAACAGCTTTCACTGGTTTTTCGAGAACGAAATCTTCGTTGACAATGACAATTGCCGCCAGCGTGGAATAGAGAAAAGGCTCGTACTTCGGATTGGCCAAAAAAGTCAGCCCCTCCGAGGTGGCTTCCTCTATCTTTTCCACCTTCGAAACCAGGATATTTCCGTCGCCCTCTATTCTCCCGCTAACCAGTTCACTAATTTGTGTTGCAGTAAATTGCATGGCGCAAATTTATACGATAATCTATTCTATTCAAATTAAATTGCTTCAACCACTTCTTTTCGTTAACGTAATTCCTTCGGATACGCTACCATGTTTTTTTCAACCCTTTTCGTTAACGCTTCCAGGTTTGACAAATCAGAAGCTTTGGTAATATCCAGCACCTCACCATTTTTCATCCATATACGAATCGGACCGCCGGATAGTTCATAGGCGCTGTTCGCAACGGACTGTGTAAATACGAAGTAGTGCAGGTCGTGCTCGCTTACGTTGAACAAGCCCTTTACTTGTTGCCGCAAATCGTAGATCCGATCTTCATCGGGCAACTCGTTGCTCAGTTCAACATGATAAAGCTTTCGCAGCATAAAACGGCTGCATAACATCGAAAACACACGGTCTTCATGTCTTAGTCCGCCCTTTATCATGGAAAGGATATCGTTGTCGTCCAGCATGGTGAACCATTGCAGGGCTTTCGGATCTTCATCAAAAACGTATAACGAAGCATTCCGCTTCAAGAAATACGTCAGTGCCTCTGAAGCAAAAATCTCAGCCCCGGATTGAACCAGTTCTCTGGAACGCTTAAGAATCTTGATCAGCATCTGCTCAGCGCTAAGCACAGTCTTATGCAGGTAAACCTGCCAGTACATGAGCCGCCTGGCAATCAGGAATTTCTCGATCGAGTAAATTCCTTTTTGTTCAACGACCAGCTCATCGTTCACGACATTCAACATTTTGATGATCCGGTCGAAACTGATCACACCTTCTGATACTCCGGTAAAAAAACTATCCCGGTTGAGGTAGTCCATCCTGTCGGTATCCAGCTGACTGGAAACAAGCTGATGCAGAAAACGTTTGGGATACTGGCCTTTGAAAATTTCGATAGCCAGCGTCAGGCGACCATCGAATGTGTTGTTCATCTCCTTCATCAGCATGGAGGAAAGATGCTCGTGAGAAACCCCGGGTACCAGCGTGTGTTCCAGGGAGTGCGAGAAGGGTCCGTGCCCTATGTCGTGAAGAAGGATAGCGACGATAGCGCCTTCCTCCTCCTCCGAAGACAGTTCCACCCCCTTACTTCTTAACGTATCAAGCGCAAGACACATAAGGTGCATGGCGCCCAGCGCGTGCTGAAAGCGCGTATGTAAAGCTCCGGGGTACACCAGATGCGTCAGACTCACCTGCTTAATATACCTCAAGCGCTGGAAATAAGGATGTTGGATCAGGTCGAATACCAATGACGAAGGTATGGAAATAAAGCCATAGACCGGGTCATTGATGATCTTTCTTTTGTTCAAAAGTGTATCGTTAATTAACGCAAAAGTGCTATTTTTTCCTGTTAATTTTTGTTAAATCTCAAAATCAGCACCAAACAATTCCTTAAGTTCGTGTCTATTCTATAATCACAAGATGAATACGCCATGACACAAGAAACAAATATATTATGGGCAGATGATGAGATAGATCTGTTGAAACCGCATATTTTACTGCTGAATGAAAAAGGTTACTTCGTCAAAACCGTAACCAATGGAGACGATGCAGTGGAAGCTTTTAAGTCTTCTTATTTTGACCTGGTTTTTCTTGACGAAAATATGCCTGGTCTGACCGGATTGGAGACGCTGTCGCTCTTGAAAACCATTAATCCAGCTATCCCGATGGTTATGGTAACGAAGAATGAAGAGGAATTCCTCATGGAAGATGCAATAGGCTCTCAAATAGATGATTATTTGATCAAACCTGTCAATCCAAAACAAATTTTACTGACCATCAAGAAATTAACCGATAACAGGCGATTGGTCAGTGAAAAAACGTCTATGGCTTACCAGCAAGACTTCCGGAATCTGGGCATGGCACTCAACGACAACCTGGACTTTAACGAGTGGACAGAAATCTATAAAAAACTGGTTTATTGGGAACTATCCCTGGAAAAGCTGGAGGATGAGGGAATGCATGAAATACTCACCATGCAGAAGGCCGAGGCCAATGCACAGTTCTCCAAATTTATAGAAAAGCACTACCTGGATTGGGTTAAAAACCCTGATAGTGGTCCGCTTATGTCTTCACAACTCCTCAGGAAAAAATTATTTCCGGCTTTACAGCAGGATCGTCCAACCTTCTTTTTTCTGATTGACAATCTCCGTTACGACCAGTGGAAGGTCATTAACGAGGTGATCACTAATTATTTCCGGCTGGATGAAGAAGAAACGTATTACAGCATACTTCCGACGGCGACTCAGTATGCGAGAAACGCTATATTTTCCGGACTTATGCCTTCCGAAATGGAAAAACAGTTTCCTGCTCTATGGCAAAACGACGAAGACGAGGGCGGAAAGAATCTTCACGAAGAGGATTTCCTTGCCGCGCAGATCAAAAACATATATCGTAAAGATTGTAAGTTTTCCTATAACAAAATCCTGACTCTAGAGCAAGGAAAAGATGTTACAGATAATCTGAGTAATCTGATGGGAAATGATCTGAATGTACTGGTGTACAACTTCGTTGACATGCTTTCCCATGCGAGAACAGATATGGCTATGATTCGTGAACTGGCTAGCGACGAAGCTGCCTACCGTTCTCTAACTGCTTCGTGGTTCCGCCATTCTCCTTTGCTGGATACGCTGAAATGGCTATCGCAAAAGAATGTCCGGATTGTGGTTACGACGGATCATGGAACCATAAGGGTCAAACACGCGAGTAAGGTTGTTGGAGACCGAAATACAAACAGCAATTTGCGGTACAAACAGGGTAAGAATCTGAACTTTATTGACAAAGATGTATTTCACATTAAAAACCCGGCGGACGCAAAACTGCCCCGGCTACACGTCAGTTCCAGCTTCATCTTCGCCAAAGAGGATACCTATTTCGTCTACCCGAATAATTATAATCAGTTTGTGAATTATTTTAATGAAACTTTCCAGCACGGCGGAATATCACTGGAGGAAGTAATTATTCCTTATGTGAGTTATACAACGAAATAGAAAAAGCTATTAGTTTTGCCGAAGATGAAGATTAAACTGGAAAAACGTTCAGAACTCGCTGCCGCTACAGAAGCGATTCTAGACTTCTCCGACGGTGCGAAAATCTGGCTTTTTTATGGAGAAATGGGAGCCGGCAAAACTACGCTTATCGCCTCTATAGCTAAAGAGCTTGGCGTAAAGACAGCGATAGCAAGTCCAACCTTTTCCATCGTCAATGAATATAGGGGGAGTGAGGAAACGATCTATCATTTCGATTTTTACCGCCTGAGAAAGGAGGAAGAGGCATACGACTTGGGCTACGAGGAGTATCTTGATTCGGGCCACTATTGTTTCATTGAGTGGCCCGAAAAAATCTCTTTAATTTTGCCCGAAAAAGACATCCTTAATATCCGCCTTGAGGTGGAAGAGGATTTATCGAGAACAATTTCTCTCGAGCGGATTTACTGAGGTAAGATCGCCCAAATACAATTGGCGGCATCATCTGTAACCAACATATAGCCGTCCTTTGAAAATGCAAGCGCCACAGGTCTGCCGTAGACTTCATTCGTTTCCGGATCAGCAATGAAGCCGGTTAGAAAATCCCGATGCTCCCCGGTTGGTACACCTTCTTCAAAGGGTACGAACAATACTTTATAACCTATGAATTCCGAGCGGTTCCAAGAGCCATGCTGCCCGACATAGGCACCTTTTTCAAACTTATCTGACCGACTGAACACCAATCCTAATGATGCCGTATGAGCTCCGAGGGCAAAGTCAGGCCTAATGCTTTGGTTGACCAGATCCTCCCGCTTGCCTTCCAGTCTGGGGTCTGGATGTTTGCCCCAGTAAGCGTATGGCCAACCATAGAATCCACCTTCCTTAACGCTTGTGATATAATCCGGCACCATTTCATCGCCCATTTCGTCGCGTTCATTAACCGCCGTCCACAGCTCTCCACTGACCGGTTCAAAAGCTAAACCTACCGGATTCCTTAAGCCTGAAGCAAAAACTTTCTCTCCGCTCCCGTCCAGATTAACCTGAAGAACATTCGCCCTACGGCGCTCATTCTCTATCCCGTGCTCCGCTACGTTACTTCCTGAACCTACGGTGACGTAAATACTGGAACTATCTGCACTTAACAACAAATTTCTGGTCCAGTGATTGTTATATCCTCCAGCCGGAAGATCCATAATCTTCTCGCCCTTAGAAGTTAATTTAGTTTCCGTTCCAGTATAGGGGTAACGCCAAAGTCCATCGGTATTCGCCACATAGAAATAACTTCCATGCACCAGCATACCGAAAGGCTGCTTTAATCCGTCCAAAAAAACCGATTGCTCATCGGCTACGCCGTCACCGTCGGGATCGCTGAACAGGATGATACTGTTGGGGCTGGATCCAGCGGTCATGTTCCTGGCCCCGGCTTTGTCCGGATTTTCGTTTGGTCTCTCGGTACGGGCTTGAGACACGAATATCTTACCGTCCGGGGCTACATACAAATTTCGAGGACTGTTTAACGCTTTCGCAAAGGATACGACTTTATAGCCGGCGGGTGCAATGGGCGTTTTACCATCAGGCCAGCCGATTACCTTTGCAAATTTGGTTTGTGATTCTGCTTCGAAAGGCTTCGGCAACCTAACTTCCGATCCGTATTCAGAAAGTGAGTCGCTATACTGAGCGAGGCTGTCGGCAACCTCTTTTTGAGCATTTGGGCTCCCGCCGCTGCAGGAGATCAGAGACAGAAAGAGAAGTCCTATGCCTGCCACAGGCAGGGCAGTCCCGGCGAAATGTCTGACAATCATATTATTTTGTTTTCGCTTGGAACAAGTAGTTCGCCTTATTGTTCACGCCATGCCTTATATTGATTGATCAAAGCATTGGTTGAAGCGTCGTGAGAGGAAATTTCGTCGCCATCGTGCAGCTCCGGTAAAATCCTGCCTGCCAATTGCTTGCCCAGCTCCACTCCCCATTGGTCGAAGCTGAAGATATTCCAGATAATGCCCTGTACAAAGATTTTATGCTCATACAAAGCAATTAACATTCCCAGTGCGTGTGGTGTAATTTTTTTTATCAAAAATGAATTCGTTGGCCTGTTACCCTCGAAGACTTTGAACGCCGCTAAGCTCTCTATATCGTCATCCGACTTTCCGGCAGCCTTTAATTCGGCCACTACTTCATCTTTTGTCTTCCCGTTCATCAAGGCCTCTGTCTGCGCGAAAAAATTCGAAAGCAAAAGAACGTGGTGCTGCCCTATCGGATTATGCGTCTGCGCCGGTGCAATGAAATCGCAGGGAATCAGCTTCGTGCCCTGGTGGATCAGTTGATAGAAAGCGTGTTGCCCATTTGTGCCAGGCTCACCCCAGATGACCGGCCCAGTCTGATATTCTACAGGAGTACCGTTCCTGTCTACATATTTCCCGTTGCTTTCCATGTCCCCTTGTTGAAAATAAGCGGCGAAACGGTGCATATACTGATCGTAGGGGAGAATGGCATGACTTTCGGAATCGAAAAAATTATTATACCATATACCTAGCACGCCCATAATCACCGGGATATTCTCTTCAAAATTGGCGGTTCTAAAATGTTCGTCGGCTGCGAAAGCACCTTGCAGCAACTCCTGGAAACGATCGAAACCGATACCCAGACAAATAGAAAGCCCAATAGCGCTCCACAGGGAATATCTGCCCCCTACCCAATCCCAGAATTCAAACATGTTTTTCGTGTCAATACCGAACTTAGCAACCGCATCACTATTCGTACTCAACGCTACGAAGTGCCTGGCGATGTCCTGTTCCGTTCCTCCCTTAGTCAGAAACCAGTCTCGCGCGCTATGGGCATTTGCCATGGTTTCTTGCGTGGTAAACGTTTTCGAAGCGATCAGAAACAAGGTCGTTTCGGCATCGACTTTACGAAGAACTTCAGCAATATGTGTTCCGTCTACGTTTGAAACAAAGTGCAGGTTCAAACGCGTTTTGTAAGCCTTCAATGCTTCCGTCACCATAACAGGACCGAGATCAGAACCCCCAATCCCAATATTGACGACGTCGGTTATTTCTTTACCGCTATACCCGAGCCATTCACCCTGAATCACCGCTTTACTGAATGCCTCCATATGATTCAGCACCTTCCTGACGGAAGGCATAACATCTTCACCATTCACCATAACCGAACCCGGCCCTTGCCGCCTTAGCGCAGTATGCAGTACTGCTCTTTCTTCAGTTTCGTTAATTGGCGCTCCCGCGAACATAGCCTCAATGGCATCTTCCAGATTGCATTCTTTGGCCAGTTGAATCAATAAAGCCATGGTTTGCTCATCCACCCTATTTTTTGAATAGTCAAAAAGCAGGTCTTCCAATCGGATTGAAAATTTACTAAACCGATCAGGATCTTGCCTGAACAAGTCTCTGAGGTGTTTCGGAGCAATATTTATATAGTGATTGCTAAGGTAGTTATAGGCTGCGGTGCTTGTAAAATCTATTTTTGGCAACATAGTTCGAAATTTATACGAAACTACAATTTTCCGGCCATTCCTGCATGCATCTTCTCGTCTGATATCCGTTCTGATAAAACTTTGGCCATTTATCAGGCAATCACCATGAAAGGCGTATCTTTTTCACTAACTTTACTCTACCTGAATATGGTGATCTGAAAGTAGCGACAACTTAACGACAGATTATTCCTTATGGGAGGCATGACCGAAATAAATTACGAATTGATAGAACGCTATCTCTGCGGCGAAATGAGCATCAGAGAGCAGCGGCTCTTCGAGTTGGAACTTGGCCGCAACAATGATCTTGCCGAAGAGTACCAATTCTACAAATATGTCAACCATCACATCCGTGCCCATATATCAACAAACGCTTTTTCAGGCCGGAAGCAGAAGAGAAAAATTTCAGGTCGTTGGATCGCTATGCTCGCAATCAGCATCCTGGCCTGTAGCACTTATTTGTGGTTTGGCTGGCAGATTAGAAGTCAGACCGCCACCGATTTATCCGATTCGTCCGTAGCTATCGAAGCTTCACTGTCCGATCTTTTTCAGCGTCAGCGTTATGAGGAGCTGATCCGTCTGGCGGACACGTTAATCGGGCTTGATTCGTCAAGAGCAGATTTATATTACCTGCGTGGGGTTAGCCTTCTCAACACCGGTCGTTTTACATTGGCAAGGGAAGATCTCTTTCGGGCCTACAGTCACAGCTCCCGATTTGTATATGAAGCCGCTTATCACATCGGCCTGAGCTACATCAGGGATCCGAAGAGCGCTTCTGAAGCGAAAGCAAGAGAATGGCTGGAAAAGGTGCCTGCCGGTCACGCCCGCTATAAGGCTGCCCGGCGTTTTGTTAACGCGCTTTGAGCGCTTTGGCAGAGCTGAGTATTTCAGTATATTTGCTCCCTATGACGAAAGACCAAATTCAAGACTTGAGGGATCGATCAGCTTCCCTGAGGAGGCATCTTTGACATCGATCTCAAATTAACCGAGATTCAGCGAGAGGAAAGCATAACCTTAGAACCTGATTTCTGGGACAACCCAAAGGACGCGGAACGCGTGTTGCATTCCATCAAAAGTAAGAAAAAATGGACCGACGATTATCAGCAGGCTCAAAGTGCCATTGAAGACCTGTCGGTTATGTACGAGTTTTTCCAGCAGGGGGAAGCCGAAGACGCCGATGTAGAGGAGCTTCAACAGGAGGCAGTTGATCGTCTCGAGCAACTGGAATTCAAAAATATGCTCAGTGCGGAAGAGGATCAGCTGAATGCTGTACTGCAGATTACAGCGGGAGCCGGCGGAACCGAAAGCTGCGATTGGGCGGCTATGCTCATGCGTATGTACATTATGTGGGGGGAAAAGAACGGCTATAAGGTTACGGAGCAGGACTACCTGGAGGGAGAAGTTGCAGGGATCAAGTCCGTTACACTGCAGCTGGAAGGAGATTTTGCCTATGGCTATCTGAAAGGTGAGAATGGTGTCCATCGCCTCGTCCGTATTTCTCCTTTCGACTCCAATGCCAAGAGACATACCTCCTTCGCCTCTGTATATGTATACCCTTTAGTGGACGACACTATAGAAATTGAAGTCAAGGATTCCGAGCTGGAATGGGACACATTCCGGTCCGGTGGAGCCGGCGGCCAGAACGTTAATAAGGTAGAAACGGCTGTTCGTCTTCACCATAAACCCACCGGGATTATCATAAAAAACCAGGAGTCAAGATCTCAGCTCCAGAATAAGGAAAATGCTGTCCGGTTATTGAAGTCGCAGTTGTATGAAATCGAGATGCGCAAGCGAATGGAAGCTACGGCGGCAATTGAAGGCAGTAAGAAGAAAATTGAATGGGGCTCACAAATACGAAATTACGTACTGCATCCCTACAAGCTGGTGAAGGACCTGAGAACAGGCAGGGAAACCTCCAATGCACAGGGCGTGCTTGACGGTGAACTGGGCGAGTTTCTTAAAGCTTACTTGATGGAATTCGGTGGAAATCAGAATTGATTTTTCCACATCATACTTTCGACAGGCCGCGTGGTCTTTCGATTGTATTTAGCGTCGCCTTTTGTGTTATACAGCGTACGTACCTCTCCCTCCACTGCAAAGTAGATCAGTTGTCCGATCGGCATTCCGGCGTAAACACGGACCGGTTGGGCAACTGATATTTCCAGTGTCCAGGTGTTGCAAAAGCCAACATCTCCCTTTCCTGCAGTAGCGTGAATATCAATACCAAGTCGTCCCGTACTGCTTTTTCCCTCCAGAAAAGGTACGTGCTTATGCGTTTCTGTGTATTCCAGTGTAACGCCAAGATAGAGGGTATCTGACTGTAAAACATAACCACCCCGTGGTATCTCAAAATGATCGATTTCGTTATGCATTTTAGCATCCAGCACCCGATCACGATAAGTGGCCAGATATTTACCTAAATGAACGTCATAGGAGTTGGTACCCAGACACTCCATCCGGAAAGGTTCAATGACAATTGAACCTTTGTCCATTTCTTCAAGTATACGCTTATCTGATAATATCATGGCTGTTTTGTTGGGCTACAAAATTACACTAATCTGGAATATGCTGGTCCGATAATTGCATTTTTTAATTAATTTTAGCGTATGGGGCTCGTCTATCTTAAACAATTAAATCAAAATACCCGCTTCGCAATATGGAAAATTGAAGAAAGTGCGGAAGAACTTCTCTCCTACCTGCAGCTGAATCCCAGCGAGAAAGCGTTTTTGCAACGGATTAATAAAGGCAAACGAACATTGAATTGGTTGGGCACCCGGGTTCTGCTTAGAAAAATGCTGGATACCCCGGGTTATATAGACTGTCCTT
>JBMDWN010000196.1:0-3620 GCA_048595275.1 Olivibacter sp. | reverse complement strand
GGGCCATTTCCAGGTGTCGATGTTTTGAGGTTGCGTGTTTATCACATTGTTTACGACCCGATCGATGGATCGCTTTAGTCGCTCTGCTTCGATGGGCTTTAACAGGTAATCCACAGAGTTTTCTTCGAAGGCCCTTACGGCAAATTCATCGTAAGCCGTTGCAAAAATTACTTTCGGTTGATGGGTGATTCTCTTAAGTACCTCAAAGCCATCTAGAATCGGCATTTCAATGTCCAGAAAGACGAGGTCCGGTTTCAGGACATCGATCAATTCGGCTCCTTCAGCACCATTTGCTGCCTCACCGATAATGGATAATTCATCTTTGTGTTCCGAAAGCAGGTTTCTGAGATGTCCGCGAGCTATGGTTTCGTCATCAATGAGTAATACACGTATCATGGGGTCAGTGGAATTTTTATTTCAACCATTTTTTCAGGTGAGTTGAGCAACATCACTTCAGCCTTGCCGGAGTAGTAATAGTCTAATTTATCATAGGTGCTCTGTATCCCATAGCCGACTTCAAAATTGTCCGTGAAGGCTTTTCCACTATCGGCAACCTGAATATGAAAGTAAGCATTCCGTTTAAAAATGCGAAGTTTAAGCCACGCATCTTTTTCAGTGGTCTTTATACCGTGTTTCAAAGCGTTTTCAACCAGTGGCTGTAGTAGAAACCGGGGAATGGAGTGCCCTCGCAGGTTTTCTTCTACTTCAATTCCAAAATGAATACGATCTGCGAAGCGTACTTTTTCGATCTTCAAGTATAAATCAAGTAACTCCAGTTCCTCATTCAGCAGAATCATGTCTTCTTTCTGATAATTCAGGGTATGCCGGAACAGTGAGGCGAGGTTAAAGGTCATCTGTTCAGCTTCCGCAGGGTTTTGCCGGATCAGGCCTATAATAGAATTAAGGGCATTGTATAGAAAGTGCGGGTTGACTTTAGCCTGCAGGGCATCCAGCTCCGCCTGCTTCTTAAGAAGCTCCATTTTTTTTAGTTCTATATCTTTTCGCTGGAACTGATCGTTTACAAGCGCCTTCCTGTAATGGTTTATGTATACTGCCGTACAGACCAGAAGCACGATTAAAGCATCGAAAGGATAGTCTGACCAATGCGGAAAGGCGTAACGCCATCCGATGGTCCGACTCAGGATGAAATAGGTCAGCTCAATACCGATGATCATACCCGTCAGACTTAACAGGTAATATACCGGAAAGGCGAACCATACCTTCTCCCATTTCAATAACCCACTAGTATTGGCCAGGTAGATGATGTTTGCGATGATCAGCGTTATCGTGATGCTGAATAGAAGACTCGCGTAAAGATAGCTGAATTTCGCCCAGCTATTTTGCATAAGGCTGTTTCCGACGTATATCAACAGACCTATTCCGAAGGCAATCAAAAGATACCGGAGGTTGAAACGCAGGGTAGGGCTTAGCAGGGTAGTTTTCATCGTTAAGTTCTTTCAGACAAATATGCGTCAAGCCATTTTAATTGTTAAAAATATTCCGATAAACAGTACTTATCGGCCGACGAATTGCGTTGTAGACATTTTGTAGACATGCTTAATCTCATTGTAGACGCCTAATAGCGGTATTGCGTTTGAAAGGACCAGTCTTGCGAGGTATGTTTGCGGTATGCTTTTAGGTTCGGAGAGAAACAGCTCATCAACACCGACACACTTGAATGAAAATCTTGTTGTTCTTTTATTAAATCAGGGGCGCTATGCGGAGGCGTATACCATATTAAATCAAGATGCTGCTTCAGGGATTACTGTTTTTTTTAATCTGGCGCTTTGCCATTTTTGGGCGGAGGATTACGATGAAGCGCTACACTGCCTGGACCGGATTGAGCCGTTAGCTAAATGCCGGGAAGGGGACAATATTGTTCAAGATGCAGCGTACCACAAAATCGAAATCAAACAGAGAGGAACCAACGATCATCTAGAAGGCCTGAGCAACGATTACCTGAAGTTGTTTGGTGTTAAGGTACGTGACCATCTGATCCGGCTGAAAACGGACTGCTGGATTGCACTGGGGAATTATTCAAAAGTTATAGAGACAGCGACTCCGATAGAACACAAGGGGTACCTAAATATTGTTTATGCTTTGAAAACAGCTCGCGAAAAATTATAATTTAATGGAAAAATTTAACGAAATACAGGAGGCGTATCAGCGTAACTTCGTTGCCTCTCCTGGAGCAGAACCGGATCTTATGGATTTGTACAAGTCTTTATCCGACTTAGAGCTTTATAATGATAAAGAAGAAGGATTTTATCATTTAGCGGCACGTTTCGCCGATGCGGAAGCCATTCGATTTTTATCCGATTCCGGGCTGAGGCCTCGTGTGGATAAGTATGGGAATACGGCGTTGCACAGCCTCACCGCTACAAGGTTTGATTTGAGGAACCCGGGATTATATGAGGAATCCATTCGAAAATCTGCGAGGCAGCTTTTGGAAGCGGGAGTGAATCCGAAGATGAAAAACGATTCCGGGAAAATCGCCTACGTGGAAGCGGGGCTTCTTTATTTATATCCGATGCTGGAAGCTATCGGTGAAGCGGGCCTGAAAATGGATGCTACTGCAGAGGAGGGGAAGAATCTTTTACATTTAATCAGTGAAAAGCTAGCGCATCGTAAGACGATTCCCGGCGCGCTTGAGGCGGCAGCTAAAACGGTAAAGATACTGGTAGAGAAAAGCGGAATAGACGTAGAAGATAAAGACGTATATGGTACTACTCCGCTGACCTACGCTCAGCGAAGCGATATAAAGGAGATTGCGGTTTTACTGACGGGTGATGAGAACGATGCGGATACCGGAGGAATGACGATCCACGAAGCTGTTCTGCAAAAGGATGTGGAGGCGTTAGAAACACTGATCAGCCGTGGTACTGACCTGAACGAGCAGTCCGATCAGTATCGGCGAACGCCGCTGATGCTGGCTTGCGAATATCCTTCGGAACCGATCGTACAATTGTTAATACGCGCTGGCGCCGATGTGAATTATACCAGCGGAACCGGAGAAACGGCGTTGTTTTTCCTTCTCACGAAAGGCGTCAGCAATTTCGGCCGGGGAATGAGTCAGGATTTGAAAGACATGGTCAGGATTTTAAGAGCGCTGATTGGGAAGGGTCTGAAACTGGACCAATCCATAAATGCTGAAGGAGATACGGCTTTAAATTTAATTTGCCAATCACGTTACCTGGCGGATCTGGATCACCTGCTGGCTGAGGAGCTGATCGAGTCGGGATGCGATCTGAATCGGGCTAACCTTGCGGGTAAAACGCCACTGATTTCTTTTGCCCAAAAAGGGAATGAAATCAGGCATGGTATTGCGGAACTCTTACTGGATAACGGGGCAGATGTCAATTATACCGATGCTACAGGGAACACAGCTCTGTTGTATGCGGCCGGAAACCCGGATCATCTATCCGCCCGAAAGATGGTTACCCTCTTGGTTGAAAAAGCTCCGTCCTCGACAGAGAAGGTGAACAATGCCGGACAGACGGCCATGGATATTGCGATTCAGCAAAACAACGAAGCGCTGGTAAAAGTACTTTTAGTATAACTTTTAGTCGAATGGATACACTTTTTTTAAATGCATGCAAAAGCGCTAATAAAGGAATCGT
>JBMDWN010000195.1:0-2119 GCA_048595275.1 Olivibacter sp. | reverse complement strand
ATTGACCTACTACGTAATTTGCAGCCAGCGTTCCCGCACTGGTACCGTCAAGCGTTTTAGGGGGGATGTTAGCGGCCCGCTGACGTACGAGATTGATCAGCCTCATGCTTTCCGGTAGATTTCCTAGTTCTATATTACATTCTGCAGCCATCAGATAGACATCAGACAACCGTATCAGGTTTACATTCAGCGCCGTGATGTAGGCAGCACCCGCTACGGTTGAGCTGGAAAACTTACTCTGAGGAACCATTGTTTTGATGATAATGAAAGGACCGGCGAAAGCGGGATCACGTATCCAGGCATCGCCCGGCATAATTCCGTAATCCAGGTATTGAACGCCACGGCGACCAACATTGTAATCTAGTCGGGGATCGAAACGAAGCGCGGTATTAACCCGGTAGTTATCCTTTGCAGCACCGGCGAGGCCAAAATCAGAGACGTAAGGGTTTGTCCGATAGGAGTTATCCAGATAGGGCAAACCGCTGGCATCCGTTTTATAGGCATTAACCAGGTCTATAGTAGGTTGATAAAACCCGCAACAGCCAACTGGGGAGGTTCCGTACAGTCCACTCAACATATCTCCAACATTTGCGTTATCTCCACTGCCATCGGGATTAATAGCATGTTGTACAGAGAAAATAGCCTCAGGACCGTTCTCGGTATCCAGGTTGAAATTATTCCAGTATTCCATGCTGACCAGTGACGGGCGACTGTTGATGACTTCCGTAAAGAACGGAAGAGCTTCCTGATAGCGTTTCAGGTAGAGCAGGACTTTTCCTAAATACGCTCTTGCCACGGTTTTGTCCACCCGGCCAGCATCATTGTTGTATTTGGTCTCGGCAAGATTTTCCAACGCAAAGCGAAGATCTGCTTCGATCATCGGATAAACATCCTCATCATTCGGCTTCACTGCCGCGTCTACCGTCGAGATGGTCTCATCGATGTAAGGAATCTTCTCAAACAGACGTCGAAGTAAAAAGTAATAATGAGCTCTGAGCAAACGAGCTTCACCCTGGATTTGAGCGGCCCGTTCTGCCGAAAAGGGCTGCGTCCCGCTTTGAACGGCTGTCAACGTCCTTAAGGTACTGTTACAGCGGGCAATCCCTTCGTAATAATTTCGCCACATGACCGACAAGTTATCGTTGGTGCTGGTTGGCTGATGAGACTCAATAAGTCCCATATTGGGCTGATCACTGGCAGTACTTCCCTTATGGGCGTTGTCAGAGGCGACCTCACCGAAAAGCCACTGACTTGGCGCTGAGGCGTAATTCCCCCAGGTGCCGTTTACGTTTCCGTTGAGAAGCCCGTAAGCGCCGATTAAAAGCCCTTCTACACCTTCGCGCGACTCCACCTGGGCGGGTGAAAGCTCACCTTGAGGTAGTTTATCCAGAAAATCTCTGCTACAGGAGTTCAATGCGACACATAGCAGCAATATGCTTTTGATTATCAGGTTTCGTTTCATGTTACAATTCTTTTTAAAAGCCCACATTAATTCCAAAAATGAACTGCCTGGACATTGGGTAAATACCCTGATCCACGCCTAGCGCAGAAAACGTACTGCTGGAAGGGGGTACTTCCGGATCCATCCCCGTATAATTGGTTATGGTAAACAAGTTCGTAGCCGTCGCATAAAGTCGGGCACTTCGCACTCCGGATTTGGGGAATAACTTCTCCGTTGGCAGCGTATAGCCCAGCTGAATATTTCGCATCCGGAAAAAGCTACCATTTTGAACATAATAGCTTGACGAGGCGTACTCGAAATCTGAAGCATTCCGGTAGGGTGACGGTGTCAGGCTTCCTGTGTTTGAAGGACTCCAGGAATTCAAAACGCGCGTACTGGTAGCACCGTCGAAGGTACCGAAGTCCGTAAAATATCGTGTTGCCTCGTACAGATCGTTCCCCTGACTTCCATTAAAAAACATAGACAGATCAACGTTCTTATAAGACATATTCAGGCCCAGCGAATAAATAAAATCCGGATGTGGATTTCCGATGACTGTGCGGTCACCTGGATCGATCACTCCATTGTTATTTACATCGGCGTAACGCAAGCCGCCCACCCGCGCTCCGGTATAAGTTGGTAAAGATTCCAATTCCTGAGCGTTCTGGTAAATGCCTT
>JBMDWN010000194.1:0-4073 GCA_048595275.1 Olivibacter sp. | reverse complement strand
GACGTTATTCGTAACGCTAATTTGGATGCTAAGCTGTTTTATCTCTGATCGTCAAGGCGACGCCCATTATCGTGAAAGCTAGAAAGGTTGGATAGATAACATAGAAAGATTGATGCACGGAAGATAAGGATAAAACCATTGTTAAGATCATATGCCAGGTTGCACTAACGATCATTCCAACTGTTCCGATATAGTAAAATGGATGAAACTTTTTCATGTTGATCAAAGTTTTTTGTTAACTCAAATCTACCTAAAAAGTATCAAATACATTGCTTAATTCCCCGAAACGCATTTCGGCAAAGTAATGCTGCAATTCGGCAAATTTTGTAAGGCTCTAAAGACTGACCTTTGTTCTGCAAATGATAAAGAAGATTATGACACAGGACAAAAAAGTAGCCTTGATTACGGGTGCTAATCGAAGCATTGGTCTGCAGGTAGCCAAGGAATTATCAAATTATGGATTCATCGTACTGGTTGGATCAAGAAAATTGGAAAATGCAGAAAAAGCAGTTGCCGAAATTGGACAAAATGCTTACCCTCTGCAAATTGATGTAACCGATCAGACAACAATTGCTAAAGCTGCCGAACAGGTCAATGAAAAATTTGGAAGACTTGATCTATTGGTAAATAACGCAGCGATTGCTCATGCCGGAGCATCGGACAGATCCCTGGAAGAGATGTTAGCTTCCGGTACCGCCACTGGATCGTCACTGGACGAAGTAAAGGCTGTATGGGAAACAAACGTATTCGGTGTGCTAGCTGTTACACAAGCTTTTATCCCTTTATTAAAGAAGGCACCGGCGGCGCGTATCGTAAATGTGTCTAGCGGAATGGGATCATTAACATTAAACAGCGATCCTGACTTTCCCTTCCGCGGAGGCTTTGGCCCAGTTTATGGAGCCTCAAAAACGGCTTTAAATGCTATAAGTTTAGCGTTATCGATCGACCTGGAATGTACTAACATCCGGGTGGAAGCCGCCAGCCCGGGCTTTACAGCAACGGCTATGAACAATTTCCAGGGAACAGACTCCATTGAAGTCGGGTCAAGAAATATCGTTCGTGCGGCACTCGGAGAAAATGGTCTTTCAACGTTATTTTCAGGACCAGATGGTCCCTATCCTTGGTAATTAAAATCAAATTAGGTACGTTTCCATAATATTAAACAATCATCGACATGACATGGGAAATAAAGCATCGATAGGCATACTGGGCGCAGGAAACATTGCCCAGGCAATAGCCCGCCACGCTTCAAGAGCTGGTTACCAGGTAACTATTAGCAGTAGGAGAGTACCAGCGCTTCTAGCGGATTTAGCAAGTTCATTAGGTGAGGAAGTGACCGCCGGTACACTGGCGGAAGCAGCTTTGGCAGAACTTGTACTGATTGCAGTTCCCTTCGATCAGGTCGCTGCAGCAGCTGAAGGAATCGACTGGAAAGGGCGTATTGTGATCGATACCAGTAACGCAATTGTATTTCCGGAATTTGTTCCAGCGGATTTAGGAGGTAAAACTTCCAGTAGAGTCAATGCCGAATTCTTTCCGGGTGCCTCTCTTGTGAAAGCGTTCAATACCCTACCTGCAGAGATTCTGGGCGCAGACCCTCAAGCCAACGACGGCAAACGAGTTATCTGGGTTTCAGGCGATGAAGAAGAGGCCAAAAACAAAGTCATCGCTTTCGTGAAGAGTCTGAAGTTTTATCCAATAGACTTGGGCGGAATAGATGGAGGTGGAAGGTTACAGGAATTCGGAGGATCACTTGCTTCCAAGAACCTCATCAGACTTAGTTAAAACTTCGTCAGGCATAATTTAATAGCTGGCAGAATAATCTTCGGAATGAAAAAGAAAAAATCAGTCGAGGTGCAGGCCATAACCCTGTCCGATATTCATAAGTATCACCAGTTACCTCCACCGGTGCATCCGTTAATTAGTCTGGTGGATGGCGTGAGTGAGCAAGTCGTAATACCACTCAACGAACTCAAGGGTTCTGTCGTGCCCAATTTTTATCGCATCGCCTACAAACCCGGCTTGGGAGAAAAGCTGAAATACGGGCAGGGCTATTATGACTTTTCGGAAGGGGGGATGCTTTTTGCCGCTCCGAATCAGCTCATTGCCAATTGCGGTAGTGACGTCGAAGAAACCTGTTCGATGTATACTTTATTGGTACATCCGGACTTTTTCCTGAACTATCCCTTGTCGAAGAAGATCAGGCAGTATGGCTTTTTTTCTTATGCTGCTAACGAAGCCCTGCATTTATCCGAGAAAGAGAAAGTTACCATTGTCTCCATCTTCAAGAACATAGAAGAAGAGTTAGACAGTCGAATCGATGATTTTAGCCAGGACGTAATCGTTTCTCAGATCGAATTACTGCTCACTTATGCTAATCGCTTTTATAAAAGGCAATTTATTACCAGGAAGGCCGCGAACAGTGGCCTGCTACAGCGATTGGAGGAAGTGTTGGATGATTATTTTATTGATGAAAAATCACTCAGCGAAGGCATACCTACAGTCAAATATGTCGCAGAGCAAATGAATATCTCACCAAGGTATCTAAGCGATATGGTTCGCTCGGTAATGGGACAAAATACCCAACACCTTATCCATCTGAAAGTGATTGAGAAAGCAAAAGAAAAATTATCGACCACCAATTTATCAGTCAGCGAAGTTGCATATGAACTTGGATTCGGTCATCCATCTTCCTTTACGAAACTTTTTAAAGCCAAAACAAACTTGTCTCCCGTCAATTTCAGGAAATCCTTCATCTGAAAATATATAATTGCAACTCAGTTGCCAGTATGCTTTCTTATTAGTAGTTTTGCAATCTCATTGCAAATGCATCAATGATTCAGTAATAACCCAATTTAGTAATATGAGAAAGCAAAACAAATTTAGAGTAATTGCAATTATGGCCATCGCCGCTTTAACCTTTGCAGCCTGCAGTAAAGACGACGACAACCAACCCGAACCAATAAGAGAGGGTATTGAGCGTTCCGAATTAATTCTTACCGAAGTAAGCGGTGACGGCGTCTACCCACACGGAGATCATTTCCATGGATTAAATGATGCTGTAGCGGGAGAATCTATCGTAATCAAATTCAATGAAAATGGCGAAGCTATAGAGAACGGTCACTTGCACCTGGAGGTTGATGCGGTTTACAAGGTGGAACTGAAGGCTTGGGACTATAACGGCCAGGAAGTACAGAACAGCTTCGTTGCCAGCAAGGCGATTGCTGATGAATATAAAGCCTTTTTGGTAGGTGGTAATTTCGTCTTAAATCCGGATTCCCAAGCGGAAAGCGGTGCTATTTTTCAACCTCGTGAGCAGCAATATGGAGATGGAACAGCCGTCAACGGACAATTTGAAACCACTGGTGTGCTGAGCTATTTCGGCATCGGACATGATAACGAAGGACCAACGAAAGAAGTGAGTTATGTAATGCGTAAATTGAATAGCGGGGTCAAAAGTTCTATTACCCGTATCGACTGGAACCGCAATGACTATGCAGAAGCTTTTGCCGGTGAAAATGTGCTGGAACTTAGATTTGAAGTTCACGCTGAAGCAGGTCATAGTCATTAACGAGTAACAGGTCGCCTAATTCTTTAGATGGTTATCTTCCCAAACATCTCTCAAAAGAATGCGTTTACGCCTTTAGAGAAACGAGATGAAAAAAGAACAAAAAATAAAAAGTATAACCAGAAGTGCAGCTGTTGGACAAGCTGCTGCGGGTCGTTTGGCAGTAGGCGCATTTGCTATCGGTGCAATGGCCGTAGGTGCGTTAGCAATAGGCGCCCTGGCGATCGGTGCGTTAAGGATCGGTAAAGGCAGTATCGGGAAGTTGCACATCCGCGAGTTGGAAGTTGACCGATTGACTGTTAAGGAGCAGAGGTGAATTTATTTTATCGCTGATCGCATTTTGCGATCAGCGATATAAAAAGTCTGCGCTATCTCAGATCGGAAGAGCGTCTAAGAACTCCAGAATATCCACCCCAATCTCATACACATGTGTTTCAAGTGCGAAATGCCCAGTGTCGTAGAATTTGACTGTAACATTAGAAAGGTCTTTATTATAAGCCTCAGC
>JBMDWN010000193.1:0-2775 GCA_048595275.1 Olivibacter sp. | reverse complement strand
ACCCTGCCACTATCGTTCGGTCTTACACCGAGGAACACTCCGTAATATTTACCACCCGGCCCTTCAACCAGATCTGCATGACCAGCCCAATCTACTTTTTCCTTCCGTTCCCGAGACAAATGCCGTTGACTCAAAATTGGGTTTTCTGGTGCAGGCGTGAAAGGTCCTTTCGGGCTATCCCCCACAAATATAACTTCACTATGCATACCGCCCGTGCCCCCTTCAGCACACATAAGGAAGTACTTCTCGTCTCTCCTATACAAATGTGGAGCCTCAATCCAGATCGGATGTTTACGAAGATCTACGCCTCCGTCAACAATGATCTGCGCTGTTCCCTCCACGACTTCATCCTTTGCCGTATCGTATTCCCAGACCTTTATCACCCGGTGGCCATTATACAATTCTTTACCCTCATCTGGTGCATCATTATGTACCACATAAGCTTTCCCGTCATCATCAAAGAAGAGCGACGGGTCAATTCCTTCAAACTTAAGCTTTATCGGATCGCTCCAACCTTCCTTGGGATCTTTTGTTTTCACGACGATATTACCGAAGCCTCCCGCAAATTGGGTCGTGATCATATAGAAAGTGTTGTTATGGGGGTTGTATTGGATATCTGGAGCATAGACTCCCGAGCTCATCGGTATATCCGTTACTTTAAGCTGTGACTCCCGGTCCAGCACATGCCCGATCTGCTTCCAGTTTACCAGATCCCTGGAATGAAAAATAGGTACCCCCGGAAAAAAGGCAAAAGAAGACGTTACCAGGTAATAATCATCGCCTTTCCTGGTTATGCTGGGGTCGGGATAACACCCTTGTAAAACTGGCGAATAAAACTCATTTCCTTTTAGCGGATATTTTTCGTAGATCGGATCTCTTCCCTCGTAGACAAAATTGGTAAAAAGAGGCTTTTCCTCTTTTCCTGTCTTACAAGCAAACATAAGACAGGAAGCCACTGTAGAAATGGCTAGTGACAGCAGAAAGTTTTTTCCCTTCATAATATGGTTAAGTTAGTTTGATTACAGGTTGTCATCACCGTCATTTACTCTGAAATAATCGAAATCGACGTATCCGCCCGCTTCTTCTGTACTAAAATTAAATAAGGCAAACCGATAGCCCATGAAATGAGGAAGGGTATAATGCAGCTTAACGAGATGATCAACAGCGTTCCAACGCACTCCGTCCGCACTCCAGTAGAGCAAGGCCTGATCAAGGCCCTGGTCGTTAACGTCTCTGCTGAAATCGAAATCCAAGCGAAGATAGATGCTCCGATAATTTCCGATCTCCTGGCTCATCAGTTCCTTTTTTCCCTCTTCTTCATTCGAAACGGCTACGACGAAAAACTTATTATTTTCTTTCTTTACGCCGATAAAGGCATACTCCTTCTGCAGCGCCATAAGGCCGGCGTAGTCTCCATTTTTCATAGAATCTATATCGATTGCCGTATTTGCGGAACTTTGCGGTCCAAACGAACGCTGTGTTAATGTATTTTTTGCGTTCAACACATCAGGATCGATCCTGCTCGTACGGATTCTCAGATAACCTTTGTGTTCCTTAAGAGACCAGTGCTCATTATCCGGGTTGTGATTCCATTGCCAAAACAACGGCCAACTCGCTTCGGAAGGTTCACGGTCAAACTCGTCTGAACCTAAAAGCTCATGAAACTTAGCTCCCAACTTCCCCGACGGTAAATGCGAAGGAATAGTCCGGTTCTCTGTAACTGGCCAACCATCCTTCCATGACACGGGTATCAGATAAGGCACTCGCCCAACCGCGCCGTAGTCGCGGAAAAGATAAGCGTACCAATCTCCTTCCGGCGAATCGATTATGCTGCCTTGTGCAATACCTCTGTCTTTCAGGAATACTCGTCCTTCATAAGGACCTTCGATCCGGTCGGCGCGGTGAACAACTGCTACACGAATATCGTCTTTCGGCCAGGTGATGTTAAACAAATAGTATTTGCCGTTAGCTTTTATCATTTGAGAACCCTCAGCCGCCAAGCCGATATTATCTCCGGCAGGCAGTGAGGCATTTTCTATAATAGTCTTTGGCGCTATCTTCCCATCTAACGGCCCGGACAGGTCGCTTTTGAGCTCGACCAGATTAATGGAACCTGATCCGTAAACAAGGTATACTCTGCCGTCGTCATCAAAAAACAGTGAATGATCGTGTAATGCGGGCGCAAAGGCCCTTTCTATCCAGTCTCCCGCTTCGATATCTCTGGTATGGTAGATATGAGTTTTGCCCGATGTACTCGAAAAAGTGCTAACATAAAACATTCCGTTGTGATGGCGGATGCTGCTCGCCCATGACCCCGCTCCGTAAGCATTCTGGCCATTGTCGAGATTCATTTTATCGTTTTCAGTCAGCCTATCATAAACGTATCCCTGTAACTCCCAGTGGATCAAGTCGTTTGATTTCATAATGGGTAATCCCGGACTCATGTGCATCGTCGTACTGCTCATGTAATACGTGTCATCAACTCTGGTAATAGCCATATCCGGAACGTCGGCCCATATAAAAGGATGCTGACTTAAATCGGGCGATTGTGCCTGTAATTCCGCGCATCCCATCAATACCACACACAATAAAAGTTTTACAAAGCTCATATCAACTTATTTTGATCCACTAGCCGGTTAAATGCCTCTTTTGGTTGGTTGTTTCTGTCGAAAAGTAAAGGGTGATTGGTTCGCCCAGGTACCGGCCAGTTGTTAAGCCAGGAATACCCGTCATTTGCGCCCCAAAAACTAACGCGGCTGACAATATGCTTGTACT
>JBMDWN010000192.1:0-26685 GCA_048595275.1 Olivibacter sp. | reverse complement strand
TCGCTTGTCTGGAGACAGATATCGCCGATAGCAAAAACATCCTGTAAACCTTCTACCTGGTTGAATTCATTGACCTTGATGCGGCGACCTCTTCCGGTTACGCCTTCCGGCAATCCGGGTACTTCCCGGGCGATAACCCCTGAAGTCCAGATCAGGGTATCGGTGGCGATGGAAGTTCCATCTGCAAAAATCACTTTCCCATCTACATAGTCCTTTACGCCGGTATCTAGTTTAACTTCCACACCCATATCGACAAGCACGTCGTAGGCCTCCTGTTGTGACTTTTTACTCATCGGCCCTAGCAGAGTCGGCAGCATATCCACCAGCACAATACGCATTTTCCCTTCATTAGAAAACTCAGGGTATTCTTTCTGCAGAATCTTTTTGTTCATATAGGCCAGCATTCCTGCCAGCTCCACCCCTGTAGGACCCCCACCAGAAATTACGAAGGTCGAGAAACGCTGGCGTTCATCGTCTTTCAGTTCCTGCGCTGCACGTTCGCCGTTGCGGAGGATGTGGTTCCGGAGGTTAATGGCATCATCAATGGTCTTCATCGGAACGGAATATTTTTTCACGTTTTCCATACCGAAATAATTCGTTTCGGTACCCATGGCAATGACAAGGTAGTCGTAAGGAACATCTCCGGAGGATGTTTTGACCACTTTACCTGCGGTATCTACCCCCTCCATGGCACCATAGTGGAAACGGAAGTTTTTCTGATGCTGAAACATCTTCCGGAAAGGATACGTAATGATAGAGGTTTCGATAAAAGCCGTAGCGACCTGATAAATCAAGGGTGGAAAAAAGTGGTAATTGTTCCGGTCAATTATCGTGACCTTTACCCCTTTATCCTTCACCAGCTTTTTAGCCAGATTTATACCGGCAAAGCCCCCGCCCGCAATAACTATATTCATATCTGCTATTCTAAGTTGGATGCCTGCAGGGTTATGCAGCGAAAATCCAACGTTTTATGTAATCGCTTTTTCGGTGCAAAAATACAAATTAAAAGACAAACATAGTGTTATCTTAACACCTATATTTCGCGCTTACCGAATACAGCTTAACTGCCTAACATAGCCCCGCCTTAAATGTTTCCCTTCGTCACTATTCGCTAAAAAAGATTTTACTGATGGACAAACACTTAGCCCCTGAAGCACTGTTGAGGCTCAAAAATTTCACGAAAATTATTGACAAGTAAAAACTAAGGGCTATATTTGCATCGCGGTTTTCAAAAAATAAACAAGGTAACCAGCCTTGGAAAGCCGGTTCAAAACAAACTCCTGAATAGCTCAGCTGGTTAGAGCATCTGACTGTTAATCAGAGGGTCGCTGGTTCGAGCCCAGCTTCAGGAGCCAAACAGGAAAGTCGTCTTCATCAGAAGACGGCTTTTTTCTTTATAAACTATTATGGCTATCAACCCCAAACCTTAACGGAGATCGGCAAAATACGACAATGCCGGTGTATCAATCTTTTCAATGATGGAACCAGGAAATAACAGTACATGTAAAATACCCGTTAATCGTTTTCATCATCTTCTTTACGCAATATGTGGTACTGTGGCGAAACAAGATCCACTCCCCGCTCCTTACAGACGTCCAGAATATTCTTGTTGAGTTCCGAGTAAATTTGCGCTTGCTTGCTCGCTTCCCGCGTATAGGCATTAAGCTGGTAGCTCACAAAAAAATCGCTCAGTTTATCCTGGAGCACAAAGGGAGGTGGCTCTCTCAGCAATAGCGGCGTACGCTGGGCGGCCTCCAGTAAAATGCTGTGCGCCTGCTGCCAGGGCAGGTCATAACCAAACCCCACTTCGATGTGAACAATTAGACCTGGATGTTTTTGCTTGGTATTGGACGAGAAATTGATGGTACTACCGGAGAGAATGGCTGAGTTCGGGACGGTGATGTCTTCATTTTTAGTCGTACGTATCCGGGTTACCAACATATTTTTCTCCAGAATATCACCGACATTATCGCCTATCTTAACCCTGTCTCCGATCTGGAAGGGTCGCATGTAGGTAATTACCAGTCCCGCAACGATGTTGGAGATCGCACTAGATGACCCCAGAGAGAGCAGAATACCCAGAAAAACGGAAACTCCCTGGAAAGCGGGGGATCCGGAACCCGGCAGGTAGGGAAAAATAATAATGAGCATAAAGGCATAGAGTAGGAAGCGGAGTATATTGAACGTCGGAAGCGCCCATTCCGGATGAAAACTTGCCAGATGAATGTGACCCCGCTTAACTTCGAAAAAGAAATAGCGTATCGCCTGGATCCCGTACTTGAAGAGGACCCAGATAATCAATACGGTGAACAGATCAGGGAGGTAATGTACAACCGCCTGTAAAGAGGCTTTCAAAGGGGATAATGCCCAACCGATCAGCGTACTTGTCCAGGCTTCTGTTTCCGGAAACAAACTAAAGAGCAGCGGCAGTGAAAAATAGATGGCCAGGATGACGACGATTGCGCGCAGAAAACCCAGGAGTTTTGAAATGAAATACTCGATTTGAGCTTGCTGCAGGAGCCGGAGCTTTCTGAATTTCAACCGTTCGGCATAAGCGTGACTTCTGCTGACCAGCAATAATTTGAGTTTGCCAAATAAAAAGCTGATAAAGCGTATAACAATGGTAAGAAGAACAATAATCAGCAGAACAAGCCCAAGCCTTTTCAGCAAATTCACCAAACTGTGTGCCTGTTGCTGGGCAGCAACAACGGAGCCGATTTTGGATGCATATCGCTCCGCCAATTCCTGGCCGGAAAGCTCAAACCATAAGGCGTCAATAGGACTGATGGTCATCACAATCAGATCACGCTTATATAAAATATCATAAGAACCCTCATTTTCGGCGATGCTAAGGGAGTCCGCCCGAAAAAAGGGATCATTATAAAGCTGACGAATCTTCCCGTTTATTGCCTGGGCTCTCTCTTTTGCCCGAAAAGAACCTATCCTGGTGTAAACAGCAAAAAGGGTGTCCGCATTCAGGCTGACCGGGTAAGCAGTAGAGGTTTTCTTAAGGTTCTGAATATTCTCGTATTGCTGAATTTTACGGAGCGAATCTGCTTTTTCGATCTTACCCAACCTGTCCTGCAGTTCAGACCTGAGTTTAGCGTCGCCGCCGGCATCTTTGAGCTCTGACATGATCCGTATTTTAACAAGCGAGTCGATATGACGTTGTTGCTGATCCATAATCAACTTCGCTTCCGCTATGCCCAGGGAATCCCTACCGGGAATGGTATCGGTTTCCTGACCCCGCGCTAAGTAGAGGTTCAGGCTGATAATCAGCAGAAATAAGGATTTACGCATGAGGTGAAGAGTTGAATGCATGGTCGAAGATAATAAATGTAAGAACATTCGTACATTTGTCCGAAATTCGGTTACCCGCATAATAAAGAAACACATGAGCTTAATTGTTTTAGGCACGGTGGCATTCGACGCCGTCGAAACCCCTTTTGGAAAAACAGATAAAATCGTAGGTGGAGCCGCAAGCTACGCCGCTTTAGCTGCTTCTTACTTGTATAAGGACATCAAGATCGTAGGCGTTGTCGGCGACGATTTCGGCGATGAAAATCTTGCAAAGTTTAGCCGGAGGGGAATTGATATTGAAGGAATCCAGATTAAAAAAGGAGAAAAGTCTTTCTTTTGGGCCGGGAAATATCATAACGATATGAACTCGCGCGATACGCTGATAACTGACCTGAATGTGCTGGCAGATTTCGATCCGGTTATTCCTGAAAACTACCAGGACTGCCAATATTTACTTTTGGGCAACCTGACTCCTGCTGTCCAGATCAAAGCGCTTTCGTCACTGAAAAAACGCCCAGAACTGGTTGTACTGGACACCATGAATTTCTGGATTGACATTGCGCTGGACGATTTGAAAGTTGTATTAAAACAGGTGGATGTCCTGACCATCAACGATGAAGAAGCCAGACAATTGTCCGGAGAGTATTCTTTGGTTAAGGCGGCGCAGCAAATACTTGATATGGGGCCGAAATACCTTATCGTGAAAAAGGGCGAACATGGAGCGTTGCTGTTTGACAAAACCCAGGTCTTTGCAGCACCGGCTTTACCCTTAGCAGAAGTTTTTGACCCGACCGGGGCGGGCGACAGTTTCGCAGGAGGATTTATCGGCTACCTGGCGAGTCAGCAAAACATCAGCTTCGAGACCCTTAAAAACGCGGTTATTTACGGGTCCGCGCTGGCTTCCTTTTGCGTGGAAAGGTTTGGCACGGAAAAAATAGAATCGTTGGAGGACATTCAGTTGGCTGAGCGCCTGGAGGCTTTTAAAAAGCTCAGCAGCTTTCAGCTCTGATTAACAGTCTTCAAGTCAGGCGCCCTATAGCGGTAAACCGTTCAAATACAGACTCGCTGTGGGGCGCATCTTCCAGTTCGGCCGTTAGATCCTGGCCAGCCCAGTGTTCATAATGCATACCCTTTCTCCAGAGTCTGCTATCGCTCACATCATATATCACACCGCGGTATGCGACCCATACTTGTTCCGAATCCTGGCCGTTTTTCAAAGAAAGTTGACTTTTACTATAGATTGGTAGATTCAACAGTGAGTCCATCGGACAAAATTATACAAAAAAGGTGGATCCCTTATTCTAAGTTAATCCACCTTTTATGATTGACCCATCAATACTCCGGGATACCTATCCGGCAGCGGCGTATACAGGTGATTTCGAACTTGCATGATAAGGTTTTAGTGATTTTTTTAATGTTTTTCTGGCAACGTGAATTCTGGTTTTAACGGTACCGATGGGAATGTCAAGATGGTCGGCAATCTCATGGTATTTATATCCTTCAAAATACATGGTGAAAGGCACATAATACTCGTCAGATAAGTTCCCCATTGCCTGTTTGATATCATCCATAACAAACTTATTCTCTCCCTTGTTGTTAGTAGCGGAATAGGCAAGATTAGCAGAAGAAATCTCGTCCGACTTAGTAACGAATGAGCTGATCTTAACAAAGCGGCGGTAGTTGTTTATGAATGTATTCTTCATAATCGTGTACAACCAGCCTTTAAGATTTGTTCCTTCTTTAAATTTGTTGTAGTAAGTAATTGCTTTCAGCACAGTGTCTTGTACCAAATCGTTTGCGTCTTCATCGTCGTGGGTAAAATGCAGGGCATACATTTTCAGCGAATCCGAATGTCGGGTAACCATGGTGTTAAACTCTAGCTTTGTCATCTTGCTCAAGGTTTTTGGAAAAATTCCAGATTTTTAACTCGTATCTTCATTTGCCATTCCGATACATTAACGTCTAAGCTTTTGCAACTACCTAGCCAAAAAACCGCTTTTCAACGATTCTTAGAGAATTCCTATGATTTTTTAATGTTTATTTAACCCTTGTCTTTAAAGACCGATTAAGTTCACCTCGCGCTCTAGACGGATTCCAAAAAGGTCTTCCACCCTATTAATCACCATTTCGGAAAACTCATAAACTTCTATTCCTGTGGCATTTCCAAAGTTAACCAAAACCAATGCTTGTTGTGGCCAGGTTCCTACAAACCCCTCCCGCACGCCTTTCAATCCAGCCTTCTCAATCAACCACCCGGCCGCTACTTTCACTAAATCAGGCTGATAAGGATAATATACGATGTCCAAAAAATCAGACAGTATGGCGTCTAATTTTTTTACATCTATGATGGGGTTCTTGAAAAACGATCCTGCATTGCCATATTGTGAAGGGTCTGGCAATTTCGAAGTGCGTATCCTGGACACCGTCTCTGAGACATCTTTTATGGAAGGTTCTGAGATCCCCCGCAAATTCAGTTCTCCGCGAATGGCTCCGTAACTGAGGTTTACCTTGCTGTCTTTTTTCAGGCTAAGGCTGACTTCGGTAATAAAATAGCGCCCCTTCATTTCCGATTTGAATACGCTATCCCGGTAAGCAAATCGACAATCTTCTTTAGAAAAGGTACTGAAACGTCCTTCAAGTGTATCAAATGCCTTGCATGAATGAAACACATCTTTGAGCTCGACGCCGTAAGCACCAATATTCTGAACCGGCGCAGCACCAACGGTTCCCGGAATCAGGGAAAGGTTTTCAATCCCGCCAAATCCGCGCTCAACACAGAATGAAACCAGGTCGTTCCACAATACTCCCCCACCAGCCGAAACCTGCACCTCATCTGCGGCTCCCTCCGTGAAATAAATTCCTCCGATTTCGTTCTTCAGTACCAGTCCGTCGAAGTTTCCGGCAAATAACAAGTTGCTGCCACTTCCTAGGAACAAGCTGCCTCTTAAGTCTCCCTGCCTGTCGCTGTAAAGTTCAGGTAAGTCAGCCGACTCCTTTATCCGGACAAAACGCGATGCGAAAGCTTCAACACCAAATGAATTAAAAGATTTAAGGGATGCCGATTCACTTATGATCATAAAATTTCTCTTCTGCGACTGACTTTTTAAACTTCTTGTTCAATATATGTAATTTTGCTATATTTATTGGAGACCTGGAAAAACAGGCAGGACAAAGATACATTTTATAAAAGATCAAAAGACAGACAGGCAAGTAATGGATAATCAGGACAAGAAACGCCAAATGATCATTGAGGCAGCGACCAAACGATTCGCTCATTTTGGCATTAGTAAGACAACCATGACGGAAATTGCGAAAGACCTTTCCCTTTCCAAAGCCTTGCTTTATTATTATTTCCCGGATAAACTCAGTCTTTACATCGCCGTAATGGAATACGTTGCCAGCTCCATGATCTCGCAAATAGAATCAGGTGCCACTAAAATTGAAAAGATCGAAGATATTTTTTTCTTTATGATCGATAAGCGCCTTGATTTTTTTAAACAATACCACAACCTGCTCGATTACCAATCCCCTTCACAACTGCTGCGTAACAAGGATTCAAAAGGGGTGATCGATCGGATAAAACTACAGGAAAAGCGGCTCATTGTTAGTTTTTTTAATTATGGCCTTAAAAAAGGGGAGCTCAAGATGGATGATCCGGATTACCTGGCCGATCTGCTTATCTTTTCGCTTAAAGGAATGGCTTTTTCTGTGTTGTCTCCGGCCGATGATTGCTTCGTACCTACTAAACCGGACATGGACGAGATTGCCCGTCGTCAAAAATCTATTATCCGTATTTTCCTCAAAGGCGTACAAGCCTGATCCCCTCAAATCGAACAATTGACTCTTGTCAGAGAAAAGTCAAGTTAATGGCAAACCAAGCATTCAATCAGATTTAGCCTTACTTTTGACTAAATTTTAAAAAAAGTCAAGAGGTTCAATGTTCCGAATCGATCCACATACTCAAAAACGTAAACAGATTCTTGAAGCTGCGCTCAAGCGGTTTTCGCATTTCGGTGTCAATAAGACTACGATGTCTGAAATCGCGTCTGACGTATCCATTTCCAAAGCTAATCTGTATTACTACTTCGCCGACAAGACAGACCTGGTGATTGGAGTCTTTAATCAGCTCTTTGATCAGATGGAATACGATTTCCGTAAAAGGCAGTCCGCTTTCAACAATACCTTGAGCCGCTTAGACCAGCTACTGGATCTCCGCAGGATTTATATGGAGCAACATTACCTGGTTCATATGACCCTCACCCATTCAGACAGCAACGTGGAGATCGACCGGTTAAAAGGTTTAGCAAAAACCTCGGATCAGCGCTTGTGCCAACTGGTGGCGCACGTCTTTTCCGTTGGTCAGCAAGAGGAGGAACTTGTAACATTTGATGTAAACGCTACATCTAAGACTTATTTGAACATTATTCAGGGAATTGGTTTCCAATATTTTTTTTACCTGGAAAGCAAAGACATTCCCGATCGGTCTATATTCTGCAGAATATATCAGGATCAGGTAGCGGCTACATCAATTTTTGTAAACGGCCTGCGTTATCCACTGGACACACATCAAAATTTAGCACACTAAAATATTAGTAACATCAGAAATGAAGCATTCCATCCGTAACTTTTTATGCCTCGCCCTTTTGTTCGGCGTTCAGGAAAATTTCGCTCAAACGGATCTCAGCTTGCAGGATGCCTTGCAATATGCTATGGAAAACAGCGAAACGCTTGAGAAAGCGCGTCTGGAGATTCTCGGCGGAGAACATAAGGTCGCCGAAGCACGGGCGGGGGCCCTGCCGACGATCGACGCGTCTTCCAACCTCAGCCGGAACCTGATCCTTCCGCAGTTCGTTGTTCCTGCTGCCTTTATCGGCGGAGCAGATGGCGAGTTCATCGCTATTCCCGGAGGACAGTACTGGACGGCCATGACGCAGGTTCAGCTTAATCAGCAGATTTTCAACCAGTCGGTTTTCACGGGTCTGAAAGCCGCCAAAAGCACTGAAGAATATTATCGCTTGGCTGCCGAGGTTAGTAAGGAAAATGTCATTCAGCAGGTTGCAGCAAACTATTATCAGGTCATCATCAATCTCGAACAGATGAAGGTGATTGACGCCAACATTGACCGGACAAAGCAGTTGCTGAAAATGGTGACCAGTCAGTTCGATCTTGGTTTGGCTAAAAAGATCGATCTGGACCGGATGAAAGTGAACCTCAGTAACCTGGATGCTCAGAAGCAACAATTGGAAACGGCTGTTACTCAGCAAAAGAATCTGCTGAAATACTATATGGGGATGCCGGTAGATTCCCTGGTCCAGTTTCCACAAGACGCCATTGGCCGGTTGGAAAAAGAAGCGTTGAGAATCGACAACAACGGCTTTAATCTTGAAAACCTGGTGGCCTACCAGCAACTGAAAACACAGGAAACGCTTCTGGGTTACCAGAAGAAAGCATACCAGGCCGAATACCTGCCAAGCCTTTCGCTTGGTACCAACTACATATGGAATACGCAGAGTAACCGTTTCGATCTTTACTCCAGCAGGGCGCTGAACTTTGATATGTCTGCCATTACGCTGAACCTGACCATTCCGATCTTCGATGGTTTTGCTCGTCGATCTAGGGTAAGGCAGGCCGACGTTGAGATTCAGAAAGCTCATCAGGATATCAGAAATACCAGCAACTCCCTTAAAATGGCTTATGATAACGCCAACAACCAGATCCGTAATAGTTTGATTACGATTCAAAATCAGGAAGAAAACCGGGAGCTTGCGGAAGAGGTTTACTACTCTACTGAAAACAATTACAAAAACGGATTGGCATCCCTGACGGATTTGCTTACGGCTGAAACGGATCTGGTATCCGCGCAGAACAGTTACAACGAGGCACTGCTGAAATACAAAATTGCTCAAATCGACTTATTAAAATCCAACGGAGAGATCAGCTCTTTACTGGCAGAATAAAACATCTATACATAACAGAAAAAACTTACGTAAAACCGATGAAAAGAACGATTATAACTATCCTGATTGTTGCCGGTATTGCTGTCCTGATCGGCTGGGTTCTGAGCAAGAACAAAAAGGAGAATGAAGAGAAAACGGCATTTATAGCGGAGGGATCCGGTGCTGTATTCGTCAATGTACAAAAGGTATCAAAACAACCGTTGAATCTCGACTTCAGCAGCAATGGAAATTTTGCCGCCTGGCAGGATCTTCAGCTGCTGGCAGAAAACAGCGGCCGCATTACCCGTATTCTGGTTAGTGAAGGCAGTCGGGTAAGCAGAGGACAGGTGCTTGCACACATTGACGCCGAATACCTGAACCTCGAATTGGAGTCGGCTGAAGACGCCCTTGCGAAGATCAAGACGGACCAGGGCCGCTATAAAAGTTCTTACGAAACTGGCGGCGTGACCCAATCCCAGGTGGACGAAATTGACCTGAACCTCCGCAATGCGGAAAACAGGGTGCAGCAGGCGAAAAGGCGCTTGCAGGACGCTTATGTTAAAGCGCCGATCAACGGAATCATAAACAAACGCAACATTGAGGTGGGAACCTATGTTTCACCGGGCACTGAATTGTTTGACATCGTCGATGTCTCAAAATTGAAACTACTGGTTAACGCCAATGAGTACCAGGTCATCAGCCTTCAAAACGGCACACCGGCCAAAATCACCAGCAATGTATTTCCGGACAAGGAGTTCAATGGCAAGGTAACCTTTATAGCAGCCAAGGCCGACAACAGCCTGAACTATCCGGTGGAAATTCTGGTGGAAAATGAGGGTAGTCAGCAACTGAAAGCCGGCATGTATGGAACGGCTTACTTTGAATTCCCGGAAACGCAACCAACGGTTGTCATTCCTCGGACAGCCTTTGTGGGCAGCGTAAGCAGCAATCAGGTTTATGTGCTGCAAAATGGCAATCGCGCTAAAGTGACTTCTGTCACCCCTGGTAGAATACTCGGGGAGCAGGTCGAAATACTCAGCGGACTGACCGAAAACGACACGGTCATCATCAGCGGCCAGGTTAACCTGGTGGATGGTACGGAGGTTAATCCGCAAAATACCGCCGCCGGTGATACCGCTAAAACAGATTCCGTTCAACGGGATGAGCCCAAAGGTGAATAATTTAACAAAGAAGAATCTATTCGGATGAAAATAGCAGAAATATCCATTAAACGGCCTTCCATTGTCATTGTCGTCTTCGCTGCGCTGACCATGTTGGGAATCATCAGCTACCTTTCGCTGAACTACGAGATGCTGCCGAAGTTTACCCCTTCCGTGGTATCCATCTCGACCATATACCCGGGCGCCTCTCCAAATGAAGTGGAGAATACCGTAACGAAAAAGATTGAGGATGTGGTTTCGTCGATGGAAAACATCAAGAAGCTGGAATCAACTTCCTTTGAAAGTCTTTCGGTCATCACGATTGAGCTGACGAGCGCTGCAGATGTCGACTTGTCGCTGAACGATGCACAGCGTAAAGTCAACGCTGTGCTGTCCGATCTACCCGATGATGCCGAAACGCCATCGCTGGCGAAGTTTTCGCTGGACGATCTTCCGATTGTTACCATGTCTGCCACGGCGAGCATGGGCGATGCGCAGTTCTTTGACCTGATCGACAAACGAATTCAACCGATTATATCCCGGGTGGAAGGCGTTGCTCAAGTCAATTTAGTTGGCGGACAGGAGCGGGAAATTCAGGTTAACCTGGATGCCGCCAAACTGCAAGCTTATAAATTATCTGCCCTTCAGGTCCAGCAGGTCATTCTCAATTCTAACCTAGATTTCCCGACAGGAAGTGTAAAAACACAGGAGCAGGATATTCTGATCCGACTATCGGGAAAATACAAAGATGTACAGGAGTTACGAAACCTGGTAGTCCAGACCTCGGCTGATGGATCGCAGATCCGGTTGCGTGATGTTGCTGATGTTCAGGATGCGCAGAAAGACGTAGAAAAGATTGCACGGGTCGACCGCGAAAGCGCAATCGCCCTGCAGGTGATCAAAACATCAGACGCCAATGCGGTTGAAGTAAGCCGCGGGATTCAAGGCATCATCGGACAACTGGAATCGGATTATCAAAACGAGAAACTACAGATCCGGATCGCCAACGACACCTCGATTTATACACTGGAATCTGCGGATGCCGTTATCCACGATTTGTTCCTGGCCATCGTCCTCGTTGCCGTGGTGATGCTGCTCTTCCTGCATAGCCTGAGAAATGCGGTTATCGTAATGGTTGCCATCCCGGCATCGCTGATCGCGACCTTCATCGGCATGGAGCTCTTCGGCTTCACGCTGAACCTGATGTCGCTGCTGGGGCTGTCGCTCGTGGTTGGTATTCTGGTGGATGATGCCATTGTGGTCATTGAAAACATCTATCGACACATGGAGATGGGCAAAAATAAGGTCAGAGCTTCTTTTGATGCGACTAAAGAGATTGGCTTTACGGTGGTATCGATCACACTGGTTATCGTGGTCGTATTTTTACCGATTGCTGTCAGTACAGGTATGGTATCGGACATTCTCCGGGAATTTTGTGTGGTGGTGATGATTTCCACCTTATTAAGTTTGGTGGCCTCATTCTCCATTGTACCCTTACTGACATCCCGCTTCGGGAAGCTGGAACGCGTTTCCGGCGACAATATTTTCGGTCGCTTCATTCTTGGCTTTGAAAAGCTGTTGCACCGCTTTACCGACTGGATCACGAGTATTCTGAACTGGTGCCTAGATCATAAGGCCATTACCCTGGTCTCCGTCGTCCTGTTACTGGTATCTTCCTGCGGTCTGGTAGGCGGAGGCTTCATCGGAACAGAATTCTTTGCCGCGGGCGACCGGGGTGAGTTCCTGGTGCAGATCGAGCTACCGAAAGATGCGTCTATCGAACAGACCAACCAAATGTCCCGGAAAGCGGAAAACCACCTTTCTGCCAAGGAAGAAATCACGTCGCTGATCACCACCGTTGGACAGTCCAGCGATAATTTAGGTGCTGATCAGTCTACAGCATACAAAGCGGAGATTACGGTTAAGCTGGTTCCCAAAAACGAACGGGAAGATGCTTCCAACATATATGCCGCTAAGCTGAAGCGGGAGCTGGAACACCTTCTTGTGGGTGCCAAAATAAAAACCGTTCCCGTCAGCATTCTTGGTATGGCTGAGCAGGCACCAATTGAAATGGTCATCACCGGAACGGAACTCGACAGCGTCATGAATTATGCGGAAAAGGCAAGACAGATTCTGGCCGACATCCCCGGCGCTGCGGAAACAAAATTATCCGTTGAAGCGGGAAATCCGGAGATCACCGTTGAGGTAGACCGGGATAAGATGGCTGCCCTGGGCTTAAGCCTGGAGATGGTCGGGGGGACTATGCAAACGGCCTTCAACGGTAATACCGATGGTAAGTTCCGCCAGGGAGAATATGAATACGACATCAACATTCGCTTCCAGGATTACGACCGGAAGAATCTGAATGATGTTCGCAACCTGTATTTCTCAAATAACCAGGGGCAGTTGATCCGCCTGGACCAGTTTGCGGCAGTTGAAGAGGGTTCCGGACCAAGCCAGCTGGAACGCCGCGATAAGAGTACTTCGGTGAAAGTACAATCGCAGGCCATCGGCCGCCCTTCCGGAAGTATTTCTGCCGAATTTGAAGAGAAACTTCAGGAAATCCCGAGACCTACCGGCATCAGTTATGTATGGGGTGGCGACGCCGCCAATCAGGAAGAAGGTTTCGGTACCCTGGGTATTGCCTTACTCGTATCTGTGGTCATGGTGTACCTGATCATGGTAGCGTTGTACGACAGCTTCGTCTATCCCTTTGTGGTCATGTTCTCCATTCCATTGTCGGTCGTCGGAGCCTTGCTCGCGCTGGCATTAACGAACAACACGCTGAACATCTTTACCATTCTTGGTCTGATCATGCTCATCGGTCTGGTCGCGAAAAACGCCATTATTCTGGTCGATTTTACCAACCAGATGAAGGCGGAGGGCAACAACACCCGAAAAGCATTGATTTTGGCTAACCACGCACGTTTGCGTCCAATTTTGATGACAACCATCGCGATGGTTATCGGTATGCTTCCGATTGCCTTAGCCGGCGGAGCGGGTGCCGAGTGGAAAAATGGCCTGGCCTGGGTAATTATCGGCGGACTGATCAGTTCGCTCTTCCTTACACTGATCATCGTTCCTGTAGTGTACCAGATGATGGATAATATGCTGCACCGTTTTGGATGGGATAAAAAAGGACAACCTATTGAAGAACTTATGGTCGAAGAGTACGATCATAAAGAGGTCAAGGAATACGAAAGTCATTATTGACCCCACTTAGGTTCAAGAGAAAAGGCCATGTCCGGATCGGACATGGCCTTTTCTTTTGGTTCTCGAATCGCTATAGGTCACAAAGAGGTCAAAGCTGAACCGCGCACTTCGCAGCGACGACTTTAAGCCTTAACTTTATCAGCAGCATCAGTTGTATTGATTATGTCCGACACAAATAGCGTATCCTACACAACCCTGAACCGGTTTAAGACTATTGCCCTGCTGGAAGGGATTTCTTTCATTTTACTGGTCTTCGTTGCCATGCCGCTGAAATACTTTGCCGATCTTCCTCTTGCCGTGAAATACACCGGCTGGGCTCATGGTGTTCTGTTTGTTGCCTACGTGATCTTCCTGATCCAGTGCTGGATTGAATACAGCTGGACCTTTAAGCGCGTGATCATCTTTTTTCTGGCCTCGCTGCTTCCCTTTGCTCCCTTCCTGGTGGATCGAAAATTAAACCAGGAAACCCCTCAAGCTTAGAAAGCCAACGAAAAATGAACCATAAAACGGTCGCCGGCAGACACCCTTCCGCCAGCCAGATCCTGATGAACAGCGATCGTATTGCCAGGGTAACAGCTTTGTTTTTGCTGACCGCGGGCTCAAATATTACGGTTAAAATTATGCGTGATTAAACACCTTTTCCGTGAGCTGGAGAAGGCTTCGAAGGAATAAAGGGAGTCTGTGTAAATAAATAGGAATAGTGCGAGCAGTACCCCGCCAGTGGGTCGTCAATACGGTCGGCGACAAAAGTTGAAACCATTAACAGCTCGCTCATCGGCAACAGGGCAAGCCACTCCACTTTCGCCATTCTTTCGTTTTGCTGCTGGTTTCCCTCAGGTTCCTCCAGCTGACGAAGCTTTTTCTTCAGGACACACTGTCCGGCACAGGAAGCCGCAAAGTCATTGTTCCTATTTTCCCAAAGATTTTGAGCAATGTAAGATCGGTTGGTATAGAAGGCCGTCATGATGAAAAGTCCTGCACAGCTTTGAAAAAGCTCTTCGAAACATGATCGGATAGAAACGGAGTCTAATCGAATGCAAATATAGGAATCCACGATGGAAAATTACGATTCGGTTAGTTTATTTAACAGAAGAGGAAAGTATAACGGTTATTATACTTTCCTCTTACGGTCATTGTCACGATAAATAGCTGTTGCTATTTACAAAAAATTACATGTGCAAAGCACGGTTTCCGGTTGCTGCCAGCGCAGCTTCCTTGAAGGACTCCGTAAACGTTGGGTGCGCATGACAGATCCGGCCGATGTCCTCGGCAGATGCACGGTATTCCATCGCTACAACCGCTTCGGCGATCATATCCGCTGCACGCGGGCCGATCATGTGAACGCCCAGAATTTCATCGGTATCCGCATCAGACAGCACTTTAACAAAACCTTCCGTATCCATACTCGCACGCGCGCGTCCACTTGCCTTGAAAGGAAAAGATCCGGCTTTATATTTGACATTGTCCTTCTTCAGCTGATCTTCCGTAGCCCCTACGCTGGCTACTTCCGGCCAGGTATAGACCACTCCGGGAACAAGGTTGTAGTTGATGTGCGGCTTTTGTCCGGCCAGACGCTCGGCTACGTAAACACCTTCCTCTTCCGCTTTGTGAGCCAGCATGGCACCTTTTACAACATCTCCTATAGCATACACACCCTCAACGGAAGTTTCCAGATGCTCGTTTACCGGCACCTTTTTACCTCTTTCTTCCAGTTCAATACCAATATTTTCTAATCCCAGACCTTCTGAATAAGCGGTTCGTCCTACAGCCACCAGGCAATAGTCTCCTTCTACGGAAACTTCTTTTCCATTCTTATCCTCCGCGGTAACGGTCACTTTCTTTCCTTTAACCGAAGCACCAGTAACCTTATGGCTCAACAGGAACTCAAAACCCAGTCCTTTCAACGATTTCTGAAGCTCTTTCCCGAGTCCCTTGTCCATAGTTGGAATAATAGAATCCAGGTATTCCAATACCGTAACCTTTGCTCCCAGGCGCGCGTATACGGATCCAAGCTCCAGTCCGATGACTCCGCCGCCAATCAGTATAAGGTGTTTTGGAACCTCCTCCAGCTTTAATGCTTCGGTAGATGTAATGATTCTCTTCTTATCAATTTTAATAGACGGAAGCGTGGCCGGTTTTGAACCTGTAGCAATAATGCTGTACTTCGTTTTTATCTCTTCAGACTTCCCGTCCGCCTTTGTTACTTTTAAGGTATTTTTATCCACGTAAGAACCTACACCGTGGTAGACGGTCACCTTGTTCTTCTTCATCAGAAAATCAATACCGGCAGTTGTTTGCTGTACCACACCTTCTTTCCGCGTGATCATTTGTTTCAGGTTGACCTTCAGGTTACTCAATTCTATACCATGCTCCTTGAATTGTTTTTCAGCAGCATGAAAATGCTCGCTGGAGTCCAGCAAAGCTTTTGAGGGGATGCATCCCACGTTAAGGCAGGTACCACCAAGTGTATCGTATTTTTCAATAATAGCTGTTTTCAGTCCGAGTTGTCCGCAACGAATCGCGGCCACGTATCCACCGGGCCCGCTACCAATTATTACTACGTCGTAATCCATGAATATCTTTGTTTATCCCTCAAATTTAGGGAAATGCGCCTACTATAACAAAAAAATGTCACCCCACGAAAAGTAAGGTGACATTTACTTCATAAATACGTAATCTTATTCGGCGACGATTTTACCGCGCATCGTTCCCCAGTGTCCGGGAAAGCTGCAAATGAACTCATAAACGCCAGCCTTAGGAAGCGTAATCTCGATTTCGTCTGATTCACCAGGCCCCAGTAATTTGGTGTGACCGATGATGGATGAGGCAAAGGTTGCGGGAATGTATTCTTCATCCTTCGCTTTAAACGCTTCTCCTCCAAAGGCAGCTACATCCGTTCCCTGATCCAGAACAACGGCGTTATGCCCCATGGACTCTACCGGAAGAGAGCCTACATTCTTCAGCGTAAGCTTCACTTTTTCACCGCTCTTCACTTTGAATAAATCTTTATTGAAGCGCATATCGTCCGATCCCTCTAATTCTATATGATCGGTCACTTCCACATCTTCAATACCCGGTACTTCCGCCGAAGTCACCGCAGGAGCCGACTCAGTGCTTTCCGTAGCCTCTGAAGAAGTGCCTGACTCATTGGATCCGCCACCGCAAGCGGCAACAAATAAAAGGGATGCCATTGCTGCACCCATGAATACTTTTTTCATTTCGATTTGCTGTTTTATCATTTTGATGTTACAAACTTATCAATTATAACTTAAAAGAGAAAGCTCTTGAAGCCAGCTAAATAACGGGATGACGTTCAAAAGGTTTTTCCCGATCGAAAAGATACCGGTAGGTGTGGTGGGTTTTATAAATCTCCGCATCAATTTGACGAAGCAGGTTCATCATCTTCGGGTTGAAATCGCCTATCCAGTTCATCTGAAGGGATTCATATTCTCCTTTTCGGTCGACAGCAAACAAGTATTCATGAAAGGTACTGATCATCGCCACTTCAACACCTTTGCGCTGATGCGCCGGAACCACGCCGAAAACTATCCCGAAAAGCGTCTTTCCTTTTTTAAAGTGCTTATTCCAGAGCAGACTCAGGATAGCTCTTAAGCCGACCTTGCCACAGGCATCTTTAACCATCAGCTCATTGACATCCGGTATGCTGATGAAAAAACCCACGGGCTCACCCTCGTAATAAGCGAACCAGAGCATTCTCGGGTCGATTACCGGTTTCAGGGTTTTCATCAGCTGCCTGGCTTTTCCTTCATCCATTTCTTCCACCCCCGTATGGTTCACCCAGGCCTGGTTGTATACCCTGCGAAAATCTGTTGCCGCTTTATCCAGCCTGGTTTTGTCCGCTGCCGCGAAGAGATAACCTTTAGCCCCCAGAATGCGCTCCGCTTTTTTGAGGTATTGGTTATCCAGCCTGAGCTTCAGTTGCCGGATGTACGTATACTGCTTAAAGAAAACCTCGAAACCATAGGACTCAAATAAATCCCGGTAGTATACAGGTTGGTAGTTGGCACAGTAACACGGAGGGACAAAACCGTCAACGAGCAAGCCCCACCAGCGTTCCCGGCTTCCGAAGTTGACCGGTCCTTCCATCGCCTCGAAGCCCAGGTGCTCAAGCCAGTTTTTCGCGGTGTTAAAAAGAAGGTGGGCGGCCGGTTGGTCGTCGATACACTCAAAAAAGCCGCAGCCACCGGTTGGCTGCCCGAAGCTATCCCGGCTTCCGGAATCGAAAAAAGCGGCAATGCGACCAATCGCCTCCCCATCCCGCAACAATAACCAGCGCTTACAGTCCCCGCCCTTGAACATCGGGTTTCTTGAAGGATCGAATACCTCGCGTATATCCTGGTCAAGCGGACGGATGTAATTCCGGTCATCACGGTATATTAGCTGTGGCATCCGGAGAAATTGTGTCTCCTGTTCTGCTGTATTAACCTCCAGTATATTCATGTACTCTTTTTTCTCAGGCCTGAAAAGGTCAGCACTCCGAATTAGTTTTCATCCTGTGCAACATTTACAGATTAGGCGAGTCTTATAGATAGAATCAAAGATAAAGAACATCTATGAAAAATCTATCATTTACGGGATGGCTGGCCCTGCTGCTGCCCTTTTATATTTTCGGATTAACGCAGTTCAGTTTTGCCTCATCGCTGCGCGATGAAAAGCGGGATGTATCCGGCTTCAGCCGCATTGAAAGCAGCGGCAGTTTTCAGGTTGAAATCCGCTCCGGCAACCGCGAATCGCTTCGCCTGGAAGGACCTTCGGAAGTACTGGAACAGGTTGAAACGATTGTCGAAAACGGCACCCTGAAAATCCGCATGAAGCGTAATGCCAAAAACTTCTTCAATATGCGCAGCAATACAGGCGTTAAGGTTTTCATCGAAGCCAAGAACTTGACCGGTCTCAGCCTAAGTGGATCGGGAACCATTCAATCTGCCGTCACCCTGAAAGGCAGTGATGTAGACATCAAAGTCAGCGGTTCCGGAAGCATCAGCAGTGCTGCCGAAACGGAAGAACTCTCCGTACAGGTCAGTGGTTCAGGAAGGGTCGATGCCCGTGGAAAAGCGAAGGAAGCCGAGATCTCCATCAGCGGATCGGGAAGGATGAATGCCCTGGAGCTCGCGGTTGATGAAAGCGAAATACGCATCAGCGGTTCCGGACGAGTGGAACTGACCGCCAACAACAGCATTGATGCCCGCATCAGCGGATCAGGGTCTGTGCGTTATAAAGGGAGCGCCAGCAACATCAATGCCCAGACGAGTGGATCAGGGAAAGTTACCCGGATTTAACGGAGCCGGTGCGTGCGCCCCAGGCTGTACCTCAGCTGGATCATCTGCTGATTGCTGATGGCTCCAGGGCTGAAATGCAGGCTAAACATAAAAAAACCTTCCACCGGACCTTTACGGAACGGACGCCATCCCAGGTCCAGCCTGTTATAAGTATCGAAGCCATAAAAGCGGTCCCCATAGGGGATCGCGTGCTCTTCGCCCGAATAGAAGACATTGTGCAGAAACCAGGACCGGTAAGCTGCATATAAATCAATGATCGCACCCTTCGCTGAACGGAATTCATATTCCCCGCGCAGACGGTCGTTTGATAACAAAATGCCCGCACTGAGATCGAGGGAATCCAGGAAGGTTTTCCCACCCAGAGAAGTACCCAGTGCTGCCGTCAGCGCCAGGTTGTCCCGGATCGGCTCATCGCCCAGGGAAGATTTAGCTTTGTGATATAAGCTGAGGTTATGTTTAAAATGGAAGATATCTTTTCCAAGGCGTCCGGATAAACCCGCCAGAAATTCCTCCCGGTCTTCAGCAGATTGTCTGCGCACCCAGTCTACCCAGGCCTCCTGGCGGAAAAGCCTCCGGTTGACCTTCAGGTATAAACCTTCAACGGTCGGACGTTGGTATAAGAGCGTATCGTTCAGCAAAGCCCTGGGAAACAAACCTACCGTTTGCTCCCTCGAGAAAGAGCCCAGATAAAAATCAATTCCTTTATTTTGATACTGGTAGTAGATGAGTGCGCGCGCCTGGTCTCCAAAAGATGGACTGCCAAAATCTTTGGTCAGGTTTATGCCGAAACGCAGACGATGTACGCTATCGATCAGAACACCTGCCTCCGGCGCAAACTGCATGCCCAGGATGGTCTGCGAGTATAGATCTGAAGCAGCATACTCCCGGTTATCCACATAGCCGAAAGCGTGAATATTCCATTCCAGCGTTTGTGCTTTTGCCCGGTGAATGGAGGCTGAGAGCAAAAAAAGACCTGCCAGCAGCGCGGTAAACATCCCCTTGCGGACCGATTGCATACAAACCATCATCCTGTCGTAAAGGTATAAAGATAGTTGCCAAAAAAGTTCCATATCGAAACAATTCCAATGGCCAGAATTTTCGCGGTGTAGAAATTTAGACGGGCTTTTTCGTTTAAGAGATAAATGACCAGCGTATTAATCAGCAAACCGGCCACCGCAAAACCCAGGAACTTCGGGAATTCCGTCCAGGCACTCGATTCATGCCGGTCCATAAATGTCCACGAGCGATTTAGTACAAAATTGGTTATGGTAGCCATGGAAAAACCGATGGCATTGGCGACGTACTTACTAAATTTCAGCCACTCCTTAGCGACAAAAGTTAAACCGAAATCTACCAGCAGTCCGGAGATCCCAACAACTCCAAATTTCAGAAAACGTTCAAGCAGAACTCCGGAATCTTCCAATTTTCGTTCAATTAAGCCCAAAAAGCAGGGGGCTTTCGCCCCCTTTATAAATGATCAATTACGTAACCCGAAAGATTAAACCCCCAGTAAGAGACGCGCCGGGTCTTCGAGCAATTCTTTCACCCGAACCAGGAAGCTGACCGACTCACGACCGTCAACGATACGATGGTCGTATGAGAGCGCAATGTACATCATCGGACGGATCACCACCTCACCATTCACCGCAACGGGGCGTTCAATGATGTTGTGCATACCGAGGATGGCTGACTGCGGTGCGTTGATGATCGGTGTCGACATCATGGAACCGAAGACCCCACCGTTCGTAATCGTGAAGGTTCCGCCGGTCATTTCTTCAATGCTCAACTTGTTGTCCCTTGCTTTCACGGCCAGATCCCGAATCGCCTTCTCTATCTCATCCAGACCAAGCGACTCCGCATTCCGAACCACCGGAACAACCAGTCCTTTCGGGCCGGAAACGGCAATGGAAACATCGACGAACTCACTGTAGACAATTTCGTTCTCCTCAATCCGGGCATTGACCGCCGGCCATTCTTTCAAAGCTGTAGTCACCGCTTTCGTAAAGAAAGACATGAAGCCAAGCCCGATTCCGAATTTATCTTTGAACTTATCTTTGTACTTAGCCCTCAGGTCCATGATCGGTTTCATGTCCACTTCGTTGAACGTAGTCAACATGGCCGTTTCATTTTTCACCGACACGAGTCGCTTAGCAATAGTCTTCCGCAAAGAAGACATCTTTTCACGTCGCTCGTCCCTCGCTCCCGGAGCTGCCTTCGCTTGCGCCGGTGTCGAAGAAGCTTCGCTCTTCGGAGCAGAAGCAGCCGCTTTAGGCTCCTCCTTTTTCTCCGCTTTCATCGCATCTTCTTTGGTAATGCGGCCATCTTTGCCACTACCTTTAATGTTCTTCGGATCGATGCCTTTTTCTTTCAATATTTTCGCGGCGGCCGGAGATGGTGTACCGGCAGCGTAGTTTTCTTCTTTTTCTTCCGCCTCTTCCAAAGAAGCCGGTGCTGGCGAAGAAGCTTTCTCTTCCGGTGCAGAAGATTTTTCTTCTGCCTTACCCGCAGCATCGCCGGACGAAGATCCCTCTCCTTCTTCGATCGTACAGACTACAGCACCGATCTCCAGGGTATCCCCTTCCTGAGCGATGATCTTCAGAACACCCGCTTTTTCAGCCGGCAGTTCGAAAGTCGCCTTGTCCGATTCCAGCTCGGCCAGGTTCTCATCCATTTCGACATAATCGCCATCGCTCTTCAACCACTGCGATAAGGTGACCTCCGTGATGGATTCACCGACCGCAGGTACTTTTATTTCTAAACTCATTTTATATAGTTTTCAAGTTAATCCAATTTAGACGCAACCTTTGTTGCCCTTTTTACCGTTTTCTTTGCGGCAGTGCCTGCCGTATCGTCGGCAAAGGCCCTGGCTACGAGGGACAGTTGTTGCGCATTATGCTGCTTCGAATAGCCGGTTGCCGTACTGCTGCTCTCCCGGCGGGAAACCACATCCAGCTCAACGCTCGTTTTGCGGTACTTCCGGCTGATGTATGGCCAGGCGCCCATATTCTCCGGTTCTTCCTGAACCCACACAAACTGCTTCGCGTTTTTATAGCGATAGCGGATTGCACGGATCTTATCGGTAGGCGACGGATAAAGTTGTTCTATGCGGACAATGGCGACATCTTTACGCTCTTCATCTTGCTGTTTCTGAAGCAAGTCGTAATAGACTTTTCCCGAACAGAACAGCACGCGCTTAACTTTATTGTTATCCACGTAGGTATCGTCAATCACTTCCTGGAACTGACCATCGGTAAAATCTTTCAGGCTGGATACAACCTTCGGATTCCTAAGCAGGCTTTTGGGTGTAAATACAATGAGCGGCTTACGGAAGTCGCGGTGCAACTGCCTCCGCAGTAAATGGAAGAAGTTAGCCGGTGTCGTACAATTGGCGACCTGAATGTTGTTTTCCGCACAAGCTTCAAGAAAACGCTCCATCCGTGCAGAAGAGTGTTCCGGACCCTGACCTTCATAACCGTGAGGCAGCAGCATCACCAGTCCGTTAGACCGTTTCCATTTCGTTTCGGCACTTACGATGTATTGATCCACAATGATCTGTGCACCGTTGAAGAAGTCGCCGAACTGGGCTTCCCAGACGGTAAGCGATTGCGGGTTTGCGAGTGCGTACCCATATTCAAATCCTAAAACGGCGTATTCGGACAACAGGGAATTATAAATATCAAACTTGACGTCCCCTTTTTTGACCTGGCGAAGCGGATAGTATTCCTCTTCGGAGTCCTCCAGGGTCAACACCGCATGGCGGTGTGAGAAGGTCCCGCGTTCTACGTCCTGTCCGGAAACGCGCACCCTCTTGCTTTCATTCAGCAAGGTAGCATAAGCCATCAGCTCGCCCATGGCCCAGTCGTATGAATCGCTTTCGATCATCTTGGCCCGCGCTTCAAAGAGGCGGCCGGTTTTACTGAAGAACTTTTTATCCTTCGGCAGTGTAGTGATCAGCTTTGCCAGTTCCAGAAAAGTCTTCTGCGTCACCCCTGTTTTAGCCGGTGTGAAAATATCTTCGTATTTAGCAGGTTTTAATCCTTTCCAGGCTCCGGAATACATCGGATTAAAATCCGGCAAATTCTCATCTTCCTTGGATTCGTCAAGTCGCTTCTGAAGGAGCGCCTTGAAATCCTTTTCCATCTCTTTAGCCAGGCTGGCATCCACACTCCCTTGTTCCGTCAGTTTCTCGTTATAGATTTCACGGGTATTCGGATGGGATGCGATAGCCTTATAAAGTTTCGGTTGTGTAAACTTTGGTTCATCAGCTTCATTATGTCCATAACGGCGGTAGCAAAGCAAATCTATATAGACATCCGTATGGTAACGCTGGCGATATTCAACCGCGAGGTTGATGGCATAAACGAGCGCCTCTACATCGTCACCATTGACGTGAAACACCGGAGACAAGGTCACCTTGGCCACGTCCGTACAATACGTAGACGAACGGCCGTCTTTGAAATTCGTGGTGAAGCCGATCTGGTTATTGATGACCAGGTGTATGGTACCTCCAGTCGAATAACCATCCAGTTTAGACATCTGGGCAATTTCATAAACGATACCCTGTCCGGCAATTGCCGCATCTCCATGGATAAGGATTGGGGCAATCTTAGACTTGTCACCGTCGTATTTCATATCGATCTTGGACCGCACAAGACCCTCCACAACCGGATCCACCGCTTCCAGATGTGACGGATTCGGACATAAACTCAAGTGAACCGATTTATCGTTATTCGTTTTAATATCAGTCGAAAAGCCCAGGTGGTATTTAACGTCTCCTCCAAAGTCAGATGCCTCGCTGGTGGCAAAGGTCTTACCTTCAAATTCCGAGAAAATATCCCGGTAGGTTTTACCCATGATGTTGGCAAGCACATTCAGGCGACCCCGGTGTGCCATACCGATCACAAACTCCTGAATACCGATATCGGCACCTTTCTCGATCACCGAATCCAGTGCAGGGATAACGCTCTCCGCCCCTTCCAGGGAAAAACGCTTCTGTCCGAGGAATTTTGTTCCCAGGAAGCTCTCGAAAACCACCGCCTCATTCAACTTTTGCAGGATACGCTTTTTCTTTTCCAGCGAGAAGTCAGGCTGATTTTTAGAGCCTTCCATACGCTCCAGTAAAAACTTGATTTTTTCCGGGTGCCGGATATAGGTGAATTCGGCACCGATGGACTGGCAATAGGTATCCTCCACCAGCTTGCGTATGTCACGCAGCTTTGCCGGACCGAGGCCTACCTCTACACCCGCATTGAAGACCGTATCCATGTCCGCTTCGGAAAGTCCGAAGGTTTCCAGTTCTTTTCCGGGAAAATATGGACGACGCTCCCGGACCGGATTGGTTTTAGTGAACAAGTGGCCACGGTCACGGTAACCATGGATCATATTCAGGACGTTAATTTCCTTCAGCTGATGCTCGGAAATATCTCCTCCCTCCACCGGACGCTCCGTCGAGCCGCCCGACTTTTCACCAAATTCAAATCCTTCAAAAAATTTCTGCCAACCAAAATCGACCGAATCGGGGTCTTCTTTATACGACTCATAGAGGGAATCTATGTAACTTGAGTCCGCGTTACTTAGATAAGAAAGTCTGTCCATTTATGTGTAAAAACGATGTAATAGCAAAGTTATAAAATATCTGACTAAAAGCACACGCAAATAGCCCTTTATTCCAACTTAGATGGCTTTGTCAGGAGAACAACAAGCCTCAGGAAAAGATGTTTAGGTTTTTTAGGTTTAAACAGCGATCTCCAGGGACAACTTTTTAAAATCATACTCTTTATTGTCCCGCGCACTGCTTCCGACCCCGGCCAGGTGAGCCCAGTTTCCGTAGTTGGAGGCCGGCGTGTAATCGATCAGCTGCTGCTCAAAATAAGCTGCGCCGAGCAGGTGGCTGACCGATAATCCATGCACCAGGTACACCCCAACCAGCAAACGCTCTTTATGCGTCAGAAAGCCCCGTTCCTTCAATCGCTTCATCAAGCGGTCCACCAGCTCATCGCCGGTTTCACCGTTCACCCAGTTCCGGAAAACTTCATTTGGAACAACCTGGACGGGAGCCCCCTGCTCTGAAAAACCGCGCTGAAAGAAAAAGCGGTTACCGTGTTTTTTAAACATGAAACGGTAATAATCCCGCCAAAGGAGCGACAAGGTAAGCTGTGCGGCAATTTTCTTTGGAAAACCGCGCAGCTCCTGCTCCCGGATCTCATGATAAAAAGTATGTACCGATAAACAGCCGAGGGCAAGCCAGGGCGACAAACCTGACTCAGGCTCAGGATCGTCGAAGAAATGCTTCATTGCCTCCAGACAAGCGGATTCTCCGCCCTGTGCAACGGGCTGTCCGGGCTTCACGAAGTCTTCCTTACTGAACCCCAGATCCTCCGGCGTGGGAAGATCTCCGGCATCCTCTCCCAGGAATGGACTTCGTATTTCTTTCGGTGCACCCAGACAGGGACGGATCGAACTTTCCCGTTCCACTTTCTTGCGAAAGGTTTGAAAAGCATCGGGGATGTCGCGAATTGGAAAGGGTAAATCTTCTTTGTGGTAAAGCGTATGGCCAATGAAATGCCTCAGGTTGATTTGCTGCTTCCACAGCGCCTCCTCAACCCGCATGGAAACCTCCGTTTCCTCCTGAGCAACCTCCCGGTGATGATACACCTCTTTGATCTCATACTGCTCGGTCAGCTCCGGCAGGATCTGTTCGGGCTCTCCGAAACGGATCAGCAGATCGCCCCCCAACCTGCCAAGAGACTTCCGTAGATCCGCTACGCTCTCGAGAATGAAGCGGGCACGAAGCGGTCCGGTTTTCTGAAGTCCGGCGGCGGTTTCCGCAAAATGACGGGGATCGAAAATATAGACCGGCAATATTTCTTCCGCGCGCTCCCAGGCGCGCATCAGAATCTCATTATCGCGAATACGAAGGTCATTCCTGAACCAAACCAGAATTCGATCTTTCCCCATGTTAATTAGACAGATTACAAATATACTTTTTTTAACCACCATTCGGAACGGCTCCCCGGTTCCACCAGCAAGCTTTACACTAAGCTTACACTGTGGATTTTTCAACCTTCCAAACCAATTCGTATCGGATTTGTAGTTGTGTGTAAATGAAAGGGGCACATACACAGGAAACAAATGAATGTACTGCTAGCTGGTTTGAATAACTATTTGGGTAAGCGATTGGCCTGCTATCTGGCAGATGAAGGGAATAAGGTGTTTTGTCTGGTTCGTAACGAAACGCATTTTCTGAACACCACACGTTCGCACCTTAATATTTTCGCTGTACGGGGAGACCTGATCCGGGAACGTTATGCTCCCGGATTACCGGAGGAACTGGACTGTGCCATTTACCTCAGCCAGGATACGGCAGAATGGAATGACGAGTACCGGGACATGGAACTGCTCTCGCTCAACAATTTCGTTAAACAAGCCCGTCGGCTGCATGCTGCCCATCTGCTCTACGTTACCCGGCTAAGAACCCCTTTTGTAGCCCAGGCCTATGACCTGCTCCGAAAAAGCTACATTCATTTTACCTTCCTGCGCATCAGCAACATCATCGGAAAAGACTCTGTGCTGTTGCAGATGATGGAAAACCTTTCCGCCAAAATGGTCATCTTCGCGAATCAGCGGCTGGCCAGACTGAAAGCGCAGCCCATCGCCCTGGCGGACCTGCTTACCTACATCAGCTTTCTGATGGTGAATCCAGTGGCCTTCGATCAGGTCTTCGATATTGGCGGCACCAGCGTCCTGAGCTACCGGGAGATGCTTGAAAAATACCTG
>JBMDWN010000191.1:0-10915 GCA_048595275.1 Olivibacter sp. | reverse complement strand
TTTGTTTATTGATTTCCGACTGATCTTCCCGTACTGCTGCGAGGCGAGACTCGACCAGTTGGGTCACATCCTGCGGAATGGTGGCAGCGTTACCACCGGATCCCATTTCGATATCAAAAGAAATCTCCGGCTTCATAATCTTTCCGCCTACGATCAGATTAACTTCGAAAGGCAGGCGCTGACGGTCATAGTTTGCATTACCGATAATCTGATTTTCCACCAGATCGATCGGCTGTGCCTGAACCCGGTAAATCGCGGTTAGGTCAAGATCAGCATCCATGACGTCACCTCCCCAGACAATCGTACTTCCCTTTTTGAAATCAAAACGCCGGTTGATCATGTTGAATGAGAGGGCGTAGTAACCCTCATTGATCTCGTAAGTACCGGCGAGAGACATTTCTCCACCCGGATCGATACCGAGGTTTAGCAAAGCCTGACCTTTAATAAACAAGTTATCACCCGTTCCAGGATCCACCACCACATGGAATGCGGCATCCGGGTCGATCTCCAGGTTCAGGGAGATGTCCATTCCGAAAAGCGTACCTTCCGGTTCCGTTGCCGTGGTATCCTGTGTAGCCAGAAGTAACGCGCTGTCCCGGGCAGACAGGCTCGTGAATTCAACAATGCCCTCCCTTCCGATAACGCCGGGGTCTTCCTGAGGCATCACATAGGTTAGTTCCGTATTGTCGTTTATTTTCAAACTTCCGTTTACCGCCGGGCTGGTCATGTTTCCACGGATCCGCATATCGGTATCAATAAACAACGTACCCCAGAATAGATCATTGTCTGCTTCCGTGGAATTGACGACCTGAAAGTTATCCGATTTCAGGTCGAGTCCCAACGCGAAATCAGTAAAGTTGCTGGTTTTGATGGTTCCGTCCAGTCTGGCCGAATTTCCTACACTATCGGTTAGCGTAAAGCGGTTGAAACGCAAGCCGGCTTCGTTAAATTCGATGCGCTGCTGGTCCATGCCAAAGGTTGCGTTCAACATGGAAACGTTCATTTTTACGCCGTTAAAGAGAAGCCCTCCAATGATTTTAGGGGCATCTGTTGTACCGGTAATATCCAGCTTTCCATCGATAAATCCTTCGGTCCGCCGTAAGTTACCCAGGCTGAAGGCCTCTATGGTCGCCATGTTCAGACGGTTAATCAAAAAGTCAAAATCCATGGTGGATGTGCCTTCCGGCGGACTGTAATAATCACCGGTTAGACGCACGTCGTTTCCATTACCGGTGATGCCGACATTGGCCGCGAAAGTATTCTCGGTTTTGTTATCAACTTGTATGCTAATGTCGCCGATCGTATCGGTTCCGAAATAGAATTGATTGATGTCGATATGCGACTCGAAAACCGGAGACGATTCCAGTCGCGCCACATGAGCATCCCCATTGATCGCTCCGCCCAGTATCAGTGTATTGCTCTCAATAAAATTCGTAAAAGTTTCAATTCTGAAATTATCGAAGTCCAGTTGAATAGGAGAATTGTAAACAGAATCGTCAGACTGAATGCGTAATTCCTGTCCGTCTTTGCTCAAACGGAACCGGTTTGCAATCAAACCGGCCTGGCCAAAGACAATATTATTTGAAGGATCTACATTCCAGTTGTCGTAATTGAGCATAAGACCATTTTCTTTCAAGCTGAAAATAAATTCCTCTGCTTTCGCCAGCAAACCAACGCCAAGATGGTATTGTTCCTTGCCTGCTTTATCCCGCACCCAAAGCCCCGCATCAATCTGATTATCGCGGACAGTTCCGCTCAAAAGGGTGTTGACAAGCTGGATATCGGATACCTTGATCTCATTGATGAGCGTAGCGTAATATAGGGTACTGTCGTAAGTGTTGATGTCGAAACTGACGTTGTTGATTTCCGTTCCGCTGTAAACTGCGCGTGGCGCTACGCCTTTGACGTTGATCGTGTGCCCTTCCGTATTGAAATTCCCGTCGAGGGTAACAGGCTGCATTTCGGTCAGGTCAGGCAGCAGGCGGATAATGAGTGGCGAACGGACAAAGGCAAAGCTGAACTCCATATTAGCCGGGTCATAGGCCGGTACGGTATCTCTATCCACTTGGGCAAGCATGGCGTTGCCCACACTATCCTCCGGATGGTAATAGGCGTTAAGTGCGTCACTGAACGCAGCACCCAGCTGTGTCAGCTTGTAAGAACCGATGATATGCCCGTTGAGAAACTCTGACTTTAAACGAATGAGGTTCTGATTGGCGTCAGATTGCGCCGTAACGCTGATCGTATCCAGTACGTAACGGGCATCCGGCATGGCAACAATCGCCTGCGTAAGGTTCAGATAACCGTTCAGGGAGTCGGGATCAGCCGACTGGAAGTCAGCCAGAATCTCGCCGTGAAAACGGATCTCGTCGTCTGTTAATTTCAGGTTCTTCGTATTGATGCTGTCCACCATCAGATCCATGTTGAAGGAAGGGACGGAGCCGCCCATACGGGCCAGGGCATCGAGGTTCAACCGTAGATTGGGATCATCGCTGCTGAGATTCGCCTTGATGTCGCCATTGGCGGCGTTGGCCGTCAAGACAATATCCCGGTAATCATAACCCATGGCCTGCGCATGAATGAGTTCTGCTTTAATGTCGGCAATCATGGTTGCCGGATCAAGTCCTTTTCCATCCACATCGGCGGCAAAAGATATTTTGCCCAGCGTTGAATCCATCTTCATCATCCCTCCGGCGTCGAAATCTTTTATGGACAGCTGAGCGTGATAGGAAGTATCCCGACCGCGGTTGGAGACGGCATAGCGGGCCTGAACATCGGCCTGCCCAACGGTACTGCGTAAACCGAGATTCGTTGTAAAGGCGTTCATCCCGCCGTTGAAGTTTCCGCGAAGGGTGAATTGTTGGGGTAGTTCGATGCTGTCGGGAAGCATGCCGGGAGCCACCATCCGGTTTAGATCGCGTCTTCCACTGCTTAATTCTGTAAGACGAACATTGGCATTCAACCGGTCTACATCTGGCAATCCTTTGATGTGCGCAGAAGCGATCAGACGGGTCTGATTCAACGTGCTGAAGCGGAGCTGCTCAATGCGCAGGTCGTCCACCCGGCCGATGATTTTACCCTGCAGATCAAATCGCTGCGCCCGAAGCGGACGCACAGCCTCCATAGTATCCAGATCCGGCATGAGAAGCAATGCATCCTGCATGCCGAAATGACTACCTTCAATATTGGCATTTACGTAAATATTTTCCGGATGGTCACCAATGCTTTCAAGAGAAGGGTAGGACACTTCAATATGGTCTTGAAATAAGGTATAAGGTGTTTCAAGCTTAAAGTCGCGCAGCTGAGCACCTTTGTCTGTATACACAAAATCGGAGCGTAGTTCCTTCAGCTCAAATCCGCTCCTGTCCCGCAGTCGAAATCGCTCCAGTTCCCCGCTGATAGAATCCATCGAGAAATAAAGTTCTTTGAGTCGCAGATCAACCCCTTGCATGTCAATGTTGCTGTAGTCCATGCCGCGGGATATCTTAGGCTGATTGGCATCGTAGAAAGCAATATGGTTCTGCTGAAGATCAATATCATTGATTTTTACTTTCCAGTTCATCGGCTCCGCTTCAGCTACAGCAGCGGTATCTGGACTTGACGCATTGGCTGCCGTATTTTCCTGAATTTGATTCAGTTTCTCAAAGGCGACCCGGGCATCCGTTTCCGTTAGCAAAATTTTCTTGATAGCAACTTCTTCCCCCTGAAGATCAAGCTTGTCGAACTCAACGAATAGCTTACTAAAGGCCACCCCGGCATCCATTGCCGAAGTGGAATCTACGTATTGCAGGCGAATATCTTCCAGGTTGATCTTTCCAAGGGTCAGTTCAGGCATTCCCGGATCTTCGCCGGTTTGCTCTTCCACACCCAGATCATCCGGCGAAGGAGCATCCGATGCAGAGGCAACAGCCCATTGGCGAACAGCCGTATTGATTCCATTAATGTTGATGGTCGGGATTTCGAAACGCATTCCGTTCAAATCAAATGTTTTGATGCGGGTGTCGAAATGCTTCAGGTTAAAATCGGCGAAGGTCCCGATAACTTCGTCGCGATACACCAGCCGTATGCGATCCAGGTTAATCCGGTCAATCGAAAACTCCATGGTTGAGGTCGTGTCTTCCGGCTTAGGCTCTTTCTCCTCTTCGCTGGCGAAAGCCTCCATGATGTAATCGAAGTTAAAGGCACTGTCTGGCAGGGTACGATCTATTTTTGCCGTGATACCCCGGAGGTCTATTTCATTGACCTCCACTTTATTATTCAGTAATTTTAGCAGGCTTATGTCTACCTTCAGTTGGTCACCTGCAAAAAGAGTATCCTGCTTCTGATCTTCAAAATAGACACCCTCCAATACCAGGAGCTTAGGGAGATCCAGGGATACGCGCGCGATACGGACAGGCGTTTCAATTTTCTTTTCCAGAAAAGAAACTACTTTCTGAACGACGAAATTCTGAACGGCTGGAATACGGATAAGAATGAAGATAAGCAGCACAAGTCCGATAATGCTACCGATGATCCACAGAACGGTTTTGAGGGCAATCCTACCAAATTTATTCAAAATAAAGAGGGCTTAAATATGTTTCAAATAGATGATCTTTACGATTCAAGATTCTTTTTTACCTGCATCATTCCCCTCCCAGAAAAAACCAGGCAACGGCCAGTAACAAAACTACAATCGGAATCAGCCATTTCAATACGACGCCAACGCTGCGATCATCTTTCTCGGTTACCGCCTCTTTGGAAGGTCCGGGATTTGTTTCGTGTGCAGCATAATCTTGTTCAACAGGTGGTCTCTTCGGTGTTTCGTTATTTTCTTCCATAGGTAGATGTGTTTTTCAGAGAGGAAACAACAGAAGGGGTTAAATGTTTAAGGCATTTCCAATCAGTTGGAAACCCCATACTGCGTTCGCAGCGTGATCGACGCGGTTTTGTTTTTTGAGGTGGTGTTAAATGTGCCACCATAACTGTAATCTTCGTTACTGTTCTGCGCAGTAATCTGGAATACGCCCATGGTGGCTTTTTTCAAATCGCCTAATTTGCTCCCGGCATGATCAGCGATGCTCTGAGCGCGCGCTTTAGCGTCTTCACTGGCTTCTGCTAGCAGGTCAATTTTCAACTCGGAGAGTTTGGAGTAATAATAGGACGGAGATTGGGAGTTCAACTCAATGCCATCCTCAATAAGTTCTGTAATCGCACGACTGATGTCCTCTACCTTGTCAACTTCGCCGGATTCGATTTTAATGTTCTGCGTAAGGGTGTAGCCGCTGAAAACGGAACTGGTCATTCGTCCGTTGTTGTCGTATTGATTGCTGTAGTTTTTCATGATGTCTACGGCGGAAATAACAAGCGAACTGTCTGCAATTCCCTTACCTTTAAGGTAGCGGCGGATTGCATTTTCATCCGATTTTAAGGTGGCGTAAGCCCCTTTCAGATCTGAAGCGCTGCGGCTATAGGAGGCCGTCCAGACAATCAGATCACTCGAAAAATTTTTCTCCGCCAGGCCGGTCACGAAAATCTGCTCCTCCGCGCGATACTTATATTTATAGGCAGCGGCCATAATAAAGGCGAAAAGTACGACGGCGACGGCAATGATTGCTGCATTGATCGATGTTCTCATAGTAGATGTAATGTTGTCTGCTTCAAAAATATAGAATCCTGCTGGAAAAGTTGTCTTGTACGGGGTGCTGATTTTGGTTAAATTTGAGGCTGATTGCGGAATCTGCTGCTCAATAGCCATTTTTTATGTTTTTAATTTTTGATACCGAAACAACGGGCTTACCGAAAAGGTGGGATGCTCCCATCAGCGATGTTGACAACTGGCCACGCTGTATACAGATCGCCTGGCAGCTTCATGATGGTTTAGGAAATCTTATCGAACATAAAGATTATCTGATCAAACCCGTCGGCTTCAACATCCCTTATGACGCGGAGCGAATACATGGCATTTCCACCGAATTGGCTATGGAAGAGGGGTCAGATCTGCAGGCCGTACTGGAGGAGTTCAGAGCAGTTGTGGCGGGCAGTCAATTCCTGGTCGGGCAAAACCTGAACTTCGATCTCAACATCATGGGGGCAGAGTTTCTTCGCATGGAAATGGAGAACGTGCTGGAGCAAAGACCGGTTTTGGATACCTGTACCGAGCAAACGGCAGAGCTGCTGTCCATACCCGGCGGTCGGGGGGGGAAATTCAAGCTACCCAATCTTACCGAACTGCATCAGTATCTTTTCGGAGTACCTTTCGCGGAAGCGCATAATGCAACTGCCGATGTAGAAGCGACAACCCGTTGCTTTTTCGAGTTGCTGCGAAAGGGCGTCTTCAGTCCGGAACAACTACAGCGGGATGCAGCTTACCTGACGGAGTTTCGTCAGTATAACCCAGAGCCAATCCCCACTGCCGGCCTGACCCATGTCAACCTAAAAGCGGCTTCCGAAAAGCTGCGCCGGAAAACGGAAGACAAGCAGGAGCCTGCGATAACCAGGCAGGAACTGGAAGCCAATAAGCAAGACCTTAAAGACGCGGTATTTGCCCACCTGCATAACCACAGTCAATATTCCATCCTCCAAAGTACCATCTCCGTCGCCGCGCTGGTCAAGGCGGCAGCGAAAGCGGGTACGCCGGCTGTGGCACTGACCGATCACGCCAACATGATGGGCGCTTTTCATTTCGTAAGCCAGGTGCTGAACCACAATAAAGCGGCTGAAGCGAAGAATAAGGAACTCACCGAGCAGGGAAAGGAAGCAACGGAACAGGCGATCAAACCCATCATAGGCTGTGAGTTTTTTGTCTGCGAAAACCACACGGATAAAACGAGGAAAGATAACGGTTACCAGGTGGTGCTGCTGGCCAAAAATAAAAATGGCTACCACAACCTGGCTAAGATGTCCTCCATCGGTTTCACAAATGGTTTTTATTATGTGCCGCGCATTGATCGCAAGATCATCGAACGCTATAAGGAAGATATCATCGTGCTGTCCGGAAATTTATACGGAGAAATTTCGAGTAAGCTGTTAAACGTCGGGGAGAATCAGGCAGAAGAAGCTTTGCTGTGGTGGAAAAATACCTTTGGATCCGATTTCTATGTGGAAGTCATGCGCCACGGTCAGGAGGACGAAGACCGGGTCAATAGCTCCCTGATTGACTTGGCCAGACGCCATGAAGTCAAGATGGTAGCCACGAACAACACCTATTATGCGGAAAAGGCAGATGCCCATGCGCACGATATTTTACTCTGTGTAAAGGATGGAGAAAAATTAGCCACCCCTAAGGGCAGGGGCAGGGGCTTTCGATACGGCCTCCCCAACAGCGAGTATTATTTCAAGTCGGCCACCGAAATGAAGAAGCTCTTCGCGGATCTCCCGGAAGCGATTTATTCCATCCAGGAAATCCTGGACAAGGTGGAGATCTATGCGCTTAACCGGCAGGTCCTCCTGCCGAAGTTTAATATTCCCGAAGCATTTCAGGATCGCGAAGATGATCTCGACGGAGGAAAACGTGGGGAGAATGCTTATCTGCGGCACCTGACCTATGAAGGTGCAAAGCGCCGATATGAGGATATTACAGACGCCATCCGTGAGCGACTGGATTTTGAACTGCAAACCATAGAGAATACGGGGTACCCGGGCTACTTCCTGATTGTACAGGACTTTATCGCCGCTGCCCGGGACATGGACGTATCAGTAGGTCCGGGCCGGGGTTCGGCAGCGGGCTCCGCGGTAGCGTACTGCCTCGGCATTACGAATATTGACCCGATTGCGTACGACCTGCTTTTTGAGCGTTTCCTCAACCCGGACCGGGTGTCTATGCCCGATATCGATATCGACTTTGACGATGAAGGTCGGAGCCGGGTAATGGATTACGTCATCAACAAGTACGGGGCGAATCAGGTGGCTCAGATCATTACCTATGGTACCATGGCAGCAAAATCGTCCATCCGGGACACAGCCCGGGTATTGGACCTCCCCTTGTTCGAAGCCGATAAAATTGCCAAGCTGATCCCGAACCTGAAGCTCAATAAGATCTTTACTATGGAAGGGCAGGCCCTGCGCGCTGCTCTGCGTTCAGAAGAGGTGGATAACGTAATGGAGCTGATCAACCTGGCCAATGGAGACGACCTCGGGGCCGAGACCATCCGCCAGGCAAAAGTCCTGGAAGGCTCTGTCCGGAATACGGGTATCCATGCCTGCGGGGTGATCATCACGCCGGACGACATCACCAACTTCGTTCCGGTATCTACAGCCAAAGACTCCGATCTGTACGTGACACAGTTCGATAACTCGGTGGTAGAAAGTGCAGGTCTGCTCAAAATGGACTTTCTAGGACTGAAGACACTGACGCTGATTAAGGATACCGTGAAGATTGTCAAGCACCGCCATGACGTCGACCTGGATCCGGATCATTTTCCGATCGACGATCAGTTGACCTATGAACTCTTTCAGCGGGGTGAGACCGTCGGGATTTTCCAGTACGAGTCGCCCGGTATGCAGAAATACATGAAAGAGCTGAAGCCTACGGTTTTTGGCGACCTTATTGCCATGAACGCCCTTTACCGGCCGGGCCCGCTGGAGTACATACCATCGTTTATCCGACGAAAAAACGGTGAAGAACCGATTACCTACGATCTGGACGCCTGCGAGGAGTACCTGCAGGAGACTTACGGCATTACCGTATACCAGGAGCAGGTGATGTTGCTTTCTCAGAAATTGGCGGGCTTTACAAAAGGTGAAGCGGATGTTCTCCGTAAGGCGATGGGTAAAAAGCAAAAAGATGTCCTGGATAAGATGAAGCCGAAATTTGTCGAACAGGCGGCCCAAAAAGGACATGACCCAAAGACATTGGAGAAAATCTGGAAAGACTGGGAGGCATTTGCGAGCTATGCCTTTAATAAATCGCACTCTACCTGTTACGCCTGGGTGGCCTATCAGACGGCTTATCTTAAAGCACATTATCCTGCGGAGTATATGGCAGCGGTGCTGTCCAACAACATGAACGACATCAAGCAGGTCTCATTTTTCATGGAGGAATGTAAGCGTATGGGCCTAGCGGTGTTGGGGCCGGATGTCAACGAATCCTTTTACAAATTCACGGTAAACGAACAAAACGCCATCCGTTTCGGAATGGGAGCGGTAAAAGGGGTAGGCGCTGGTGCTGTAGAGACGATCGTGAAGAACCGCGAAAACAGTGTTTATAAATCCATCTTCGACCTGGCTAAAAGGGTTGATCTACGCGCAGCCAATAAAAAAGCGCTTGAAAACCTGGTCTACGCCGGTGGCTTCGATTGCTTCCGGGAAACACACCGGGCGCAATACCTACATGACGAAGGAGACGGTTCGACGCCTTTAGAGAAAGCGATCCGTTATGGCGCCAAATATAAGGAGAACGAAAGCTCTTCACAGGCAAGTCTTTTTGGAGGTACGAGTGGGGTACAGATTGCTGAACCGGTTATTCCCGCCTGTGATACCTGGGGTACCATGATGAAGCTGGCGAAGGAGCGGGATGTAGTGGGTATCTATATTTCGGGTCATCCGCTGGACGATTACCGCCTGGTGCTGGAACGCTATTGCAACCAGGGCAATACCGGAATCTTTGCCGAGCTGGAAAAAGGGGCTGACTTCAATTTCAAGATCGGGGGCATTGTCTCGAGTGTGCGGCATATGACAACGAAGGATGGCCGCGGATGGGCGCTTTTCCGTGTGGAAGGTTACGATGATGGATTTGAATTTGCGATTTACCGCGAAGATTACCTGAAGTACAAGCATCATCTTCTGGTCAACAACTACCTGTATATCCGGGGAAACGTAAGTTATTATACGCTCAAGGACGGTACGAAGCGGCACCGGATCAATTATAACGATTTCATGGATTTACGGGACGTGCTGGATAAGCAAACCAAAGGCATTGTCCTGAACCTGGACGTCAGCCAGCTGACGGAACATACCATTCACGCGTTGAAGGATGTAGTGGAGCATCATGCAGGAGAGAAAAGCCTGCGTATCGTGATGCTGGACCGCGCTGATCAGATCAAGGTAGACATGTGCAGCAAGGCTTATAAAATCGGTATTTCCCGTGAATTGCTGCTTGAACTGGATCGCTATGAATTCAGCTACATGCTGAATTAGCGCGCCTGTCCAGATAGCGTAACGGTTGACTGAATGTCAGAATGTCAGCCAGATAAAACTGGTAAGCAATTTGAAGGTATATTTGTGTAGATGTATCCTCATCGGGTGCGAAAGAAAAAAGAGTTTTAACTAAATAACAAAATACAATGGCATTAGAAATAACTGATAGCAACTTCGATGAAGTGGTTTTGAAGTCTGATAAACCCGTATTGGTAGACTTTTGGGCGGAATGGTGCGGACCTTGCCGCATGGTCGGTCCTGTAGTTGAAGAGTTAGCAAAGGATTACGATGGTAAAGCGGTGATAGGGAAAGTGAATGTTGATAACAATGCAGATATTTCCACGAAATATGGTATCCGTAATATTCCTGCTCTTTTGTTCTTTAAGAACGGTGAAGTCGTCGACAAGCAGATTGGTGCAGTACCTAAATCTGTATTGGCTAACAAGCTGGAAGCACAGATCGAAGCTTAAGCAATTATTACTGCAATGATTCCGCTGACTGGGGTCAGAGGTTTAAGATAAAAAGCCCGTCAGGACACAATCCTGACGGGCTTTTTATTGATCCAAACGCAGAATTCCCGAAACGACGCTTAAAGCTGATCCAGACCGTCTAAAATAATCCGGCAGGCTTCTTCGATTTGTTCCCCGGTGATGGTTAACGGCGGAGCGATGCGAAGGGCTGTTTCGTGATGAAGAAACCAGTCGATCATAACGCCGTTGGCCGCACCGTATTTGCTGACGGCTTCCACTTCTGCAAAGGATGACAATTCGATGCACATCATCAGTCCCATGCCCCGGAATGC
>JBMDWN010000190.1:0-12279 GCA_048595275.1 Olivibacter sp. | reverse complement strand
TTCTTGTCCTAACGCGGACATTCTGGTGTCCGCTTTCGGACAGCCATCATCAATAAATATAGCTCTAACAACCTCAATAGGCCTTTCCCGTATTCGGCAGATCATTTGAAGTATCGTTTCTGACCAGGAAATTAATACGCTTATGTTTAACCTGCTACTCGCTTTACGTCACTTCTGGAAAAACCGGCTGACGTCGATTATAAATGTACTCGGACTTTCGATCGGCATCAGTACCTCTCTTGTTATTTATACCATGGTGGACTACGAGTCGGGTTTCGATAAAAAGATCGAGCAGGGCGAAAGGGTATACCGTATCGTAACGGACGGTAACTTCAAGAATTGGGGAGTCAGAGCACCTTTGCCCGGAGAAATCAAGTCCAATATTCCCGGAATCGAAATGCTGGCACATTACCTTCATGATAGAGCCGAACCGACGATAACAATACCTGCGCAACAAAAAATCTTTAAAAAACAGCAAGGCGTCATCTTCACAGATCCAGATTACTTTAAGATCGTTCCACACAGGTGGCTTGCTGGATCAGCCGAAAATGCACTGAATAGCCCAAAAAGCGTTGTCTTAACAAAGGAAAGAATGCAGCAACTATTTCCAGGATTCGGCGTAGACAACGTAATAGGTGAAACAATAACCATCCGAGACTCCATTCAGCTTGCTGTGAGTGGCGTAGTTGAGGCGCGAAGCGACCAAAACAGTTTCCAAAAACATGCGATCTTTATTTCTATGGCAACGGTACAAGCTGAGTCTAGCCTTCGGGATAATTTTAGGCTGGACAACTGGAGCAGTCTGAACGATTTTTCACAGTGCTTCGTTCGTCTGCATGACAATACTTCCGCAGCATCTATCGCCGATCAGATAAACCAGGTATACAAGAATGCGATGGGTAATATAGAACTAAATGACTACCACCGGCTACAGCCTCTGAACGCCATTCATTACGATCTTGAATTTTCGGCTTTGGGAGTACGTTCGATTGATAAAACTTTCATTCGCAACCTCACTCTTTTAGCGGTCTTTATGCTCCTGCTGGCCGCCATCAATTTCATCAATCTGTCCACAGCGCAGTCAGGCCGGCGCGCAATTGAAATTGGCATACAAAAAACGCTCGGAGTAACGAAAGCGCAGCTTATCAGAAAGTTTCTTCTGGAAAGTTTTGTAACTACCTTTACCGCAGCTATTCTCGCGCTGCTGATTTCACCTATGCTGTTTAAATTACTTGCTGACTATGCTACGCCATCGCTCGAATTGGAGGAATTATATAATTACCGGTCTTTATTATTCCTATTGATTTTGATTCCGTCTCTTGCCCTTTTTGCGGGTTTTTATCCTGCCTTAGTTCTTTCCGGTTTTAAGCCGGTTAGCATAATAAAAAATCAGCTTTCGCCATCAGCACAGACAAGAGCCGGTTGGTTGAGAAAGGGCCTAATCGTTTTTCAATTCGTCATTGCCCAGATTTTCCTGATCAGCATATTAGTTATCGGGAAACAAATGGACTATTCCCGTAATAAGGATATGGGCTTTCGGAAAAACGCAATCGTAAATTTCTACATCCCGAATTTTAATCGGGATTCCAGCAACAGACGTTTAGTGCTGCGCGATGAATTAAGGCGGATTCCTGAGGTTGAATCAGCTAGCTTGGGAAATCAAAGTCCGGCCTTTAGCGGCAGCATAAAAACATCAGTTTTCTTCATGAAAGGCGAGGAACAGATATCGGCCTCCGTCAGTCTAAGGGACGGCGACAGCAGTTTTATTCATGTCTATCAGATCCCTTTGCTCGCCGGGCGCAACATCAGACCCAATGATTCCCTCTCAGAGTACCTAATCAATGAAAGTATGCTCAAATTAATGGGTATAACGAATCCCTCGGACGCCATAGGCAAAAATCTCAATAACTCGGAGAAAATAGTAGGCGTGATGAAAGATTTCAACACTGCCTCCACACGTGAAAGAATTGAACCCTTAATGTTTAGAAATAATTTTGATGAAGGTTACGTCATGCATGTCGCACTTGCGGGATCGAATCTTCCCACCTGGTCGGCAGCAATTCAAAAAATGGAAGCTACCTGGAAAACCGTTTACCCGGAAGCAGACTTCGAATACACCTTTCTCGACGAGACCATTGAACGTTTCTATGCACAGGATCAGCGGCTATCGAAATTGCTAACCTGGGCAACAGGTCTGGCCATCTTTATTGCGGGAATGGGATTGGTGGGACTAGGGATATTTACCGCCAACCAGCGTACCAAAGAAATCAGCATACGGAAGGTTCTGGGCGCGCGGGTTATGCAGATTATTATGCTTCTTACCGGCAATCTTCTCATCCTGGTTCTATTGGCCTGCCTGATTGCTTTCCCTATTGCCGGTTATTTTATGCACGAGTGGCTCGCCGGCTTTGCTTATCGGATCGAATTGTCATGGTGGTTGTTTGCCATTTCTGCGCTGGCTATGACAACCCTGGCAGCTGGAATACTGGCCTTTAAAGCCTTCCGAACGGCTTCGTCGAACCCCGTTAAATACCTGAGGGATGAATAAGAAAAAAGAAACAGATGATTAAGCACTTATTTAAAAGCGCCTGGCGCTCCGTCCTAAAAAGAAAAGGCTTTACTTTAATCAACATCGTCGGCCTGGCTACCGGATTGATGTGCTGTCTCATGATCGGACTGTATGTTCAGGATGAACTTTCTTACGATCAATACCATACGAAAAAAGACCGCATCTTCCGCGTCCTTCATGGTGATAAAATAACGTCCCGATTCAATGTCTGGGGCAATGCTCCGGTAGGAAGGGCATTAAAGGCAGATTATCCTGCCGTCGAAGCCGTGACACAATTTTCCGGAAGAGCCTCCATACAGCTACGCAACGGCGAACGGATCTTCCAGGAAGACGACGTATTTTTTGCCGACTCCAATGTACTCGAAGTCTTCAGTTGGCCCTTATTGAACGGCGACATTCGTCGCGCTTTAATTGCACCCAATTCCATCGTCCTGACCGAAAGCACGGCAAAAAAATACTTTGGAAAAGACAGCCCGGTTGGGAAGACACTAGAAGGTGGCAAGGTGGCCGGAAGAGCTGGACAAAACACTTACATGGTAACGGGCGTATTGAAAGATATACCGGAAAATTCCCATTTCACCTTTAATGCGCTGATCTCCATGAGCTCCTTTAGAGCCCATTGGCCCGAGGTGTTCGACTGGTGGGGTTATGTCGATTTTTACACCTATTTCCTGCTGAGGAAACCAGAAGACATCGGTAGCTTAAGAGCTGGGATCCCCGATTTTTTATCGCGTCATCTGGGAAATGAAGCCGAAAATAGCTTACTGGCTTACGAGCCCCTACTCGACGCCTACCTGCATTCCGATGCAGAAAGGCAACCGGGGATAACAGGGAGTTTATCAAAGCTTTATATCTTCTCCGTAATCGGTGCCTTTATCCTGTTTATCGCCTGCATTAACTTCATTAACCTGGCCACGGCACGTTCCATGGAACGCGCGAAAGAGGTTGGCGTAAGGAAAGTAATCGGCGCGGATCGTCAAACGCTCGCCTTGCAGTTTCTATCCGAATCAATTCTTATGATCCTGGTTTCCGGCCTTTTGGCTATTGCTGCCTTCTGTGCACTACTCCCGGCCGCGAACCGATTTGTGGAGAAGCATTTCGCTTACTCAGATTTATTCAGCTGGGAGTCAATGGGCCTGTTCGCGCTGATCGTTGCCGCCACAGCTTTGCTTGCCGGCGTCTACCCTGCTTTTATTTTATCCGCGTTTAAGCCGATTTCAACCTTGAAAGGTTCGTTCAAAAGCTCCGCTAGAGGCATCACGCTTCGCAAAGGGCTGGTTACCTTTCAGTTTTGCCTTTCCATCGCACTCATAGCAGGAACTTTCGTCGTGGTGTCGCAGCTAAACTACCTGCGGCAGAAAGATTTGGGCTTCCGGCAAGATCAGATGCTGGTGGTCGATTTTAATTACGATGAAGACACCCAGAACAACCTTAGCAGCCTGAAAGACCGGATGTTGGCCCAGGAGGGTGTAAGCTCTGTTTCAGCTTCCCGAAGCGTCCCAGGGAGCTTTTTTCCAAAAGCGGGCACCGAATTGGAAGCTGCTGATGGAGGAATGAAAATGGAAGACATTTCTTTGTTTGAAGTGGACATCGACTTTATTCCACATTTCGGGATCGAGATGGCTGCAGGGCGATCCTACTCGCGCGATTTTCCCTCCGACACTTCTGCGGCACTCGTGGTGAATGAAGCGGCAGCCAGGCTCTACGGCTATTCTGACCCGAAAGACATAATCGGAAAAAGCTTCAGCCAATGGGATATGAACGGACAGGTCATCGGCGTCACTAAAGATTTCAACTTTCAGTCCTTGCATAGTGTAGTCGGGCCACTGGCGTTGAGGCTTGCCCCACTCAGCAGCCGTTACCTGACCCTGAAAATTAAAGCGGAAAACCTTCAGGCAACACTAGAAAAAGTTCGCCAGGTATGGAATGATTTTTCAGGAAACCGACCGTTTTTATACAGCTTCTTGGACGAAAGCTTTAATCAACAGTATCAGGCGGATCAGCAGTTTGAAAAGGTATTCTCCAGCTTTTCGGCCCTGGCTATCCTGATTGCCTGCCTGGGTCTCCTCGGACTGGCGACCTATTCTGCAGAGCAGCGTACCAAAGAAATCGGTGTGCGCAAAGTCCTGGGGGCTTCCGTGTCACATATCGTTGCTTTACTATCCAAAGACTTTGTTAAGCTGGTTTTACTGGCGGCCGTAATCGCTTCTCCGCTTGCCTGGTGGCTGATGAACAAATGGCTGGAAGGCTTCGCCTACCGGATGCAGATCCATTGGGGAATCTTTGTGTTCGCGTCTTTATTGTGTGTGATCATTGCCCTTGGCACGATCAGTTTTCAGGCTATCCGTGCGGCGCTGACGAAACCGATTGACAGCCTGAGGGACGAATAAACGTATTGCTATGTTTAAAAATCATCTGTTAAACGCCTGGCGTGCCCTTCGCCGAAACCGCCTCTCCACGCTGGTAAATCTCACGGGCCTATCCCTTGGTATCGCCTGTGCCCTGCTCATCTTCGCGGTCGTTACGTATCATTTCAGCTTTGACCAATTTCATCAGGAGGGAGAGCGTACGTATCGGGTGGTCACGGAATGGCATAATGAGGGCATTGATTACTCCGGAGGAACGCCGCGTCCCCTGGGCAGTGCATTGAAAGACTTCAGCGATCTGGAACTGGTTGCCCGGAGACAAGCCAGCCAGCCCTCCCTGATCAGCGTTGAAGGTCCTCAGGAAAAAATCAAGTTCGAAGAAGCGGATGGGGTGGCTTTTACCGAACCGGATTTCTTCAAACTTTTTTCTTTTCCGCTGAAAAGCGGAACCTACAAAACAGCGCTTAAAGAACCGAATCAGGCTCTGCTCACTGAAAAAATGGCCAAGAAGTACTTCGGTTCGAAGGATCCGGTAGGCCAGATTATTCTCGTTAATAACAACCGTTCGTTTACTGTTGTCGGTGTACTGAAGGATCTGCCGACCAATACGGACTTCCGGCAGGAGATTTACTTATCTTATCATGAACTGGCCCAGGATGAAGCAGCCGATAACTGGATGGGGGTCTTTAGTGGCCATGCGACGTTCGCCCGTCTGAAAGAGGGAACTTCTTCAAAAGTGCTGGATCAACAATTGAAGTCCCTGACTAAAAAGGTCTATCCGGATAAGATGGCCGACGTGTGGAACTTGAAATCTCAAGCCCTGTCCGATATTCACTTCAATCCGAACTACGACGGTGTGATTGATCGTAAATACTTATGGGCACTGGTGTTCATCGCCTCCCTGCTCATTTTAACAGCCTGCATCAACTTCACTAACCTTGCAACCGCGCAAGCCATGATCCGGAGCCGGGAAATCGGGGTCCGGAAAGTCCTGGGCAGCGGGAAGGTTCAGCTCTTCTGGCAGTTCATGACCGAAACGGCTATCGTTACTTTTGTTGCGCTTAGTGCAGCCTGTCTGCTCGCCAAACTGGTCATGCTCCCCATCCTGAATCGCTGGATGAATGCCTCCGTAGAACTAAATCTGTTGAGCAACGCAGGACTTCTTCTTTTTATCGCCTTGCTGTTTTTACTGGTTACTTTTTTGTCGGGAATTTACCCGGCATGGATTCAGGCCGGCTTTCAGCCGATTCGCGCTCTAAAAAGTAAGATCAATCAGAAGGATATAGGCGGATTTTCACTGAGACGCCTGTTAGTGATCGGGCAATTTGCCATCACCCAGATCCTGATTGTTACCACATTGGTCATTGCCTGGCAAATGTATTACATCAACCGCATCGACCTGGGCTTCCGGAAAGATGCGATCGTTAATGTTCCCGTCCCCGATCGGTTCAACGCTTCAAAGATGAAAACCTTCAGAGACCGCATCGGCAAACTGCCCGGCGCAGAACAGGTGTCGCTCAACTTCCAGCCTCCCGCCAGTCAGAGTAACAACAGCGCCGGATTTGTGTATGCGAACCGGGAGGAAGAAGAAAACGTCAGCATCAACCTGAAATATGCGGACGAACATTATCTGGAAACCTTTAATCTTGAACTGCTGGCTGGCCGGAATTTTTTCCCATCGGACACCATCAAAGAATTCCTGGTCAACGAAACCTTCCTCGCTTCGCTTCGCATACAGGACCCGCAAGAAGTGATCGGTAAAAAGCTTGCCGTGAACGGACAAGAAAACAAAGGGGTTATTGTTGGGGTGGTGAAAGATTTCTATAACAATTCCCTCTACTCCGCCAGGAATGCGATATGCATCATGCCCTCTACGATCTATTTCGGCAACTGCTCTGTGTTACTTAAAGGCGGGCAGGTGGCTACGATCCTCCCTGAAATCAAACAGATCTGGGAGGAAACTTACCCTGAATATGCTTATAATTATTCCTTTATGGACGAGTCAGTTGCCCGATTTTACGAGATGGACCGGCTCATTCTGAAACTGATTCAGAGCTTTTCGCTGATCGCTATATTGATCGGATGCCTGGGCTTGTATGGCCTGATCTCCTTTCTCGCCCTGACCAAGACCAAGGAAATTGGCGTGAGAAAGGTACTTGGAGCAAATCTTAAGCAAATTCTTTGGTTATTTGGAAAGGAGCTCAGTATCCTGCTCATGTCCGCCTTTCTGATATCCGCCCCAGTTGCCTGGTTCTACTCCAGCCGCTACCTCGAAGATTTCACCTATCGTGTTGAGCCGGGTGTGGGTGTTTTTCTGGCTTCCCTGTTCATCAGCGTACTCATTGCAGGACTGACTGCAGGTTACCGATCTCTTCTGGCGGCGCGAAAGAATCCGGTAGATAGCATAAGAACAGATTAAAGCCCCTGATTTATACGTAGTCTGTTGCGATGAACAGTCCAGCGATCAAGACAGCGAACACGCATAGAATAAGTGGGAATAAGGCTTTGTATCGCACCCGATAGGAAATTTCTGAACCGGGAAGTAAAGCTGCCAGGCTGGTTATGCAGCCGCTTAGCAAGAAGTTCAGGCCGACCGAGCACAATAGAACCGCAGCCCATACGGCAACGGAATTCATCCAGCCATTAACGGTCACATTCGTGTATACAACCGTTATGATAACCTGGAAGACCAAAAATAACAGGACGAGCAGCCATGGTTTACTCCGCATCATTGCTTCAATATTTTTGAGCTAAAATACTGCTTTTCTCCATATCAGTGAAAACAAATTTACTAGCAGCGTTTGCACTGAAAGCGGACACCAGTGTTCGTTTCCGAACAGCCCAAACACGAACTAAGAGGAAGAATATCAACTCGTTATAATGATGGCTTGCTTTCTGTGTATACCTTTGAGTCAGGTTTTCTGCACCATAGAAATACATAAATACACTGACCATGTTTAGAAACTACCTTAAAGTTGCGATCAGAAATTTATGGCGTGATCGTTTAAGTTCAGGCATTAACATCATGTCTCTCTCGATTGGTTTTTGCACAGCGTTAGTATTGCTGATGGTCGTTCGATATGAATTTGAATTTAATGCCTTCGTGCCTGACGGTGAGCGGGTTTTCCGAGTGGTCAGCGAATCTAAATTCAACGGAATGACGGGATACGGTGTCCGGACACCGAACGCATTGGCGAGGGAGGCCGAGGAGGAGCTGGAAGGGTTAGAGTTAAGCGCTCCTTTGTTCAGCCTTCCCAGAGACACAAAGATAACAGTAGAAAAGACTACACCCGACGAATCTGAGCTGCTGGTCAAGGATCAAAAAGAAGTCTATTTTACCAATCGGGATTATTTCGAGCTGCTTAACCTGAAGTGGCTTGCAGGTCAGCCGTCTAGCGTATATGCCAGCCCTTTTGAAGTCGTGTTGACCAAAGGCCGCGCGCAGGAATATTTTCCGGGCGAAGATCCGGATCAGCTCATCGGGCGCCGGCTGGATTACAACAGTCTTGCCTTTACCCTTTCGGGCATTGTCGAAGACCTTCCGTTACAAAGCGATTTTCAAGGTAAAGATTTCCTTTCACTGCAGGCACTTTATGCAATAGGCGAGGCAGATAAGGCCGTTCTTGAATCCTGGGACTTTTCTACAAGCTCTAACGTGCTTTACCTTAAATTAAAGCCCGACGTAATACCCGCGCGGGTAGAAAGACAGCTCAGCAACCTGCTTAAAACACACAGCGGGATGCCGGAATCAGAAGCTGCAAACCAAAGCTTGAATCTTCAACCTTTGTCGGACCTTCATTTCGACAGCCGCTACCAGGACTGGGATTCTCGTTTGGCGGATAAGAAAAGCCTTTACGGCCTGATTGTCATAGCGGCTTTTGTCTTGCTGCTCGGCGCACTGAATTATGTTAACCTGAGTACCGCCCAGGCCAGCAGGAGAGCGAAAGAAGTCGGTGTCCGGAAATGCATTGGCAGCTCCCGCAAGCAGCTGCTGTTCCAGTTTTTAGGGGAGACAACCATCCTGACCAGCATTGCGCTCTTGCTATCACTGTCCCTGCTCCCCCTGGTGCTTCGGCTCTGTGGCGACTTTATCCCCTCGGGGCTCGACTTCTACTACGCTTTTCAACCTGAATTCTTATTCCTGATGCTGGCCGCGTCGGGAAGCATTGCCTGTCTGGCGGGCATATACCCCGCACTGGTTTTGACACGCTATCAGGCCGTTGAAGCCCTGAAAAATCAAAGCAAAAGCCTTCCGGGCTCCAGCCGCCAACTGCTTGTAAGAAGCGTGCTGACTTTTTCACAGTTTTCCATTGCGCAGCTTTTTGTTCTGGGAAGTCTTTTCGTCGGTCAGCAGATGCGTTACCTGTTGCAGGCCGACCTTGGCTTCGATCAAGAAGCCATTATCACCCTTTCTATACCACAAAATACCGGCGGCCCTGGTCCGCAGCAGTTGAAGCAGCGCATTCAGGCTATTCCGGGTGTACGGCTAGTTAGCAGCGGCTATGCCGGCCCGGCGATGGCAGGTATGATGTCCGCCAGTCTCAGCTATAAAAAAAATAATCAGGACGTACCCATACATTCACAAATCCGATTGGGTGACGAAGATTATCTTGCGGTTTACGGCATCAGCTTGAACTCCGGACGCCTGCCGAACTCCGTTAACGACTCTTCCATACGCGAACTGGTCGTGAACGAAGCTTTTGCAAACAGCCTCGGCTTCAAAAATCCTGCGGAGGCAATTGATAGCTGGCTGAATTATGGTGACGACCCCGCTCAGATTGTCGGTATTATGCCCAATTTTCATGCACAAAGCCTTCGCTTCGAACAGACGCCGGTAGCTTTTGCCTTAACAGAATCTTCTGAATTCATTATTAGTCCAACCTTGCACATTAAATTGAATACACTGAACGGAACTTCCAAAGGGTGGAATGCGACAATTAAGAGGATTGGAAAAATCTATCAGGACTCTTTCCCTGACGACGCCTTCAACTACGCCTTCGTCGATGAAGAAATCGCCCATTTCTATGAAAAAGAACAACGTCTTTCCGGCCTGTTGAACTGGGCCACAGGCCTGACAATCGTCATCAGCTGCATGGGCCTTTTCGGTTCCATCACCTACACCGTAAATACCCGCGCCAAGGAATTGGGTATACGGAAGGTGCTGGGGGCATCGGCTATGCAATTGATGACCATGTTGTCCAAAGACTACATGAAAATCATCGTGCTGGGTTTCATCGTGTCGGCACCGGTTGCCTATCTGCTGGTTGCGCGCTGGCTGGATGACTTTGCCTACCGGATCCCGATCAATGGATTTCTTTTCGCAACGGCCTTACTGTCCGCCTGTCTCCTGTCCCTGTTCGTGCTGAGCCTTCGGGTGATCCGTTCTTCCAGGGCCAACCCGGTAGACAGCTTGAGAGACGAATAATATCAGCTATATGTTCAGGTTATTTAAAAATTTTCTTCGGGTAACGTTCCGGAATTTTGCCCGGTCCAAAAGCTTTACGCTGATCAGCTTAGGCAGCCTGACACTGGGGCTGACCGTATTCGGCCTTATTGCCTTATGGGTCTTACAGGAATATACGTATGACCGCTTTTACACTAAAACGGATCGTATTTATGAGCTATATAACCGGGGTAGTTTCAATAATGAAGTTCATGCATGGAGTGGGGTGCCCCTGCCTCTCGCAGCACATTTGACAGAGAGCAGTAAAGATGTTGAGGCAATAGCCCGGATCAACCCCGCAACGCGAAACTTTTTTGATGGAGAAGACTGGCTTAGCGCCGAGGGTCTTTATGCAGACAGCAGCTTTCTGGATATTTTCGATTTCCCTATTGTATATGGCCCGTCGACGGCCGCGGTATTGAATGACTTATCATCTATCGTCATTACAGAATCTTTTGCGCAACTGCTGTTCCGGCGGGCTGATGTGATTGGCGAAGAAGTTACCATTGATTCCAGCCTTCGCCTCCGGGTAGCGCAAGTCATTAAAGACATCCCCGTAAATTCCCGCTTCAAAGACATCAGCTACATTCTGCCCTGGAAACGGTTCGAGACTCAAATCGGCGAAGCTGCTTCCTCCTGGCAAAGCTTTAAAGCGCCAACCTTCGTATTGTTAAATAAATCCGCAAAAGTGGAGAGGGTAAATATCTCCATTGAAAATACGTTGATTCAACAAGACGTCAGCAAGAACAAATTATTCCTGCACCCGGCAGAAAAATGGCACCTCTACGATAAAGCGGAAGGCGGTTATTTCACAGGTGGGAAAATTGAATATGTACAACTCTTTATTCTTATAGCCATACTCGTCCTGCTGATATCCTGCGTCAATTTTAGCAATCTTGCCTCTGAACAAAGCGACCGTAAGCTAAAAGAAGCGGGGATCCGACGTGTTCTGGGTGGAACTTCCGGAACGATAAGAATTCAGGTGTTCACGGAATCTGTTTTATTGGCTTTAACGTCCGCTATTTCCGCTGTCGTATTGATGCTGATCGGATCGCATCTCCTCAATCAGAAGCTAGGCTTATCCATTTCGGTACCCTTGGTTGATCCTCGATTGTGGCTTTTAGCCTTGCTCACGGCTTTCCTGACCGGACTGCTGGCCGGCCTTTATCCGGCGTTAATGCTGGGGAGAAATCAGCCGGCAAACGCTTTGGCACGGAAATCGGGTTCGAACGGCACCGGCGCCTTGCTGTGGAAAATTCTGATAACTGCTCAATACAGCATTGCCATTATTCTATTGATAGCCACACTTGTTGTCATGCAGCAGGTAGAATACACACAAAAGCGTTCGAAGGGTTATAACACCAGTCGCTTGATCAGCATTCCACTGAGCGGCGACATCCAGCGACACTATACCTCTATTAAGAATGTGTTGGAGACATCAGGTTCGGTAGTTAGCTGCACCCGAAGTTCCGGAAGAATGGTTCAGCAGACCTTTGGATCAACCGGTTTTCGATGGCCGGGTAGCCGTGACGAGGATGCAGAACTAGCCTTTGTAGCTTTGACTGCTGATGCGTCTTTCGAGAAAACGATGGGGATCTCCATCGCGGAAGGGCGGGACCTCAATATGTACGATCATCCTGCTGATGCCGAAGGAATGCTTGTCAACCGGGCAGCAGTCGAAGTCATGGGGCTCGGGAATCCGATAGGAACACTGGTGGAAAACGGTGAGCAACGTTGGGTCATTACCGGTGTGGTGGAGGATTTTATATTTTATTCTCCCTACACGAAGATCAACCCGCTCTTTATTTTAGGCTCCGGAGACTGGTTCAATTATCTTTATCTGCGTTTAAATCCAGATAAAGACATCCGCAAAAGTCTGACCGATATTGAATCCGTTTTCA
>JBMDWN010000189.1:0-8239 GCA_048595275.1 Olivibacter sp. | reverse complement strand
AAAGCAATAGAATAGCTTTTTGACAATATTCTTTTTACGTCACCATTCCCTCCGGAAATCCGCCTATGTTCGAATCCTGCCATAGCATTGAGCCCGATTTCCTGTATCTGTTCATTGAAAGGGGGTATACTGTTGCTCACTGAAAACATGAGGTACGCTGCTTCATCCGGTTGCAGAATATAGGGCTGCAGTACCTCCTGCAACAGCTGCCTGCTATCTCCGGGAATCTCCCGCAGTTCTTCCCATCCGGATCCCGGAGTTTCGCCTTCTTTTAAATCAGCCGCAATAACCCCTCTTGTTTCCTGGAACCTGGATTGATTTTGATTGTAAAAATTATTCAGCGCCGCCTTTACAGAATCCTGCCACGTTTCGGAAGATTCTCTCAGTAAATCAATTGAATAGCTGTGCCAACGTACCTTATCCAGTTCAAGATAAAGTTTATCAAGCTCAAAGGGTCTTTCATAAGCAACGAAGGGCAAGGCCGCTTTTACGTAAGCGTCACTGTTCGGTGTCGTAAAGGCAAGATCTGTTATGTCCATATTCTTTAAATCCAGCTGAAAGCGTAAACTGTAAGCGCGGTTGCTCAACCAGATGGTCCAACGTTCTTCTTCTGCGGTTTCTGCGAAAGCCTGCCGTCCGAATAAATAGGCAATGTTCGCATCGCTCATGGACATTCCATAGGTCTGGTACAGGTAAGGCAGAACGATGTTGCTGACGACACTACCTATTTCCAGGGCTTGATAAGACTGGAGTAAAGTGATTTTAGTAAAAGCAGGATCGGCAAGAAAATCTGAAACCTCGGAAGCCTGAAAGGGTTCAAACGGTAAAGCCATTAATGCTTTTGGCGGGGGTGGGAGCGTCTGCAGATAGTGGCCTCTTATTTTTCTAAAGGCCTTATCTTCCTTATTTGCGTAATCCATCACGGGTTTCAGCAAAACCTGATGTTCTTCTGTCGTTAAATTGGTATCCAAAAGCTTTTCCAACGTTTCTCCGGGGAGGCCAAGCATCACTTCTTTTGTAACGGCTTTCTGAGCTTCTAACTCTTTATCATAGGTTTGAGCCGATCCAACCTTAGCCAAAGCGAAGACACAAAAGCTAGCCAGAAAAATATTGAGGTACTTCATAACAAAGCAAGTTAAGAAAAATTCCGGCAGTTATGCGAGCGCGATAAATTGGTGGGCGAGCTAATTCCTTGTCGCCCGCGTTCTTTCTTTATGTTCCCGCTTATTACTGAGGACGTCTGCACCAGTATTATATTCCGTTCTAAGGCTTTCTATATATCTGGCCACTACTTCGAATGCATCCTCCGGTGTCATGTAGGGCAATAGTTGAGCCCCCATAGAAGCATGTATCTCGATCTCCTTTTCGGGTGTAAGCACCGCTCCATTAATCAATACTTTCCTGTCCATACTCTTGATGTGGTTATATATAGCTAGTATACGATAAAAGCTTTACTTAAGTTCTATAGAAAACTTAACTGGTTTTGCACATTTAATACTTAGGAGGTTCTATGAAGACGCTGATCAATTGCTCAGCGATAATGGTTTATATTTTGATTTACCGCTCCGATATTTGAAGGAAAATACGCTCTCCTGAGGTACAGGGCGCACATCGCGAAACTCCGTTTACCACCAACCCGGACCAAACCCGGCTGGCGAAACAGGGTGTCGAGTTTTCACTTTGCTCAAACATAAATTGAAGTGTATCGGCTTGAAGATTTCCGAGCTGGATAATTCCATCTCCGACCGCAAGCGGGAAAAGGACCGACAACGTATCTGATGAAAGAGAGTCGACCCAAAGATGCATGTCTTCGGCCGAAAGTGTTCTTCCATTATATCCTGAAATGTAACGGATATCGTCCAGGTTGAAGACTGAGTTTTCGCCGAATATCAAGTCATTTCCTGACGAATCGACCCAATTGAACCGCAACCAGTACTCCGTGGGGCTCGCGCATAGAATTTCGGGTTCCTGATTTTCGCTTTTCAGACATGAAATGAGTGATGCAATGCTTAAGACTACAAAAAATAAGATAGGTTTCTTCATATCATGGCAAACGATATCTAAATTCCTTACGCTACAGGAATTTGAGTGCTTATTTTTCGAAGAATGTTTTGGGAGAATCTCCGGAAAATTTACGAAAATCTTTGATCAAATGGTTTGCGTCGTAATAACCGTTATCCAGCGCTACTTGTATAAGTGCTTTTTTTTGAAAAGACAACATATCCAGATAAGCGGCCAAAAATCGTTTATTCAATAAATAATTTTTCGGAGACGTGCCAATGTGTTTTCTGAAATTCCGTTCCAGCCATTTATAATTTAGTCGTGTCCCAAAGCCTTCCATTAATGCTTTGACACTGCGCACTTCATGTTGTTCAATATAACCTAATAAATCGGATAGCAATTCCGGGCAGGAATAAGATTTGATTTTTCGCACAAGGAATTCAGATACCGTCTGAACCCGCTCTTCCGAAGCGGGATTTTCATAGTATTTTTTTATTAAGGTTTCGCCCCCCTCCCCCGCGATCTCCAGAAAATCAAAAACCTGCTTTTCACTGAAATGTTTTTCCGAAAGATTGAACAGTTTGAAGAACGTAGTCGGGTAAAAGCGAATCACAAAGAGCTTGCTTAATGGAGCTTTAACATCATCGGCATAAATATTTCTTAAGGTACCACCGCAAACGTATACCGGGCCTATTTGCACTGATTTTCCGTCCACGTTTATAACAGTTGAATCCGTTTTCTTGCTAAGAAATGCGACTACAGGATAGCCATCATTAAAAAACAAACGCTTTCCTTTTGTTTCAGCGGAATTAAAAATATAATACCCTTCTACAAATTGCTGCAGTTCATTCGGCGGATCAATCCGGAGTAAGTTTGCGCTATCCGGACAAGCCAAATCCTTAAATAAGTTAATGGGCATTGGACAAAGATACCTAAATGTCCAAGTTATACTACTTCCTATTCTAGTTGGTAGCTTATTTTTGCAATTGAAAAAATTCCCTAAGCGATGATCGTAACAAACGACAAGGATCTGTCCGGAATCCAACAGGCGAGTGATGCTGTAGCGCTGACCTTGAAAAAAATGCACACCTATGCGGAAGCCGGAATGAGTACGAAGGAACTGGATGAATATGGTGGTGAACTGTTAAAAACTTTCGGTGCCAGATCCGCCCCTTACCTCGTTTATAAATTTCCCGGGCACAGTTGCATCAGCATTAATAACGAGGTTTGTCATGGAATTCCTTCTGATAAAAAGATTATCCGGGAGGGCGATTTGCTAAACATTGATGTCTCGGCGGAGTTAAATGGCTATTGGTCTGATAACGGTTGCTCTAGAATTATCGGCAGGGACCTGCATCAAAAGCAGGGCCTGGTCGACGCTTCAAGGGTAATTCTTCAAAAAGCCATTAGTAATATTAAGGGTGGGGTCAGGATAAACGAGATAGGCGCATTGATGGAGACTGAAGCTAAAACCAGGGGTTATCGCGTCATAAAAAACCTTGGCGGTCACGGGATCGGCAGGGGGCTTCACGAACAGCCAGACGCGATACTTAATTATCGGGATCGTTTTGATCGGCGCAGGTTTAAGAAAAACAGTGTTGTCGCAATTGAAACTTTCATAAGCACGAATTCATCTCAAGCTTTACAGGTAGATGACGGTTTCACCATGATTGGTGATAAAGGTGGTTTCAGTGTTCAGCATGAGCATACCATTTTAGTTACCGATGGTGCTCCCCTCATCTTCACCGAAAAGAACGGCATGTGGTCTGATAAATAAGTAATGCAGGTACAAGCCCACCTTCAGGAAAATCTGTGGGCCGCAAACTATGAATTCAAAGAGAATGAACTCGAACGGCTCACCGCTGAACTGGATAAAATCGAAATAAAAGGTCTTCGTTACACGGGAGACTCAGCGGGTCGTGTCACGAAATAGGCATCAGTAGCTGTTTTTCCTTTTGAAGGCGCTGTAGGAAATTAAACCGAGCAGCACGACCGAAGCTGTTGTTACGTATATCCAGGACGGAATTGGTACCGGATCGCCTTTGGCATAAGAATGCAGGCCTGACAGATAGTAATTTACACCGAAATAAGTCATGATAATGCTGGCGAAGCTGACAAGGGACATGAAATTGAATAAAAATTTCGAACGCGCTCCGGGAATAAGTCTCAGGTGCATGGTAAAAGCATAGACGATAACGGAGATAAAAGCCCAGGTTTCCTTCGGGTCCCAGCTCCAGTAACGACCCCAGCTTTCATTGGCCCACATACCGCCCAGGAAGGTTCCAATGGTTAACATAAACAGGCCAACGGTTAACGATAATTCGTTTACTATGGTCAGTTCCTCAATAGACGCACGTACGGATTTGCGTATCTTCTTCTGGTCGACAATGTAAAGTACTAAACAAAAAGCCCCGATCAATGCGCTCAAACCGAAAAAACCGTAACTTGAGGTGATGATGGCGACATGTACCATCAACCAATAGGATTTTAAGACCGGTACCAACGGAGTTATCTGGGGATTCATCTGAGATCCGCCATGGGCAAAGCCCATCAGGATTACGGCAACCAGACAACCTGCAGCGGGTATAAAACTGTTGCTGTTCCGGTATAAAGCCAGCCCGGAAACTACCCCGATCCAGCTGATGAACATCACGGCTTCGTAGCCATTGCTCCAGGGAGCATGACCGGAAATATACCAACGGATGCCTAGTCCCGCAGCCTGAAATGCCGCTGCCAGTATCATACAAGCAAGGAAGAACGTCGCCGTATTCTTCCATAGCTTCTTCGTTGAAAACAAACGCAAAAATGCAACCACCAGTAGGGCCGACCCCAGCAGCGTATATATGATCATCAGTTTAAAAAACAAGTTAGCACCATTGTACCACAGTTCAAGATCGATTTTGGCGCGGGCCGGAATGATGCTGGCACTTTGACCAATCTGTATGGTCTTGAGCTTCTCGAGCTGGCTTCCGGCTTCGGTCCAGCTACCGGACTGTTCCGCATAGATTACCGACTTCAGATAATTTGCCCAAAGCTCATCGTCCGCTTCGGCTGGAGGCTCTTCTTCGCCATGTTCATGGGCTTGTTCATGACTGTGCCCGGCGACCCAGGTGTTGTTGGAATCTCCGGGTAATGGGAGAACGCGCAAATAGCGGCCACTAAGTAAAAACTGCATCGCCTCCAGTTTATCATTAAGTTCAATAAGTTCTTTATCATAATTATTTTGCTCCGCTGGCTTTTTTGCAAAGGCTTTTGCGTAGGCAGCAGCCAATCGAAACGCTGGCTGACCGTTGGCATCCAGCTGCAGCAGATTCAACATGGATGTATAGTGTTGTCCGTTTGCTTTAACGGCCGTTAACAGTTCTTCGCCACCGCGCGTGCCCACCTTAATGAAAGGAACTTGCGCCCAGGCGAAAGGATCGGTGGTTGCCGACAGAAGAAACTGATCAGCGTTTATTTGATAAAAATGATCTTTCCCATGTAGTTTCCGCAGAATCTCTAACGCTAAGGTATTTACCGGTTCAACTCTCCCCTCAATATTTTGTACCAGAAGCGACCCGAATGCCTTCGCATGGGCTTTATCGATCTTAATACTATCCGCCAGCTTAGCGGCATCCCGGGCGTATGGCATCGGAGTGATTTGATCTTGTGCTTTTAATTGCCCTGCAGATAGCAGCACGGCTCCCAGCAACACATAAGTTTTTCGTACGGCTAGCTGCTTTAATTTTCCGCTCAATTCAGTGAAGCGAGATCCTTTCCAGAAAAGCGTTGCCAGCATACCTCCAAAAAGCAGAAAATACCCAATATAAGTCAAGGTCGTTCCCCAAAAATCGTGATTCACAGATAAAATGGTCCCCTTTTCATCCGGATCAAAACCACTTTGAAAAAAGCGGTAACCATCCTGATCCAGGATATTGTTCATATAGATATGGTGTGATCTTTGTTCCCCGCCTTTCAGAATTGAAACGTGTGAAGAGTACGCGGACGGACTGTTACTGCCTGGATACCGCTCCATCTCAAACCGATCCAGCTTCAGTTTGAAAGGCGTCGTATAAAGCTTTGCGCCATAACCTAACGTAACCGTCAGCCCTGCGATATCGGATTGATGTTGAAAGCCACTCATTCCTTTTCCGCCATAAAAAGCGACAGTATCAATGGCTTCTCCGGAGCGGAGCTCTATTGTAACCCGGTCTGGATCGTGCTCGTTTTTAACCGGATCTCCTTCATAAAACATCAATTTACCCTTTTGTGGAAGTTCGGGAACGACAAAGGTTGTTTCTCCTAAGGTATAGAGTGCCCGCAACTGGAGGTCCTGCATTTCATCTTCCGCGCGTAAGAGGCCTTTTTCTTCCGTTGCCATTACCATATACGCACCGTCTACCGGCGAAGAGATATGCAGGGCGCCGGCATCTTCTGTTATGTTGATTGCACCTTCTGTATACTGATTGAAGCTGACCAATACATTCTCGATAAGTTGCACCGAACCTGAACGCAGGAATTTATTCTGTCTCTGCCCATCTACCAACACAACAAACTTCAGGACTTCCTCCTGTCCGCCGCCTGCCAGCAGCGAATCCTGGGCTCTGGGCAGATAGTTTAAAACGCGCATGGTCACGTGCTGACCCATGAAATTGTAGGTTGCATCATAAGTTTGACGAAAAGGCTTGAATACAGCCGGAATGTCTTCCGGCAACAAAGTTACCTGGACATCGTCGTAGGCCAGGGCCTCTTCACCGTTCGTGATTTGAACCTTGAAGAAATTATCCTCCGAAATCACAACATCGCTCTCTTCACCTTCGCGAATATGCATAACTCCTTCGAAACTGATGTAACGGGTGACGGCACCTCCGATGAAAATCAGGATAAAGGCCAGGTGGAATGCCAGCACCGACCATTTTCCCCTCTTCCACAATCGATAGCGCTTGATGTTATAAATAAAATTGACGATCAGCAAAAGCATAATTAGCTCAAACCACCAGCTGTCATAGACGAAAACCTTCGCAACTGGCGTACCGTAATCGTTCTCAACGAAGGTTGCAAAGGCCATAGCAAGAGCGAAAAGGATAAGCAGCGTACCCATTGTTCGGGTGGAGATAAGGAGATTAAGCAGATGCTTCATGTAAAATTTGATGGCGTTCTTTATGGCTTTCGAAATTAGTACATAAAGTGCATGTGGCCTAAAAAAGATGACATTATGATGCTAAGGCGACTTTTAACACTTCTCCCTCGAATGATAAATGATACATAACTGATAATCTTTGAGAGCATTCAGCGATCTTAAAGCCTGCCGTTCCTGTTACTTATTGTTAATAGTTGTCAAAGTCTAACTAACCAAATGAGATTATGAAACTTAAGAAAACGTTATCTGCCTTTATTGTTCCGGCACTCACCATCGGCTGCTTAATTATTTTGGTCCTTCAGGGGTGTAAAAAGCTTGAAGATAACATCACAGATCCGGAATTTCCGGTAACGGGAGACTTCATTGTAGAAGATTCTTTTACCAACCCTTTGCTTCCGCGCGGCGCAGATCCCTGGGTAACCCAGAAGGATGGCACCTATTATTTCACCTATACGCAGGGAGGAAAACTTGTCTTGTATGAAACAAAAAGTCTTTCCGAACTGGGGGCAGCCCGGCAACAGGATGCCTGGATTCCGGAGTCTGGGATGCCTTACTCGCGAAACATCTGGGCGCCTGAACTGCATGAAATTAACGGAAAATGGTATATGTATTTTGCGGCTGACGACGGGAACAACGCAAATCATCGCATGTATGTGGTCGAAAATAGTTCGCCCAACCCGATGGAAGGACAGTGGGAACTTAAGGGCAAGGTAGCTGATGAAAGTGATGAATGGGCAATTGACGGAACAATTCTGGACTATAAAGGACAGCTGTATATGCTTTGGTCAGGTGGTAACGCCGGTGCCCCTCCGCAACATATTTATATCGCAAAAATGAGTGACCCCTGGACCATCGAAGGTGAAAAAATTCGCATTGCTTCGCCGCAATATCCCTGGGAAATGCACGGCAATCCCATTAACGAGGGGCCGCAGATTTTGATCAATCCGGATGGAAATGTTTTAGTTGTATATTCTGCAAGTGGTTTCTGGGTAGATAATTACTGCCTCGGTCTGCTAAGTCTGCAGGAAGACGGAGACCCCATGAACCCTGAACATTGGGCTAAAACAACCCAACCTGTCTTTTCTATGAATGCGGAAAGTGGAGCCTACGGTCCGGGTC
>JBMDWN010000188.1:0-2278 GCA_048595275.1 Olivibacter sp. | reverse complement strand
TTTGAGATAAGCCCTGAACAGTAAAGCACAGCAAGGCAATCAAGAAAAAGACTAAAATACCGAGCGTATAGGTCAACCAGCCCGCTCCATCCAGAAAAACGGCGAAGGCTTTCGCACCTTTAGATTTCGGGTCGTATTCGCGGGAATTGGGGGTATTCTGAAGCAAACGCTGATCATTCATGATCTGCAGGGATTTTAGAAGCATCAAAATTATTGCTGTACACGCGGGATTGAAATAGAAACTCGTTATCCAAGCCTTTAAACTGCACATCGTATTTTTTGATACTGAATTTCGTATCAAAAACAGGCCCGTTGAACGCATCGTGATTCAGGGACAGGCTTTCAAAAGTAAAGTCCCCAATGTGGTCAGACAAACGAAGGGTTACCAGGCTGTCCGCCGGGCTAACTGATTCAATGATAATCCAGCTGGCTTGAAGTTTTCCATCGGGCATAAATTCGGGGCTTAACAAGCTTCCATAATACCGATCGCCCGGAACCGGCATGGCTTTGAATACCTCCTGGGCGGCAAGAATCTTTGGGGAAGTTACATAAATCTGGTATACGATCGCCGCCACAGCGAATAACAACAGAGCAGCTCCTCCGAAGACCGCGATCTTCCCACCCCTGGTAAGCCTATGGTATCGGCCCGGAAGGTATTTAAGCCGATACTCTTTAGCCATTGCTTTCATTTCGGGAGTCCATTTCCTGCGCGGAATTTCTTCGTTGTTCTCCCGGTAATACTTAACAAGCCGCTTCCGGGTTACGCGCTCACTGAACCCTGTGGCAACAATAACGCGGCTTAGAACCAATAGAATGGTCTCCGTCCGCCCCGTTTCAAGATTCTCAACCTGAACCGATTCTTCAAAATAGGGTTCATGATAGTGACTAACCGATATTATGATCATATGACAGTTGTTAATTAAAATTCCAGATTCCGGTCATTTACGCAAAAAATAGATTAAAACACCAATCAAAGGGAGGATCAGATTAGCCAGTCCAAATACAATAAAAAACAAACCCAAACCCATAGCCCATTGCGGGTCGCTATGAGGTCCAGCCAGCGCAGATCGCAGGTATAAGGCCATTAAAATATGCAAGGCGATCAACACACAGTAAGGCCAGTAAGTTCTCCCATTAGTAATGCTGCCACCGATCAGGAGAACGTAAACGAGCGTCAGCAAAAACAGTCCTGCGATCAGCATAATTAAATCTTCCATAGACGAGTTATACACATATTTGAATAGCGTATCGGATGCCAAAATTAAGTGAAAGCGGTTCCGTAAGCGAAAATTCGATGTCTACAAATTGTATACAGATCCCCTCCAATACCGGCCTAAAAGCTCAAATGTGATCTCGTTTTTATTATCTTGGCTGCCTTTGTGATCATAGTCAATGAAAATAGCGCTCAGTTTATTATCCCTAACATCCCTGTTTTTTAGTATCCGGTTGATGGCTCAGGATATCCAGTCTTCAACAAAGGACATACTGAATAAGTTTGAACAGGCGCAAAGACATAACCAATCTGATGATGCCATCCGGCTATTGGCACAGGGAATAACATCAACCCAATCGCCTGCTGACCTGGCTTATCTTTATGCCTACCAGAGTAGCCAGTACGCCTCGCTGGACAGTTTGCTTACGGCGAAAAAGTTAGCGGATCAAAGCTTGGCACAAGCTAAGAAATCTGCCTATAAACCTTCATTAGCCGTGGCTTACCGTGCCAGCGCTTTTTTGAACAACATCATGAATTTGCCAGACAAGACGATAGAGGATGCGCTGGAAGGCTTGAAACAAGTTGAGGATAACGACGAAGACCCGGCTACCAAATATCATCTCAATTATTTGCTTTACGGCGCCTACAGCAAATGGGAAGACAGTGAAAAGATGGAGCATTACATCCGAAAAGCCCGCCATTACGCGGTACAGGCCGGCGACATCAACCTGCAAGTTAACGTGAATAATGGCATTTCCAGTATGTACCAGGCCCGTTATAAAAAGAAATCAGAGGAAAACCTGACAGACAGCAGTTTCGTTTACCTCCTGAAATCGCTCGACCTCCAATCCCAAAACCCGGATGACGTAAGCGGGAATACTTATGTAATCACTTGTATTAACCTGGCAAACTATTACCTCAGTTTTTCCCGGGAACCCCTGCGCCACCGGGAGCGAAAAGCATTTGCTTATCTGGATATTGCAGAGAAAAAGCTGGCTGCACAGGAAGCTACGTCAGAAAAATGGATCAACGTATTCGGTATCAGAAGTGGGTTCGCGCAGAAGA
>JBMDWN010000187.1:0-1787 GCA_048595275.1 Olivibacter sp. | reverse complement strand
CAGCACAATTCAAATGCATAGCTTTTATGGAGAAGGAACCTATTACAAACAATCTTGGTACGATCGACACTTCCAGCTTGGTAGATAAGGTGGAAATGAAGCTTATTGACCTGATTATCAACAAGGGCATGCAGGTTGGTGACGTGTTACCTAAAGAGGTTGAACTTGGGGAAGTGCTTGGAGTGAGCCGAACCGTCATCCGGGAAGCTCTGCTGCGGTTACGATTGATCGGGCTGATTGAATCCAAAAAACATCGTGGTGCTGTCTTAACTAATCCTGATCTCCTTTCGCCTTTAAAGAAATCGCTTCATCCCAATGTTTTGGCGGAGAATACTTTGCGGGACGTATTCGAAATGCGCTTAGTCCTGGAATTGGGGATGGCCGATCTCCTGTTTGCACGCATTACACAGACCGATATTGAGGAACTGGAAGAGATTGTCAGCGCCGAGCCGCTTAAAGGCGACTCTACCATTTTCAATGTAACGGACGAGATAGCTTTTCATGGCAAGCTATATGAAATTTCTGGCAATCAGACCTTGAAGGATTTTCAGCATATGCTGTTGCCGGTTTTTCAGTATGTACATTCCAGTGGTATGCTAAACGATCCGGTCCAGTCAAAATCCTTTATTTCTCACAGCGGTCTTGTGGATATACTAAAGGTGGGGACGCCGGAGGTGTTCAGAAATGCCATGCGTAAGCACTTGGATAGCCATTTCTCCAGGTTGTTTTAATATCTGGATGCTCCTGTTTAACGATCTTTGACTAGTATCCCGATAACGTTTGACTTATAGGATGTTTAAAGTAGGTAAAAGCGGTTCTTCGCCGCGCTGTATAGCATCGAGATAAGGTTTTACTTGATTTTTGTACCAGTCGTTTCGCTCTTTAAATCCTGCTGAAGCCCTGGCCTCGAAGATTTCTGCGTATTGCCTTGCCTTTTCGATTTGATTCTCCAGCACGGCCCGGTGAATGAACAGCAAAAGAATGTTTTTCAGGTCGCTGGATAATAAAAATTGATTGATGACACCATCAGATTCGAACAGGCCGATATAGAAATTAGTGTCCCGGGAATAGAATTTCGCCGGAAATTCCTTATCTATTTTTTTAAGGTACTTTTCTCCGGCTTGAGATGCGCTTGAAATAGCTAATGCAGATTTTCGCTCGATCGTGCGCTGGGCGTGATTCAGATGCACATCCCACAAACCCATGAAGTTTAAATACTGCTCGGCCTCTTCTGGCGGCAAAAACTCACCTAACGATGTGCTGAAATGGGTATCTTTCAAGTGAGGACTCGGTTTTTTGCCCTGCCAGCCTGAGATGGTTCCGCGGATCCATAAGAAAAAGGACTTGAGCGCGACGGGCGGGGCTGTTGGCCAGCTCCAGTTCGTCCGAAAGACGAAGTAGCTCGAAGGATGTTTTTTTTTCTTTAGGCTGAGCAATTTGTGTTCTAAGAAAAGCTTTCGTATTTCAAGCAGCGTTTCATGACTAAGCCAGCTTTGGAAATCCGCGGGCATACCGGATGCTTCATCCAGCGTGCCTTCCAGGTACTCGCTTACCAATGCCAGATAGAAATTCTTCATAAGCAGCACATCGCCGACCTGTTCTGCTTTGCGCAGCATGAGTAAGACCAGATCCGGGATACTCCATTGTAATAAAGCGTTATCGGAACCGGCAATGATACCTTGTTGAATATAGATCTTCCATTCCGGCGAACCGAACTCAATATAGAGGCGCTCGCCTTTTTCGTTGGCTTTAGGATTTGCGATCAGGTAGCCGCTTTTTTCCAGAAT